>CAZTCS010000262.1:0-1559 GCA_964611995.1 uncultured Sediminibacterium sp. | reverse complement strand
ACAGAAAGTACGACAAGGAGCGATTTCTGTTTTGAAATCTTTAATCGTTTTTAGACCTGCGTGTTGTGTGCCAAGTACCGGACTATTAAAATCAATTAGAGTGGTAATCTGATAATCCAGAGCGGGTAAGGCAACCATTTCCACTCGCTTGGCATCATCGTAATGATAAATATTTTCATCAAGGCTATACCATGCTTTTGCAGCTTCTTGTTGCAATACACCTGTTTTAGCAATTAATTCTATAAATGGTGCAGAACTACCATCCATGATTGGAATTTCAGGCCCATTCAATTCAATCAGCACATTGTCTACTCCCATACCTACTAATGCTGCCAATACATGCTCAACTGTACTCACTTTTGCATCCCCTATTTGTAAGGTAGTACCGCGGCTTGTATCTGTAACCAGATCGCAATCTGCTTTAATAATGGGTTGTCCTGGCAAATCCACACGCTGAAACTGGATACCAAAGCCGGGGTTGGCTGGTTTGAGAGTCATATCAACTAAAACGCCAGTATGTAAACCAGTACCACTGATGCTAATGGCACTATTAAGGGTATGTTGCTTGTCGGGATTAAAATTATTGTCCATGCTGCTTTTTTTTCCTGAAAATCAATCAAATCCTGTTAAGGGGATAGCTTTTTCTACAACCCCTTGATAGAGAATATAGTGCAAAAATAAGATTTAAGGGCGGTTAATCAGCCATTCAGGAGGCATTTACACGATCGGCAATAAGCTGTTCCACCAGTTTTTCGAGTTCTTTAACCCTTTTTTCAAGGTCTGGAAGGTTTCTTAAGTGTGCCTGAGCACGTAAAGAACGGGTGAAATCATCGGCAGGGGTGCCGGTTAGCGTTCTGTTAGGTTCTTTGATATTTTTTGTAATCCCACTCTGTCCATTGATTTTACTGCCATCAGCTATGGTTAAGTGACCTGCAATACCTGTTTGGCCGCCAATCATTACTGATTTGCCAATTTTAGTACTTCCACTAATTCCAGTCTGGGCTGCAATAACCGTATTGGTTCCAACTTCTACATTATGTGCTATCTGAACCAGATTATCGAGTTTGGCTCCGGTGCGAATAATAGTTGAACCCATAGTAGCCCTGTCGATAGTAGCATTTGCACCAATTTCAACATGACTTTCTACCACTACATTGCCTATTTGTGGCACTTTTTTAAAAGTGCCATCTCCTTGTGGGGCAAAACCAAAGCCATCACTCCCTATAACAGCGCCTGCATGAATCACTACATGGTCTGCGATGGTACAATCATGGTAAACTTTTACGCCTGCGTGTAAAATACTATAGTCTCCCACCTGAACATTATTACCTAATACAACACCAGGGAATATTTTTACCTGTTTGCCAATTTTAACATGCTCACCAATATGTGCAAATGCACCTATAAATACTTGTTCTCCAATTGTGGCAGACTTAGCAATATAACTAGGCTCCTGTATACCTGTTAATTGCTGGGTCATTAACTCCTGGTATTTTGTTAGCAGAGTGGCAAATGCTGTATATGCATCCGGAACACGGATCAAGGCATTACTTATAGAC
>CAZTCS010000261.1:427-1567 GCA_964611995.1 uncultured Sediminibacterium sp. | reverse complement strand
GAAGTGATATTGTACGAATCAACGGAAGATTTTCTGCAACATGCTTCTTTGAATCAATTCAGGGATGAATATATTTTGTTGAAGGGAGCGAGGGTGTTTTCTTTCGAACGAATTAGTCAGTGGCTCGAACAAAAAGTACACCAAACCGTCATGGAAGTTAACCTTACAGCGATGGTACATAACCTGAAAGCCTATCAGCAAAAATTAGCGCCAAGTACACGTATCATGGCCATGGTAAAAGCGTTTAGCTATGGTAGTGGAACCGCTGAAGTAGCCAGGATATTACAATTTCATAAAGTAGATTACCTGGCAGTAGCTTATGCCGATGAGGGGGTTGAACTAAGGAAAGCTGGTATAAGCATGCCCATTATGGTAATGAATGTAGATGAAGCAGGTTTTGATGCCATGATTCAATACGACCTGGAACCGGAAATATATTCTTTTGGAATTTATCATGCTTTTCATCAATTCTTACATAAACAAGCCATCACCCAATACCCGGTACATATCAAATTTAACACGGGGATGAACCGGTTGGGTTTTGAAATAGCAGAAGCGAAGGATTTAGCCATGCTAATGAAACAACAGGGAACTATGGTTGCAAAGTCGGTATTGAGTCATCTGGCAGCCAGTGAAGACTTTTCTCTCGATGACTTTACACATGAGCAGGTTCGCCGGTTTAACACAGCAGTGTCTGTGATGCAAAAGGAATTAGGCTATTCGTTTATCAGGCATATAGCCAATTCAGCAGGAATATTCAGACATCCAGATTACCAGTTCGACATGGTAAGACTAGGGATTGGATTATATGGGGTTGATAGTGCCAATCAGCATCAGTTAGCATTACAAACGGTTGTAACACTTAAGACAACCATTGCACAGATTCGAACAGTGCCAATGGGAGAAACTGTTGGTTATAATAGAAAAGGTGTTCTTAGTCGCAGTAGCAGGGTTGCTACTGTGAGAATTGGTTATGCCGATGGTTATAGCCGTAGCCTGGGGAATGGCCAGGGATATATGATGCTGAAGGGTAAAAAAGCACCTGTTGTGGGCAATGTATGTATGGATATGACCATGATAGATGTAACAGATATCCCGGATGCGCTGGAAGGTGATGAAGTGGAAGTATTTGGCGTTCAG
>CAZTCS010000261.1:0-367 GCA_964611995.1 uncultured Sediminibacterium sp. | reverse complement strand
CGGCATTAGTCAGCGGGTTAAAAGGGTATATGTGGAGGAGTAAATAATGGATTTAACAAACCAACCTTTTGGTGAATACCGGATTTGTTGGTTCAGCCCCTATCTTTGCGACAGTATAAATTTACCAGTAAGTGAAAGGAAAACAGTTGTTTTTATTGATCCTCGCCATCATTGTAGCCGATCAGGCATTGAAATTTTATATCAAACTGAATTATTATGCCGGAGAAGAGCATAAAGTGCTGGGCGACTGGTTCAGGTTACATTTCGTAGAAAATGAAGGAATGGCCTGGGGCTGGAAATTTGGAGGCGGCTTTGGTAAAATAGCCCTTACACTGTTCAGGTTGGTAGCAGTAATCTGGGGTACTTT
>CAZTCS010000260.1:773-1603 GCA_964611995.1 uncultured Sediminibacterium sp. | reverse complement strand
GCAAACATCATTCTAAGCTCACTGTCGCTAATTTCTTTTTCATGAAAGAATACAGCCACTTCGTTATCAGGATTAAAATCAGCCTGTGATTGTACATAGCGTGAGTGATAATGAACCCTTCTGAGCAGATCGACGGCTTTGTTTTTAGCTACTTTCATAAGCCAGGCTGCCGGATCTTCCGGGATACCCTTTAGCTTCCAGTGCTGAAGGGCGCCAACAAAGCTGTCCTGTACGAGGTCTTCAACAAGGTGTATTTGTTCAAGACCAACGATATGGCTCAATACAGCAACCATCTTTCCCGACTGGTGTCGGAAAAGATGGTCGATCAGTTGTTCTGTATGCTGTGCGGGTGTGCTCATCCGAATACTACTACATCACGAACTTCAACGGAACCACCAAGTTCCAGGTCAGGGCATCCTTTGGCGATTTCAATGGCAGCTTCAAGACTATCTGCTTTTACCACAAAAAAACCGCCTACCATTTCTTTGCTTTCCATATAGGGTCCATCGGTAATAACATGGTCCTTATGCAATGTTTTGCCGGTAGGCATAAGTGCCTCACCTGCAACATAAGTACCAGATGCTTTTAATTCTCCTACCCAGGCAAACCATTTTTCCATGTTTTGTTGCATAGCTTCCGGAGATGCAGTGAATGGGTCAAGACCACCGCGAAATAGAAACATAAAATTGCTCATAGCTGTTGTTTTAAGAATTAAATGATTGATTTATGCTAACATAACGGTTAGCCAAAACCATATCAGACAAAAAGGTAAAAAATATTTTTACCCGAAAATAAAAGAGAAAGGATAAAAGGAAATAAAGCTATAACGG
>CAZTCS010000260.1:495-763 GCA_964611995.1 uncultured Sediminibacterium sp. | reverse complement strand
TATAAGCATAAACCACCTCGAATGCCTGCTTTTTGAGAGAAGGCAGTAGTTGTCCGATTTTTAAGTCTTTCTTTTGAGGGGTAGGTTCACAAACCCAGTATGGTTCACCATTATATACTATTGGGGTGCCCACGGGTTTGTCGAATTGTACGGCTACTGTAATATGTGTAGGGTAGGATAAAACAATCATTGGTAAATTATAAATCTCTTTCACCAGGAAGAAGAAAAAAGCAGAACGATCTTCACAATCACTGTATTCATAGAAAAG
>CAZTCS010000260.1:0-450 GCA_964611995.1 uncultured Sediminibacterium sp. | reverse complement strand
CCATAAGCTTTGGTATCAGTTTCAAAAAGAAAAGCCGATCTGGTAAAATGCATGAGGTAATCAACACCTTTTTGTTGATTCATTCCCTGAACAGCGTCTTTTAACAAAGGAACGAGCGAGTTGTAAGTTGTTTGACTAAGCGGAATGCTGAATTGTGATGCATAATCTACAACAGGATAGTTGTTGAAAATTTTCTGCACCTGTTTATCCAGCATTACATTGAATTTGTATTCCTTGTTTTGATAATCGAATAGTAATTGCTTAACCGTATAATTGCTGTTCCTGATTTGTGGAAGCTGGGTAACTTTATAGGAAAAACGATTATTGTCGCTTTCATTTAATGCAACAGTGGTAAAGGGTTGTGACTCAATATTGATCTTATTATTGTAATCATGGTAATTCAAACAAACATATTGTTTGTCGTTTACCATATAATATGGGATATCATAA
>CAZTCS010000259.1:875-1606 GCA_964611995.1 uncultured Sediminibacterium sp. | reverse complement strand
AAATGAGGAAGATGTAGTTCGTCACCGCCTCGTTAAAGCCATCATCAGGGCCTACGACAAAGAGCACGAAAAAGAGGAACAGGAATACAACAGCCATGGACCCCGTAGATAGGGATTTTTGAATTTATGATCTTTGATTTTAATTCAAAAAATCAAAGATCATAAATTCAAAAATCAAACATCTTCCTCCAATATCTCATGACCTAACTTATCTCTTTTTGTCTTGAGGTATTTTTCGTTGTGCGGATTGGGGGCTATTTTGATGGGAACGATATCTACTATTTCAAGTCCGTAACCTTTGAGTCCCGCTCGTTTGCGAGGGTTGTTACTCATTAGTTTGAGTTTTGAGATACCGAGTCTACGTAGTATCTGGGCTCCTACACCATAATCACGCTCATCCATGCCAAAACCCAAATGCAGGTTCGCTTCAACAGTATCCATCCCCTCCTCTTGCAGTTTATAGGCTTTTAATTTATTGATCAAACCAATTCCGCGTCCTTCCTGGTTCATGTACAATATCACTCCTTTACCTTCAGCTTCTACCATTTTCATGGCCTTCTGCAATTGCTCACCGCAATCGCATCTGAAACTACCCAGAATATCACCGGTAAAGCAACTGCTATGCACACGGGTAAGTACTGCTTCATCAGATTTCCATTCACCTTTTACCAATGCCAGGTGCTCTGCACCGGTTGTTTTTTCTTTGAAAGCTATCAGATCAAACTGCCCGT
>CAZTCS010000259.1:0-833 GCA_964611995.1 uncultured Sediminibacterium sp. | reverse complement strand
GAATCGCGCTTCATTCGGTAGTCTATCAGGTCTTTGATAGAAATAATTTTCAGTCCGAATTTTGCAGCAATTTCCATCAACTGTGGCAATCTGGCCATGGTACCATCTTCATTCATCACTTCCACCAAAACACCTGCAGGTTCAAGTCCGGCGAGCCTGGCAAGGTCAACCGTAGCTTCGGTATGTCCTGCTCTACGCAATACACCACCATCCTTGGCTCTGAGGGGGAATATATGTCCGGGGCGTCCTAATTCTGCCGCTTTGGTATCCGGATTGATCAATGCCATGATTGTTTTTGAACGGTCGTGAGCAGAAATGCCGGTAGTTGTACCCTGACCAATCAGGTCTACGGAAACAGTAAACGCCGTTTCGTGGAGAGAGGTATTGGAACTTACCATGGGTGATAATTCCAGTTCTTTGCAACGTTCTTCTGTTAAAGCGGCACAAATAAGGCCTCGTCCCTCTTTACTCATAAAATTGATAACACCTGGGGTAGCGTGTCGGGCCGCAATAATGAAATCGCCTTCATTTTCACGGTCTTCATCATCCACTACAATCACCATTTTCCCCTCACGGATGTCTAAAATGGCATCTTCTATCCTATTAAGCGTAAACTGTTCCATCGGTACAAAATTACAGTTGATACCTGAAATGGGTTTACCTATTTGGGAATACGGGTGATTTTTCGTTGTAACTGATTAAAATCTGCCTAAAAAAGAGGGTTTATCAGGAAAAAGCAGGCTAAGATTAGACAAATGTTTGAAAATGCCCACTCTGACAATATTTTGTTAACATTCTGTTGAATATCTAAGCTAATAATTCATTTTCTTTGC
>CAZTCS010000258.1:0-1610 GCA_964611995.1 uncultured Sediminibacterium sp. | reverse complement strand
GTACGGGAAGGCGCGCCAAATTTTGCTCCTATGGCTGCAGGTAGCGCAAAACCCATGGTTCCCAAGCCACCAGAAGTAATATTGCTCCTCGTTTCATTAAACCGGGCATATCTGCATGTTACCATTTGATGCTGGCCAACATCTGTAACAACGATAGCATCTCCACCAGTTAATTCATTCAACACTCTAATTGTTTCCCCCATTGTCATTTGCTCTGTATCTGGATGCAATTCATCAAAAATGACCTGTGTTTCTTCTTCCTGCTGATATGACTTGAATTTCTCTACCCATTGCGGATACACTTTTGCCTGTATTAGCCTGGTAAGCAGGGGCAGCGTTTCTTTACAATCACCCCATACACCAACCGTAGCTTTTACATTCTTATCAATTTCAGAAGGGTCAATATCCAGGTGTATAATCTTTGCCTGTTTAGCATATTTATCTAGTCTGCCTGTAACACGGTCATCGAAACGCATCCCAATAGCAATAAGCACATCACATTCGTTTGTCATGACATTAGGACCATAGTTGCCATGCATTCCCAGCATGCCCATATTTAAAGGATGATCTGAAGGAAGGGCACTAAGCCCGAGGATCGTCCATGCAGCAGGGATTCCGGATTTTTCAATAAAGCATTTGAATTCCTTTTCCGCTTTCCCGAGTATCACTCCCTGACCAAATACAACGAATGGTTTTTCAGCAGCATTGATTAGTTGAGCTGCTTCTTCGATAAATTCATTTCTTACAATTGGCTTTGGCCTATAGCTCCTAATATGGTTACACTTGCAATAACCTTTATAATCAAATTTTTGCAACTGGGCATTTTTGGTAATATCAATCAGTACTGGCCCGGGTCTGCCACTTTTTGCGATATAAAATGCTTTTGCCAATACTTCAGGAATTTCTTCCGCATCGGTAATCTGGAATATTTATCACATCTGTTTCCTGAAAGGCATCAGTGCCCAGCAGATGCGCAAATACCTGACCCGTAATACAAACTAACGGTGTACTATCTATCTGTGCATCGGCTAAACCAGTTACGAGGTTAGTAGCTCCAGGTCCACTGGTTGCAAACACCACACCTACTTTACCAGAAGAACGTGCATAACCTTGTGCTGCATGTATACCTCCCTGCTCATGTCTGACCAGCACATGTTTTAACTTTTCATGGTAGTCGTATAATGCATCATATATAGGCATTATAGCTCCACCAGGATACCCGAAAACAGAATCTACTTCTTCTGCAATCAATGCTTCCAATACTGCCTGTGATCCACTAAGTGTGGCGATGGGCGTTTGTATTGCAGGTTCTTTTACCAATTCAACTGCTTCCATTTTGTTTCAGTTATAAAGTTTATTCATTACAGTTCATCTGTTACACAACCTTCTGATGCATCTTTTACTACCTGAGCGTATTTAAACAATACGCCCTTACGTGCATTTAAAAAAGGTTGTTTCCATTGATTTTTTCTTTCTGCTATAATTGATTCATCAATTTTGAGCGTCATCGTTTTAGTCGCCACATTAATTTCAATCATATCATCATCCTGAACCAGGGCAATAAGTCCGCCATCATAAGCTTCCGGGGTTATATGTCCTACCACAAACCC
>CAZTCS010000257.1:0-1623 GCA_964611995.1 uncultured Sediminibacterium sp. | reverse complement strand
CTCCTTTGTAAAAACCAATGAAATGGCCGTTGTTTTACATGAGCCGGATGAAGAAAGCGATGATTAACATGATTTTTCATCAGAAGCTTCAATAGCTCCACAGAAAGCCTGTAAGTTTGCAACATTCATGAAACGAACCGTACATTTTACCATATATGGATTTTTGGCTTTGTACACTGCAATGCTAACCCTAGCCAGTTCCTGTGCCAATATTGTACCTCCCAGCGGAGGACCAAGAGATAGTTTACCTCCAAGACTGGTGACTGCTATGCCCAAAGATTCAGCGGTGAATGTCAAAACAAAAAACATTACACTTAGTTTTGACGAGTTTATACAACTGGAGAATCCTTTTGAAAACCTGATTTATTCCCCGGTACTAAAATCACCCCCCCTTGCTGATTACAAACTCAGAAACGTTACCATACGCTTTCGTGACTCGCTGGAAGCAAATACAACATATTCTATTGATTTTGGCAATGCTATTCAGGATGTAAATGAAGGAAATATAGCCAGGAATTTCAGGTATGTTTTCTCTACCGGTCCAACGATTGATTACAATACATACAACGGAAAAGTATTTGTAGCTCAAAGTGGAAAAATAGACAGCACATTATGGGTGGTACTGCATCGTGACCTTTCTGACTCAGCCATTCAAAAATTACAACCAAGATTTTATACCCGTCTCAATGGCAAAGGTGAATTTAGTTTCCAAAATCTGCCGACTGGAAATTTCGCCGCCTATGTGGTAAATAAAAATAGCTACAATAAAGTCTTTGACAGTACTGAACTATTTGCATTCAGAAATGCACTGGTAACGGTTAGTAATAATACACCGATCGATACATTTTATGCATTTATCCAATCTCCCAAAAACATTAAATCATCTAACGACGCTAGCGCTGTTTTGCCCATAGCAATGCGTGACGACAAAAGATTGCGGTACCTTGCTGCATTGGATAATGGTCAACAGGATTTAACAAGTGATCTTCCTTTATTATTTAACAGAAAACTATTTTCGGTTGATACCACCAAAATACACTTAACCGATAGTAACTATACTTCCATAAAAGGATATACTATTCAGTTAGATACCAGTCGAAAAAAATTGATTGTTGATTATCCCTGGAAAGAAAATACGGTCTATAAGCTACTGCTGGAGAAAGCATCTTGTGCTGATACCAATGCTGTAGACCTGCCAAAATCTGATACACTAACTTTTACAACAAAAAAAGAAACCGAATATGGAACTATCCGTTTCAGGTTTTTGAATCTCGACCCAAAGCAAAATCCTGTTGTACAAATTGTAAGAAATGAAGAATTGCTTGCATCTTACCCCATTAATACCAACGATTTCACCATCAAAAGATTTAAGCCAGGGGCTTATGATATAAGGATATTGTATGACGCCAATAAGAATGGTAAATGGGATACCGGAATTTTCTCATCTGAAAGAAAAGTTCAACCCGAACGGGTGGTAAGCATCCCCAGAACCCTGAATATTCGTGCTAACTGGGATAATGAGGTTACCATTGGGCTGCAGTAAAGTAAGCGTGGAGCAACTAGGAGCTGCTAGCCTCTAGCTACTAGCTACTAGAAGTTTTTATACGCTAAGCTTAACAGCCA
>CAZTCS010000256.1:0-1644 GCA_964611995.1 uncultured Sediminibacterium sp. | reverse complement strand
CAGTAACAGGAAGCAACCCATTATTCAATGCATTATTTTTGAAGATGTCTGCAAAAAAACTAGACACTACCGCAGTAAACCCGTAATCTTTAATTGCCCAAGCAGCATGCTCTCTTGACGAGCCACATCCAAAGTTTTTACCCGCCACCAAAATATCGCCACTATACATCGACTGGTTCAACACAAACGCTGCTTTGGGTTGTTGTTCATCATCATTTGTATAACGCCAGTCACGAAAAAGATTTTTACCGAAGCCATCTCTGGTAGTAGCTTTTAAAAAACGTGCCGGGATAATCTGATCCGTATCAATGTTTTCCATTGTTACGGTAACTAATCTGCTTTGTATAGTTGTTACCTTATTCATTTATCTAGCTTTGAGTTACGAGCTGTGAGTTACGAGCCAAAGCAATATCTGCTCAAAGCTCGCGGCTTTAAATTAGTTCTCTAACATCCGTTACCACTCCGGTAATCGCCGCAGCAGCCGCAGTTAGCGGGCTTGCCAGCAATGTCCTTGCGCCAGCACCTTGCCTCCCTTCAAAATTTCTATTACTGGTACTGATACAATATTCCCCTGCAGGTATTTTATCTTCATTCATTCCCAAACAAGCACTGCATCCTGCCTGTCGAATTTCAAAACCCGCTTCTTTGAAAACTTTATCCAGTCCCTCTGCCTGTACCTGTTTCGATACCTGTTGTGAGCCTGGCACAATCATTACCTGTACCTGTTCATGTTTTTTTCGCCCTTTAATCAAAGATGCTACCATGCGCAAGTCTTCAATTCTTGAATTGGTACAGCTACCGATAAATACATGTTGCACAGGCATTCCAAGCAAAGATTTTCCACTTTCAAGACCCATATATTGTAATGCCTTGATAATATTGTTTCTTTCGCCTTCGTCAGGAATACTCTCAGCCACAGGAACGAATCCATTGATGGCGATACCAAGACCGGGATTTGTGCCATAAGTAATCATGGGTTCTATGGCCGCCGCGTCGATATTAATTTCATGATCAAATTTTGCATCCTGATCGCTATACAGCTCTTTCCATTCGGCCAACTTAGCTTCCCACTGACTGCCAGATGGTGCGAATTGTCTGCCTTTCATGTAATCGAAAGTAACTTCATCAGGTGCTATCATGCCGCCACGAGCACCCATTTCGATACTCATATTGCATATAGTCATTCGGGCTTCCATTGATAAAGCACGTATAGCTGAACCTGCATACTCCACAAAATATCCCGTTGCACCGCTCGCTGAAATTTTTGAAATGATATAAAGAATGATATCTTTCGATACCACCCCTTTATTTAATTCGCCATCAATATTGATACGCATCAGTTTTGGTTTGCTTTGCATAAGACACTGAGAAGCAAATACCATTTCAACTTCACTGGTACCAATTCCAAATGCAATTGCACCAAATGCTCCGTGCGTAGAAGTATGACTATCCCCACATACGATTGTTGTACCCGGTTGTGTAACACCCAGCTCTGGCCCAATAACATGTACAATACCCTGAAAAGGATGACCTAAACCATATAATTCAATATGATGCTTTTTACAGTTTTCAATCAACTGCTGCACCTGAATACGGGATAATTCATCCTTAATAGGAAGATGTTGATTGAGTGTTGGTACATTA
>CAZTCS010000255.1:0-1674 GCA_964611995.1 uncultured Sediminibacterium sp. | reverse complement strand
ACTACGAGCTATATGCCTCTGGCTTACGCTAGTAATAACTACAAGCGACTAGTTGTTATTTTCAGGTGATATGTATTGTGGTTCCGATAAATTTGCGCCAGTAAATAAGAGCCATCGACAACCTCGCCCCAATCCCCACTTCCTCATTCTCCATCCTGATATTTGACTTTTTTTCGTTGTAGTGCCGTACTTGCTTCGCTCCATCTTTTGGTAAGCTTTTGATTTTATTGGCAATTCTTAAGACATGTTTCAGCCATTCCCTTTGGCATCTATTGAAGTACCCTACGGATCCCCTTCTTTACACTATAAGATACATAGAATGGGTGCCGAAGGAAACCCGAGTGAGTCCCGAAAGAATCCCAAAGAACAAACGGACTTATAACGGACTTATAGCGGACTTGTAGCGGAGTGGAAACGCAGTATTTTTTCCTGTCTTTTAGCTCGAAACTGGTACATCATAGCTCAAATCTCTGTCTCAACATATTCCTTCTCACTTTTCGCTATTACCAAGGTAGCTACTCCATTACCTATGATATTGGTTATAGCCCTGGCTTCACTCATAAATTTATCTACTCCGAGTAAAAAGGCCAGTCCTTCTAACGGAATGGTTTTAATGGCCGCAAGCGTTGATGCCAATACAATAAACCCACTTCCGGTAACACCGGCTGCGCCTTTTGAAGTAAGCATCAGTATCAGCAATATGGTTAGTAATTCTCCCAGACTAAGGTGAATATTGTAGAGCTGTGCCAGAAAAATAGCGGCCATCGATAAATAGATGGAAGTACCATCCAGGTTAAATGAATATCCTGTTGGTATAACTAGTCCAACCACTGATTTACTGCAACCCATTTTCTCCAGTTTGCGCATAATAGATGGTAGGGCAGCTTCTGATGATGAGGTGCCAAGCACAATCAACAATTCTTCTTTTATAGATTTTAAGAAAGTACTTATCCTGAACCCATAATACCGCATAATGCTACCCAGTACCAGAAAGATAAAGATGAACATGGTTAGGTATACACAGGCCATCAGTTTGGCCAGTGGTACTAGTGTGTGCAAGCCAAATTTACCTACCGTATATGCCATGCCTCCAAATGCTCCCAAAGGGGCCAGATACATAACATATTTCAAGGCAGTAAAAACATAATGCGAAATGCGTCCAAAAAAATGGATCAGTTTTAATCGATGTTTTGAATAGTTGAAAATAATACCAACGATGATGGCAAATAATAAAACCTGTAATGTAAGATTTGCCTTCAGGAAATGTATCCAGTCGAAACTACTGCCCGCCTGTTTGGTGAATTTACTTGCGTCCTGTAAATCAAGGTTGCTTCGATCAATATGTCCGGGTTGAGCTATCAACGCAACCACAATACCGATACCAAGTGCCAGCGTTGTAACTATTTCAAAATAAATGAGCGACTTAATGCCGATGCGTCCTACTTTTTTCAGATTTCCTATGCTGCTGATACCCAATACGATTGTGAGGAAAATAATTGGCGCTATGAAAAGTTTAATAATATCAACAAAGGTTTTTCCTATCCACTCTGTTTTGGTGGCTGTTCCCGGAGCATAATGGCCAAGTAATATGCCAGCGATAATTGCTATGAGTACATAAAAAGTGAGATTGGTAAGTACGGTTTGATACCATTTCTTTTGCGTATTGTTGGTATT
>CAZTCS010000254.1:0-1739 GCA_964611995.1 uncultured Sediminibacterium sp. | reverse complement strand
AGTCTGGGAACAGGTACGGGGCCATTCGGCCCAGGAGTAATATTGAATTTTGAACCGAAGCATGATCGGCTTTACTCATTGCTATAATGGAATAATGATATCTTTTGCCTTAGTTACGAGCAATTAAAAAAGCAAGGGTTCTGTTTTCAATTTGTGACAAGATGATTGTTGCTGAAGCACTTCAGGGCGGAGTGTATTTTTCTACCGGACAACAATAGCCTCTAGCTGCTCCACAGGAGTCCTTCGGACAAGCCTTGATTGATGCTTGTTTTGGGCTTTCTGCTAATGATGGAATAAATGAAGGGGGATAATTTTTAATGAGATGGTTAATGAAATAGTTGATTCCCGCTAATGCACTATCCGCTATTAATAGAACGCAGATTTTCATGATTTTCAAAATTTATCATGATAGATCTTGAAAATCTATGTTCCATCCTACGCGACACGTTCAGCTTTAACCCTTAGTTATTATCTTAGGGGGAAGGCTGTTTCTCATGATCAGAAAATACCGACTTATTATTGGCTATAGTTTTTGTCTGGCAGTATTGCTGGCCTTGCTCAGGTGGATGGAGCTCAGGTATCTTTTGTATGAGCATGCATTTACCATTTATGCCCTATTCATAGCCGTGTTATTTCTGGTAATCGGTATCTGGCTCTCCCGAAAACTTACCCAACCGAAAAAACATATTTCCATTAAAGAAAAGATCATCTACCGCGATCCCGATACTCCCTTTGCCCGTAATCAAAAAATGGTAGAAGATCTGGGACTAAGCAATCGTGAGTTAGAAGTTTTGGAATTAATGGCATCGGGATGCAGCAACAAGGAAATAGCATCACGATTATTTGTTTCGCCTAATACGGTTAAAACTCATTTATCAAGCGTATTCGAAAAACTAAGTGCGGGTAAAAGGTTGCAAGCTATTGATCAGGCAAAAAAGCTGGGTTTAATTCCGTGAAAGCAGGTACTAATGGGTGAAAATGGACTAAAAAGTATAAAATCACCCTAAAGTATGAACCCGATTATTCGAATTGGATCGATTTTGCGCAGAATCTTTTAAATCGAAAAACAACTTACATGAAAAAAGTAATCCTTATTAATGGCATCATTGGTGGTTTAATAGTGAGTGCGCTCATGGTACTCGCTACCATGTACTTTAAAAACACAGGAGATTTCGAAAATGGAATGATCTATGGCTATGCCTCGATGATCCTGGCATTTATCTTCATTTTTGTTGGGATAAAAAGCTATAGAGATAAATACAACAGCGGATTCATCAGCTTTGGCAAAGCATTTAAAATAGGGTTGCTGATTGCTTTGATTACTTCAACCTTTTATGTAGTAACCTGGCTGTTCGAATATTTCTACGTATTTACAGATTTCGCGGAAATATATGCCAAAGAAACACTGACCAAAGCCAAAGAATCAGGCGCAACCGCAGCAGAACTGGCCAAAAAAACAGCAGAAATAGCCAAGTTCAACGAAATGTACAAGAACCCATTCTTCAACGCCCTAATCACCTACACGGAAATATTACCCGTAGGACTAATAGTTTCTTTGATCAGCGCTTTCTTCTTGAAGAAGAAAGCTACAGGCAGCAAGCCACAGGCTGCAAGCTATTAATCTCGGATGCTAACAAACTAAAAAAGCATCCGGTCAATCGGATGCTTTTTAAAAAACTTGCAGCTTGTAGCCAGTACTGTCCGGGGAAATTTGGCTTCAAGCTACAAGCCGTAAGCTG
>CAZTCS010000253.1:0-1792 GCA_964611995.1 uncultured Sediminibacterium sp. | reverse complement strand
TTTCTGGAGAATCATGGCGGAAATTTCCTGAGGAGTGTACAGGCGATCGTCGATCGCCACACGTACGGTATTGTTATCGCCTTTAGCTACTTTGTAGCTCCAGTGGCTGATCTCTTCGGTTACTTCATCATGACGGCGACCCATAAAACGCTTTACGCTCGTAATGGTGTTTTGCGGATTGGTAATGGCCTGACGCTTGGCGGGATCTCCCACTTTGCGCTCCCCGTTTTTCAGGAATGCCACTACGGAAGGGGTCGTTCTGCGTCCTTCATCATTTGCTATCACTACCGGCTCGTTACCTTCCATAACGGCCACACAGCTATTCGTTGTTCCAAGGTCAATGCCTATTATTTTGCCCATAACTATTGATTTCAGGTTAATAATCGGCTTATATCTGTCAATCATTATGCCATCCCCGGATTAAATGAAAAATTGTCATACCCCACCCCTTCTTACTGTTACCCTTGCCGAATAGACTCCAAATCAATGCGTTTCTGGCAGTTAGCCTGTGTAAAATCTGCCATTTGGCATCCTATATAGCAGAAAATCTTAGTTTTAAGCATGGTATTAAAAAGTCTGTTTGCGGGTTTATGGTCTCTTCTTTTTTTGGCAGTTACTGCGCAGGATCTACCATTATCCACTCCTTACCGGAACATGAAGATTATTTCTTCCACCCGATTTCAGTCTGGCATCTATAACCTGGATAGTCCGGAAGCTTCAGCACTCATCCAAATAGCCGGGGAAAACATCACCGTTGACCTCAACCACGCCATTATACAAGGTTCAAACAATAAGAGTCGCCCGGATGATTTTTTTGGTGTTGCGATCCAGGTCATGCCAGGCTCCAAAAACATTACCATTCGCAATGGAAATATCCATGGATATAAAATAGCCATACTGGCAGATAGTGTTGACCAATTAACCATTGAAAACTGCGACCTGAGTTATAATTATCGCCAGGAACTAAAAAGCAACCTCAACCGGGAAGATATCAGTGACTGGATGAGTTACCACAAAAACGATAACCAGGAGTGGAAAAGATATGGAGCGGGTATTTATCTTGAAAAATGCACAAATGCCCGGATCAGCAACAACACGGTTACAAGCGGACAATGCGGGTTGATGATGACAAAGTGTGAAAAAGCTACTGTCTTCGACAATAATTTTTCTTTTAACTCGGGTATTGGTATCGGCTTATATCGTAGTAGTTATAATAATTTCTATCATAACAGACTCGATTGGAATGTACGTGGTTATAGCCATGGGAAATATAAACGAGGACAGGATAGCGCTGGATTCCTGGTGTTTGAGCAATGCAAGGAAAATATTTTCGCCTTTAATAGCGCAACCCATAGTGGAGATGGTTTTTTTCTTTGGGCCGGTCAACATACGATGGATACTGGTGAAGGAGGTTGTAATGATAATTTCATTTATGGTAACGACTTCTCTTATGCTCCTACTAATGGGATTGAAGTTACGTTCAGCAGAAACCTCATCATGAAAAATATTATCCGCGATTGCGACCATGGTATTTGGGGAGGTTATAGCTATGACTGCGATATTACCGACAACCAGTTTGCATTTAACAGGATTGGTATCGCTATTGAACACGGACAGAATATCAATATTGCAATTAACCGTTTCTTGTATGATAAAACGGCTATCAGACTTTGGTCGCGGGCAACACAACCTGCAGACTGGAAATATGCTCAGGTAAAAGATACCAGGAGTATGAATTATTGGATAGCAGCAAATCAGTTTACAGCCAATGAAACCATTTATGATATAATGG
>CAZTCS010000252.1:0-1857 GCA_964611995.1 uncultured Sediminibacterium sp. | reverse complement strand
CGCTTCATTACATGAATTTCTTAACGCTTTTTTTCTGAGGCCGGTTACAAAACCAAGTAAAATATGGACTTTGACACTATTCTATCTAATCCTATATCGAATATCCAATATCCAATTTCGAAGTTGGACGTTGGATATTCGATATTCTACATTCCTGCTCTTTTTTTGCTCACCACCATCTCCTTGCTCCCTGGTGTATAAACATAAAACCCTTCTCCTGATTTAACGCCTAGTTTGCCGGCATTTACCATGTTTACCAGTAGTGGGCAAGGAGCGTATTTTGGATTACCAAAGCCTTCTTGTAATACCTGGAGAATACTCAGGCAAACATCCAGACCTATAAAATCTGCTAGTTGTAATGGTCCCATCGGGTGTGCCATACCTAATTTCATGATGGTGTCAATGGCTTCCACATCTGCTATGCCTTCGTATAAACTGCAGATGGCTTCATTGATCATCGGCATGAGTATTTTATTGGCGATAAAACCGGGATAATCATTTACTACACAAGGTACTTTACCCAATGTTTTGCTTAATGCAACAATGGTATCAGCAACTTCTGTAGCAGTGCCATAGCCATTGATGATTTCTACCAGTTTCATTACCGGTACCGGATTCATGAAATGCATGCCGATTACTTTTTCAGGTCTGTTGGTAACAGCAGCTATTTTAGTAATAGAAATAGAAGAAGTATTAGATGCAAGGATGGCATGTGCAGGTGCAGCAGCATCCAGTTGTTTAAAGATGTTTAATTTTAATGCTACATTTTCTGTCGCTGCCTCAACAACAAGATCTGCTTCAGAAACACCTTTGGCAATATCTGTTTCAGTTTTAAGAAGCGATAAGGTAGTTGCTTTCTGTTCTTCTGTAAGTATGCCTTTGCTTACCTGTCTGTCGAGGTTTTTAGCAATGGTTTGTAATGCTTTTTCCAGTTGTGCGGCATTCAGGTCGATGAGTTGAACGGTAAAACCACTTTGGGCAAATACATGTGCAATTCCATTCCCCATGGTACCGGCTCCAATTACGCTTACATTTTTTATGGACATATTCAATCGTTTAGATGCGCAAAGGTAAACGCAGTGGGGCTTATTTTGGAAAAATTAAAAAGGGGTGGTAATGGGGAGATAGGGGTTAGGGGTTAGGTATTAGGTATTAGGGTGCTGGGTGCTAGGTGCTAGGTAGTATGCTTAAAGACTAACACGCTCCTAACACCTAATACCTAACACCTAACCCCTCTCACTTCAAATCATTAATTCTTCCGCTTGAAATCGCCTCTTTTCCAGGCTTTGATAAAATCTGCCCAGGCTGCGGGGTTCAGGATATTCATTGGAGGTAATTGTCCAGAATAGTAATATTTATTGGCTTGTTGACGAAGCTGGTAGTTGATGGCTTCTCTGCCATCTGCAGGTAAGCTATTGATCAATATTCTGCGCTGTGCCTCGTCGGTATTTTTGCGGGCTATTTCGTAAGCATCATCTGCAATCTTATTATTCACAAAGTCGCGCTCAAATTGTTCCCTGGTAGGTCTTGGTTTTAGAATGGTTGCAGGGAGATAGGCGGTATCACTAACCAGTAATTGAATAACACTGTATTGATTATCAGTAAGGTTCAGCGGTATTTCAATACTCCTGTTTTTAAAACCGATACAGGAAAATGTAATTCTATCACCCTTGAGCACTGCTATGGAAAAAACGCCATCAGGATTGGTTATGGTACCCCGCCCTTTACCTTCTACGATGATACTGGCGGAGGGAATGGCACGTAGACTATCGGCTGTCATCACAACACCGTATAATTGTATTACAGAATCCCTGTATGCATTCGGAGTTTGCTGCGCAGTTGCTTTAAAACTGGCCA
>CAZTCS010000251.1:1136-1926 GCA_964611995.1 uncultured Sediminibacterium sp. | reverse complement strand
TATTAATACCGTCGGGCCCGTCGGTTGTACAGTTAAAAGTAATAACGGATGCACTTACCGTAGCAGGTACCCTGGTCCAGAAAATATAATACCCTGTTCCCGATATTATTTGAGAAGCTTTTAATGTCCAGGCGAGTGTAGTACCAGTGTTGGTAATAGTAGGATTTGTTTGCACTGTACCTGTTGCTACAACAAATACTACTAAAATAGAGCCAGCCGTTGGAGTGAATGATCCAAAACTATAAGTTGTTGCATCCGTATTGCTGCTTATACTGGCCGTAGGACTAGTTACTGTTACCTGACCCATTGCTTTGTTAAAGCAGGTAATCAGAAAAAACAAAAGAAAATATCTATTCATTTTAAAATTTGCTTTTTTCATTGCATTTATAACAGATTGATGCATTAGTGTGACTCAGTTATATTAAAAGTGATTTCTTATCTATTACAGTTGTTACTAATATGTATACATTATAAAAGGCACAATAAAGTATCCCTATTGCAACTGGATAAAATTAAAACAAAATTAGAATAAGATTAGAATAAGATTAGAATGAGATTAAAATTGAAGTTTCCTAGATGCCAGGGGTCCAAAGCAGTTGTTGGATTTATAGATAGTATTTTCTTTAAGTAGATAGATTAAACGAGTAGCTAGGCCCAGAGCCGCTTCAATTCGGATAGTCTAAGCCGGCTATATAGAATGAAAAAGGTTGTATCATGAGTATGATACAACCTTAACGATTTTCGTTTAAAAATTAGTTTACGTTATCTGTACGTGAAACCAGATCCCATC
>CAZTCS010000251.1:0-1126 GCA_964611995.1 uncultured Sediminibacterium sp. | reverse complement strand
ACTATCCGTAGAATTATAAATAAATCCAAGATACATAGTTGTGCCAGCTACTGTTGTTGTAGGGAAAGGAATATCAGTACTTGCCCTGAATCCACCTGCTCCACCGGTAAATGTTAATGTTCTCGCAGAACAGTTGTCTTGTATTCTGATGATCAATGTTTGTCCTTGTGTTGGTGTTCCTGAAGGAACTGCAAAAGTAAGGTTACCAGATGCTCCTTCTACTATGTAGATATCGGTATTATCACTTGCAACAGTTAAAGAGCCGGTTGTACCACCCGTAACAGCGCGTTTAGTGATTCGTTTATTAGTGAATGTTTCGGTTCCAGCCACGGTTGCCACTGTTCCAGTTGTTGGTAATGTTATATTAGTGGCTCCGGCAGTATTCAAAGTTATTGCATCACCGCCAGAGGTAGAGAATGCGCCAGAAATATTCACGTTTCCTCCTACTGTAATGGTATTAGATCCATTATTTACACCTGTACCACCATAGGTCGGATTAATTGCCGTTGCATTCCAGGTACCTGTAGTGATCGTACCAACTGAAGTTAAAGAAGAAGAAACAACATTAGCAGCTAAAGTTGTACCTGTTAATGTTCCGGCAGGAGCAACTACTGCATTGGTCGATGCTGCTGTAATTAAGCCCTTCGCATTTACGGTAAAGGTTGGTATTGCTGTTGATGAACCAAACGTACCAACGTTGGCATTTACTGTTGCAAGGGTTGTAGCAAGGTTACCTGCCGAAGTAGTAATATCACCTGTAAGAGCCGGGAACTGAGCAGCAGCCAGTGTACCAGTTAATGATGATGTCGGAATGTTAGTTAGTGTATTTGATGCACCACTAATTGTTTTGTTAGTCAACGTTTCAGAACCAGCTAAGGTTGCAAGTGTTCCACTAGTTGGTAATGTTACGTTGGTTGCGCCAGATACCGTTAGCGTGGTATTAAATGCACCACTGGTAACTAGGTTTCCGCCTAATGTGATTGTTCTTGAACCATTGTTCACTCCTGTACCACCATAAGTGGGGCTAACTACCGTACCATTCCAGGTACCGGTGCCTATTGTTCCGAGGGTAGTAATGTTTGTACTACCTGCCCAGGTTGAAAGAGCTGTGTTTTCAACATTACCT
>CAZTCS010000250.1:0-1974 GCA_964611995.1 uncultured Sediminibacterium sp. | reverse complement strand
TCTCAGTTACAGCAAAATCAAATCAAGATCAATGCTGGTCTGAACCTGGCTTACAAAATCATGCCTTACCTGACTTTACGTAATATTTTCGGTTTGGATGTTTCGAACGATCAGTTCTCTCGTTACATTAATCCAAACTCTTATATTGGTTCTTTACAGTCGTTCCAGTCTGGTCTGGCTCAGGAATCAAACAGATTGACTTCTCAGTTCATCAATACTTCAAGTTTGGTTTTCAACAAACGTTTTGGTATTCATGAAGTAGAAGCTGGAGCTTATTTTGAAGCTGTAAGAGGTTACTCAAAAGCACTTGGTTTTACCCTGTATAATTTAGATCCACGTTTAACTGAAACTGGTCAGGGTGCTGGTGCATTACCTGTTGGTAGTGGTCAGACTACTTACCCTCAGAATGCATCTAGTGCAAAGAGTGGTTTTGGTATCCGTTCTTATTTTGCTACTGCAAGATATACTTACGACAACCGTTACACCATCAATGCTAATATTCGTCGTGATGGTACTTCACGTATCGTTAACTCTGCTAACCGTGAGATCACCAGTTGGTCTGCAGGTTTTATCTGGAACAGCTTACAGGAAAAATTCCTTGCTAACCAGAAAATATTCAATGAGTTGAAAGTACGTGCGAGCTATGGTATTGTACCGAATATCGGTTCTATCCCAACCAATGGTTATGGTGTACCTCTTTCAGGTATTACTAACTATCAGGGTCCTCAGTTACCACAGTTTGGTGTAACTAACTACGCTGGTTCTACCATCACTGGTCAGGCGCCAACTTCACCAGGTAACCCTGATCTGAAAATTGAGCGTATCCAAAAACTCAATATTGGTGTTGACTTCTCAGTATGGAACAACCGTGCTAAATTCAGCATCGAGTACTACAAAAACAAAACAATTGACTTGTTTGTTAGCCAGCCATTATCAGGTACTACTGGTTTCGGTAGCCTGAGCATTAATGCTGGTGTAATGACTAATAAAGGTTTTGAATTTGCAGGTAGTGTTGATGTGGTTAGACAAAAAGACTTCAATTTGAATGTGAGCATTAACCACGCTATCAACAAGAACACTATTGAAGACCTGGGTCTTGTTAACGAATACTTCCTTGGAACATTCGTAATCAGAAAAGGTCTGCCTTATGGTACACACTACACTTACAATTATTTAGGTGCTGATCCTGCTACAGGTCGCCCACGTTTCGAAGCTCCAGATGGAAAAGAAACACTGGATCCTGCACAAGCTGGTCAGTTTGCAAAATTCGGTACTTACCTGCCTAAACATGTAGGTGGTGCTACTTTGGAAATTCGTTACAAAGCCATCACTGTTTCTGCATTGTTCTCTTATCAGTTTGATGTAGTAAGAAGTGATAATACCCGTAACTGGATCACTCGTGGTACTCCTGGTTACCATGGTGCAGTACGTGCTTCACGTGAACTGATCGATGGTCAGTGGCAGAAAGCAGGTGATGTAAAACCATTCCAGTCTTCAGCATATGACAGAGGCTTTACTTCTTCTGATCTGAATGATGCTAAGTTCCTACGTTTCAGAAACCTGAACATTTCTTATGCTATCCCTGCTATCAAACTGGGTAATGGCACAAACCTGATCAAAGGAGCTCGCTTCTATGTACAGGCGCAGAACCTGGCTATCTGGAGCCCATGGAAAGGTTTAGATCCTGAAGATGGTAACAACATCAGCTTGAACGAATATCCTAACCCTAAAATGTTCGTAGCTGGTCTGGATATTAATTTCTAATCCAAGCAGACGAGATATTAATATTCATTATCGAATTTCTAAAACAATGAAAATGAAAAAAACGAAAATACTGATCCTCTCTGCGATGTTGGTGTCTACGCTTTTTTCCTGCCAGAAACTGGTAGAGATTAAAGAGACCGACCTTATTGCGGGAGATATAGCATTGAAAACAATTACGAACAATGAGCAAGGTATCATTGGTGCGTATGC
>CAZTCS010000249.1:0-1986 GCA_964611995.1 uncultured Sediminibacterium sp. | reverse complement strand
GGTGAGCGTCCGATGGCTAACCAGAATAAGAGCCTGGGTATCTTTAACCTGGATGGTATTCCACCTGCCCCAAGAGGTGTACCTCAAATTGAAGTAACATTCGATATAGATGCCAATGGTATCTTACACGTTAGTGCGAAAGATAAGGGTACAGGTAAAGAGCAGAAGATCCGTATTGAAGCAGGTAGTGGTTTGAGCAAAGAAGAGATTGAAAAAATGAAAGCGGAAGCGAAAGCTAATGAAACGAGCGATAAAGAAGCGCGTGAAAAAGTTGAAAAACTCAACCAGGCCGATAGCTTAATTTTCCAAACAGAAAAACAATTCAAAGAGTTTGGAGATAAGATTCCTGAAGATAAAAAAGCGCCAATAGAAGCGGCTCTTACTAAACTGAAGGAAGCGCATAAAAACCAGGATATTGCCGCAGTAGATGCTGCAATGACCGAGATGAATACCGCCTGGACCGCAGCTAGTGAAGAAATTTACAAAGCGCAGCAGGCAGCAGGTGCACAACCTGGAGCCGAAGAAGCTCAGCCTGGTGCTGGTGACGCAAGCGGTGCTGCAAAAAATGATACTGTTGAAGACGCGCAGTTCGAAGAAGTGAAATAATTGAATCTTAATAAGTATGGCAAGGCCCCGTTTAGAAAAACGGGGCCTTTTTTATGGTTCCTGTATATGAGAGAATTTTTATGGCTTATTATTTTTCGTTGGTTGAGGGTTGTCTGTATTTAGTATTTGGTATTTCTCTGCCGGACTTAACCTTTCCCACCAGCCGCGGGCGGTATCACCAAAAAGTAATCTGGCTTTTAGTTCCATGAACAATAATTCACTTTCAGTGAAAACCCTTGGGGTGGACTGGGTTTTTAGGCTGGGGGATTGATACATGATTATTTATTTCCCCAAAACTATTTGCAAATGAGGGGAGATGGAACAGGTGGGGATGAACTGCGTAGAAATACATGGTAGTGTTACTTTTATATTTATTGCCACTGAAGGCACAGAGAGCACAGAAAATCTCTGTGTATTTCTGTGCCTTCAGTGGCAATAAACATTCAACTAGTAAACCAAATCCCAATCTTTCAAGAAGAAATCACTTCGTAATTCTATAACACCATCTTTTTAATTTCCCCTCAAAATCAAAGGGGGTAGTGGCTTTGGTAATATCTTTTATATCGGTAGCTTTTATAGCAGCTTCATCCAATATAAATTTTGTGAAGTAGGAGGGTCCATGATCACCAGATCGAAGCTGTTAGGTTGTAAAGTTTTCAGGTATTGTTTTACATCTGCATGTACAAAAAAGTATTTCTGTTTATCCTTGAACCGGTTGATCACCATATGATCTTCGGCCCAATTGAGATATGTCTTTGATAAATCAACAGAAGTTACCGTAGCTGCGCCACCTGCAGCTGTATAAACGGAGAATGATCCTGTATAACAAAAAAGGTTAAGGACTCTTTTCCCTTCAGCCATTTCGCGGGCCATCTGTCTGGTGATCCGGTGGTCCAGAAATAATCCGGTATCGAGGTAATCGGCCAGGTTAACCAGAAATTTGAGTCCCTGTTCTTCAACCGTAAAAAATTCCTTCTTACTGTCTATTTTTTCATACTGTTCATCTCTGTGCGACATTCTTTTCCTTTGCCTAACAAAAATGGAACCTGGCTTTACCAAAGTTATTTCCGAAATAATGGCGATACATTGATCAAGCCAGGCTTCATGTTCTTCGTCGGTCATGCCATGCCTGCGGAGGTATTCTGCCAGGTATATTTTGTCTTCATAAAACTCAATAGCAAAAGGAAATTCAGGTAAATCGTGGTCATAAACTCGATAACAACTGATGCCCATACGACGTGCCTGTTTATACCGATGCTTATACACTTTCTGTAATCGGTTACGAAACATATCAAGTTTTGGGTTCTCAGACATGGGGCAAAGATAATGGGGAAATACGCTGCAGCTAGTACTGTCCGGGGAAACTTGGCTTCAAGCTTC
>CAZTCS010000248.1:0-1989 GCA_964611995.1 uncultured Sediminibacterium sp. | reverse complement strand
TTGATTAACTCGTGAATTTGCTTTAAGTCCATAATGGCAATTTTTGGGGTAAAATCGGTTAGTTTTAGTCAAATTGGGGGGCAAAATAGCCATTTTTTGATAAAAACCGGGATTTTTTGATCTTTTTTGGCCTTGCGCGGTGGATGTGAATTGTCAATGGTGAATTGTCAATTGTTATTGTCAATGGGATTGCTCATGAACATTGAATAATCATTAATCAGCTATTACAACCACACTGGACCTCCTATTCACAATTCACCATTGACCATTCACACTTGACCATTCACAAAAAAAGGCACCTAAAGTGCCTTTTACTCAAATTATATCGAATTATTCTTTTACGCGCTCTACGTAATCACCAGATTTGGTATTTACGCGGATCAGTTCGCCGTCTTCAACGAACAGGGGAACCATTACGGTAGCTCCGGTTTCTACTGTTGCGGCTTTCAGGGCGCGGGTAGCGGTATCACCACGTAAACCCGGCTCACAATAGGTGATTTTTACCACGATTTTTTCTGGTAATTCAGCACCAATTGGCTGATCGGTTTCTGTATTAATGAAAACAAACACTTCAGAACCATCTTTCAGGAACTGAGGAGCATCAATCATTTCTTCTGCCAATGCAATCTGCTCAAAGGTTTCATTGTTCATCAGGTTAAAGCCGCTCTCGTCTTTATAGAGGTATTGAAAGGCTTTTTTCTCGACCCTTACCGGAAAAATGGTTTCACCACTGTTCCAGGTCTTTTCGATGGAACGCTTATTATCCACCCCTTTCAGCTTGGCCCAAACTTTGGCTGCTGCGCGTGCGGTTTTGTTTTCGCCAAACTCTACCACTGAATATAAACTGCCGTCTAGCTTTAAAATCATGCCGCGGCTGATGTCTGATGTAGTTGCCATATAAACTTTTGTTTCTGGCGCAAAAGTAGGGAATTGGGGGAGATTTGGGGATGTCAGATGGCAGATCGCAGATTTTTTGTCATTTATGTACCTATAAAGCTTCTGCGTATTCAGTGTGCTCAGTGCGATTCCCTTCCAGAGAATATCGAATCCACCGTTCTTTCCCCTATCGATTTATTATCTTGCTACCATGAAAAAACTGGTATTATCCGCCTTTTTTATCCTGGCAATTTCGCTGCTCTCCGCCCATGAATTCTGGCTGGCACCTGAAAAATACTTTTATAATATCCGTGATATTGCGCTGATCCGTTTTCGGGTAGGTGAAAACTTTACGGGTGAAAACTGGGGAGGAAATAAGGAAAGGATAAAACAATTCACTCATTATCTCCCTGATGGAAATAAGGTTGACCTGTCGGACCGTTTGTCTATGCAGAAAGGCGATTCTGCCAGAATCCCATTACAATCAGCAGGCACACACCTGATTATTTTCAATAGTACGAATGCCCAAATTGAATTGGAGGCGGAAAAATTTAATGACTATTTGAAAGAGGATGGCCTGGAATCCGCCATCTTATATCGATTAAAATTTGGGGAAACAGCCAAAAAAGGGAGAGAACTATACCAACGGTCGGTAAAAACAATTATTCAGGTTGGAACCACTTTAACTGATGCATGCACAAAGCCATGCGATTTACCCCTCGACATCATCCCTTTTGAAAATCCATATGCCTCACCCGGAATTGAGCCAAGGGATAACTTGCTAACCGTACGATTTAAAGTACTTTTCAAGGGTAAACCTCTGGCCAACCAACTGGTTAAAACCTGGTACAAAGATGAGCAGGGAAATAAAAAAATGACCGAATACCGCACCAATAACAGGGGAATAATCAGTGCAAAACGTTATTCCGGACCTTTCATGGTAAGCACTGTTCACATGGAAAGATTAAGCGGAAACCCTGATGCAGACTGGCAAAGCTATTGGGCGAGCCTCAATTTTGAATACTCTTCTTTCTATTCCTCTGGAAGGTAATATAGAAATAGAATGAACAAACTTTGCTTCAATAGGCAACATCCGTTCATTTTCTCCTATTT
>CAZTCS010000247.1:0-2008 GCA_964611995.1 uncultured Sediminibacterium sp. | reverse complement strand
AACACGGATCTTCATGATTTTCAAGATCTATCATGATAAATCTTGAAAATCATGATAATCTGTGTTCCATCGTACGCGCACCTACAGTTCGAGGTCAAATTTACCCGGACTGTTATGTTTTGAAATTACGATTCGTTTATACATTTCTCCTTTGCTTAAACTATGCTTTAAATAATGTACCTTAATAGGTAGACTACAATTAATCAATAAGCATATCATACATTTATGCTGTTAATTGAAGCTTAGATAATGCCTGCCGGAAAAATTATGCATTAAAAGAAACAATCGAAAAATGTTTAGGCACCAGGGCAAAACGAGAACATTAAGTCATAATTTAAAAATCGCCTCCTTATTATCATTTATTGCGGGCCTGGTAAATGTTGCAGGATATTTTGCCGTACAACGTCTTACTACAAATGTAACGGGTCACTTTGCCTTTTTTATGGATGAGGTATTTAAACTAAACTTCTGGCAGGGCTTTGTTTATTTTCTTTATATCTTCTTCTTTTTCGCTGGTTCTTTTGTTTCTAGTTTTCTAATAGAAATCATTGCAAAAAAAAGCGATCATTACATTTATATTATTCCGGCTTCTATAGAATGCATCATTCTTTTTGTTTTTGGCATTTTCGGCACTACTCTGATTATTGAAAATCCGAATACCATTGCATTTGGATTATTATTCGCCATGGGCCTGCAAAACTCACTGGTAACAACTATCTCTGGTTCCGTCGTTAGAACCACTCATTTAACCGGACTATTCACTGATCTTGGTATTGAGTTATCACAGCTGTTTTTTTATAAAGAAGTACAGCAAAAAATCAAACTTGTTTCCTCCATCAAACTGCGTTTTACCATTATCGGCTTCTTCTTTATTGGAGGTATTGCTGGTGGATTTCTCTATTCAAAAATCGGACTTCATTCATTAACCATAGCTGCAATTGTATTATCTGCTGGTCTGGTGTATGATAATATAAAGTTTCGTTTTATTCTATTGAAGAGAAAGCTTAAAAGCAATGCTTAAAAGGAATGTAATATTGCTGTCGTGGGAAAACAGCTAGTGAATAATGCGGTTTTAGTACTTAGAAATCACAGGGTTGTTGGCTTATCGAAAGTAGGTTGCTGAAGTAAATAAGAACTCGAATTCTTTGAAACGCTGTTCTCTTGCAAATAATTGTTAAACAAAGAATATACAAGCTATTGCAACGTTATAAGTGAAGGTTAATATGATAATATATTGTTTACACAACACTATAAATAATCAGCAAGCCTATTGCAACTGCCAGAGGTGCAATTAACTGAAAGTACAAAGGCTTTAATATATCTGCGGCCTTCAAAGAAAATTGGTGATGCATTTTTCTTGGAACGAAGTATAACACGAAAGACGTACCGAGCATAAACCAGCCGATAAGTTTAAAAGCATCCGGGTATTTTGAAATATCTGCCGCCAATACGAGTGCAGCAGCAGGAATCATTCTAATGGTTATTTCAGCATAGTTGATAAAATTGGTACTTCCTGCTTTCCTTAAAGTGGCCCTTGCTTTTTGGGGATTAAACAGCATAAGCATTCCTGCGAAAATAAAAAATGCACCAAAAATAATAACGGTCCATCTGGCTATCGTGTCCATCATCGTTTAATTTATGATTTTTTTACTGGAGGGCTCTCAACTATTCAACAGGGTAAATAGTTGGGAGGATTTTTATTTCACTTACTTATTGCTGACCTGGTATTCCACCGCTTTTACAAAAACATGATCGTTCCATGTCAATAACGGATAGCCATAACGCTTATTTCCGGCAGCAAAGGCAATGTCCTAATAGTATTTGTATTCGTTTCTTCCTATTTATTACAAACCTTCTTACCGTTCGACAATCAACAAGGGGCGTTACTATAAAAAAGAGGGAGACGTCCAAAATCGGAGGTCTCCCTTTCTCATTAATTATTCATTATTCGTTATTCATTGTTGTCCGGGGAAATTTGACCGCGAGCTATAGTTGTGCGTATGATGGA
>CAZTCS010000246.1:0-2035 GCA_964611995.1 uncultured Sediminibacterium sp. | reverse complement strand
ATGATAGATCTTGAAAATCATGATAATCCGTGTTCCATCATACGCACAACTATAGTTCGCAGTCAAATTTCCCCAGGAATTCCAAGTATAAATAAATTCAAACAAATACCTACTCACCCCTAAATCCGACATCCCAGATCAGACATCTGCCATCTGCCATCAGACATCAGACATTTTCCTCCACGTATTCTTTTTCACTTTTTGCAATCACTAAAGTTGCTACTCCGTTTCCAATAATATTGGTTATGGCCCTGGCTTCACTCATAAATTTATCAACGCCTAATAAAAATGCAAGTCCTTCCAGAGGAATCGTTTTAATAGCTGCAAGTGTTGATGCCAATACAATAAACCCGCTACCTGTTACTCCCGCAGCACCTTTGGATGTCAACATCAAAATCAATAGAATAGTAAGTAGCTCCCCAACACTAAGATGTATATTATATAGCTGCGCAAGAAAAATGGCTGCCATCGATAAGTAAATTGAAGTGCCATCAAGGTTAAAGGAATAACCGGTAGGAATTACCAATCCAACCACAGATTTGCTGCAACCCATTTTTTCGAGCTTACGCATAATAGAAGGCAAAGCTGCTTCTGAGGAAGAAGTTCCCAGAACAATCAATAGCTCTTCCTTAATAGACTTTAAAAAAGAACCAATCCTGAATCCATAATAGCGCATGATACTTCCCAAAACCAGAAAAATAAAAATGAACATGGTGAGGTACACGCAAGCCATTAATTTGGCAAGTGGTAAGAGTGTATGTAATCCGAATTTACCAACCGTATAAGCCATGCCTCCAAAAGCGCCCAGTGGAGCCAGGTACATTACATATTTTAAAGCGGTAAAAACATAGTGTGAAATGCGCCCAAAAAAATGAATCAGTTTTAAACGGTGTTTAGAATAATTGAAAAGTATACCAACGATTATAGCAACGAGCAATACCTGTAAAGTAAGATTCGCCTTGAAAAATTGAACCCAGTCAAAACTACTGCCTGCCAGTTTAGTAAATTTACTGGCATCCTGCAGGTCGAGTGAACTGCGGTCTATATGTCCGGGTTGTGCCACTAGTGCTACAATAATACCTATGCCAAGTGCAAGGGTAGTAACTATTTCAAAATATACCAGTGATTTAATACCAATGCGACCCACTTTTTTGAGGTTGCCAATACTGCTAATACCAAGTACAATAGTGAGAAAAATGATCGGTGCTATAAATAGTTTGATAATGTCTACAAAGGTCTTACCAATCCATTCAGTTTTAATGGCAGTCGCAGGAGCATAATGTCCTAACAGTATACCTGCTATGATAGCAATTAGTACATAAAAAGTAAGATTGGTGAGTATGGTTTGATACCAGGATTTGGTATTGATTGCTGTATTCAATGGCTTTTGTTTATTCACCCGCTGTGCATTGGTTAACACAAAGTGCAATTGTACTTATAAAGTTTGTTTAGGCTTCCCCGGAACAAAGCTACCCATAGGCGCAGTGTACCAAGGGCGAATATCGCAAATAAGTCTTCCAGCAGCAACTGCAGGATCTGTTTTCAATAAGTTTTCAACTTCTTCTTTTGTGGGGCAATCAAAAATAAAAATTCCCTGCCAGTCATTTCCATCGCCAAAGGGGCCTGCCACTTTTAATTTGCCATCATTATACAGCTTAGTAATATTATCAATATGGCCCTTCTGTATTTTTGCAGCAGTAACTGAATCCTGGTTGCGATTAGGACCTTTAATCAGCATAATAAACCAGTATTTGCGGATTTGTTCTTCAGGTTTTTGGGTGGAAGTATTGTTTTGAGCTATTACCGCAATTGTAGAAAGGATAAAGAATAGAAAAAAGATTCCCTTTTTCATAGTAGTTGTTTTGAAAAGGGAAGATAAGGAAAGTCAATAAGTCCGAGAGTCCGTCCTTCCTTCGTCAGGAAGTCCGGAAGCAGACTAATACAGCACAATCTACTTTCGGACTCCCGGTCATCCTGACGAAGTAAGGACAGTCATCCTGACGAAGGAAGGACGGACTCCCGGACTCCCGGACTT
>CAZTCS010000245.1:0-2049 GCA_964611995.1 uncultured Sediminibacterium sp. | reverse complement strand
AAAAAATAGTAGGGTTTTTCAAGAGCAAGGGTTAGGAGGGGCTTTCGTGCCCCTCCTTTTGTATGTATGTATGAAGCAGATATATTAACTTTAGTGGAATATTATTTATTCCTGGAGTAAATAGTAAACTGGCTATAAGTTAAATTTGCCCCCTTAACAACTGTTATGATAAAAAATCGGAAGGCCGCAATCGGTTTTATTTTTATTACCTTATTAATTGATATTACCGGATTAGGGCTCATCATCCCCGTTATTCCTGACCTGATAGAAGAATTGTTACATACTTCCGATAACAGTAAAGCCTCTCAGTATGCCGGATTATTAACCTTCGCTTATGCAGCCACACAATTTGTTTTTGCTCCGGTATTAGGTAACCTGAGTGATAAATATGGAAGAAGACCGGTTTTATTACTATCCTTACTCGGATTTGGAATCGACTATATATTTGTTTCCCTGGCACCCAGTATCGGATGGTTATTTGTGGGACGAGTAATTGCAGGTATTACGGGCGCTAGCTTTACTACCGCTTCTGCCTATATAGCCGACATCAGCACTCCGGAAAACAGGGCACAAAATTTTGGTATGATCGGAGCAGCATTTGGACTTGGTTTTATACTTGGTCCATTGATTGGTGGTCTGCTCGGAGAGCTTGGAACAAGGGTTCCGTTTTATGTGGCGGCCGGACTCGCACTACTGAATTGTATATATGGATACTTCATTCTTCCGGAATCACTTGATAAAGAACATCGCAGAGAATTTGAATGGAAAAGAGCCAACCCTGTCGGTTCGCTTTTACAATTGAAAAAATATCCTGCCGTAGGCGGATTGATTATTTCCCTCATCCTTATTTATATCGCCGGACATTCTGTACAGAGTAACTGGAGTTTCTTTAACCGTGAAAAGTTTTCCTGGACACCTAAAATGATTGGTATATCGTTGGGTATTGTAGGCTTGTTGGTTGGGTTGGTGCAGGGCGTATTGGTACGCGTAATCAACCCTAAAATCGGGAACGAAAAAAGTATTTACTTGGGTTTAAGTTTATATGCGCTGGGATTGCTATTATTTGCTTTTGCTAGTCAGGGCTGGATGATGTTTGTTTTCCTGATACCATATTGTTTGGGAGGTATTGCTGGTCCTGCATTGCAAGCTATTATTTCCGGACACGTACCACCCAATGAACAGGGAGAGCTGCAGGGTGCCTTAACCAGTTTGATGAGCGCAACTTCTATAATTGGTCCACCGCTGATGACCAGTCTGTTTGCGTTCTTTACAAAAGAAACAGCGCCTGTTTATTTTCCAGGCGCCGCATTCTTTTTGGGAGCTTTATTAATGATCGGCAGTACTTATTATGCCTACCGTGCATTGCATACAAAAAAGTAATTAGATCAGTCTTCTACTTCTACTATCATTTCAATTTCAACAACCATGTTCATGGGTAGTGAAGCCATGCCCACTGCACTTCTTGCATGCTTTCCTTTCTCACCAAATACGGCAACCATTAAGTCAGAAAAGCCATTGATTACTTTGGGGTGATCCGTAAAACGATCTGTTCCATTCACCATACCCAGCACTTTTACAATACGCTTAACTTTGCCAAGATCACCAACGGCTTGTTTTAGTGTCGCCAATAAATTGATACCCGTTTGTTTCGCAGCGGCATAACCTTCTTCAATTGACAGATCCAATCCAAGCTTGCCTGTTATATAGGAACCATCTGGTTTAGAAGGCCCATGACCAGATAAATAAATAAGGTTACCTGTTCGTACAAACTTTACATAATTGGCAACCGGAGTTGAAGGTGCAGGTAATACTATGTTTAGGCTTTTCAGTTTCTCCTCCGGTGTTTGGGCCAGAAGACCAGAACACCAACACATAACAGCAAGCAGCAGGCATATTCGCATGGTATATTTTTTGATTAATATTTTAATTATTGGAGCCATTGCTGTCCGGGGAAAATTAATTGCGAGCCAAAAATGCCTGGTTTGATGGAACACAGATTATCATGATTTTCAGGATTAATCATGATAGATCTTGAAAATCATGATAATC
>CAZTCS010000244.1:0-2059 GCA_964611995.1 uncultured Sediminibacterium sp. | reverse complement strand
GCGCGCCTTAAAAAACAAACTGGTAAAGAAAATCATCTTAACCCGTCCGGCTGTAGAAGCTGGAGAAAGCCTTGGTTTTCTTCCTGGTGACCTTAAAGAAAAGATTGATCCGTACCTGCGCCCTTTGTATGATGCACTCGATGATATGATTCCTGCTGACAAACTCGGGTATTATATGAGTACACGTACCATTGAAATTGCACCGTTGGCCTATATGCGCGGTCGTACATTGGATAATGCTTTCATCATTTTGGATGAAGCACAAAACACCAATGACCTGCAATTGAAAATGTTCCTGACACGTATCGGTGCAAATGCCAAAGCGATTATTACCGGTGACCCTACACAGATTGACTTACCAAGAAATCAAAGAAGTGGTCTGGAAAAAGCCACCCGTATCTTAAAACAGATTGATGGTATAGCCCATATTGAATTAAATGAAGAAGACGTAGTACGACACCGCCTTGTAAAAGCAATCATCAAAGCCTACGACAAAGAACACGAAAAAGAAGAACAGGAGTACAACAGCCATAGCGGGCGCAGATAGCAATGTTTGATCTCTGATCTCTGATCTCTGATTTCTGAATTAAAATCGAAAAATCAGAGATCAGAGATCAGAGATCAAACATCAAGCATCTTCCTCCAGTATTTCATGTCCGAGTTTGTCTCTTTTTGTTTTGAGGTATTTTTCGTTGTGGGGGTTGGGGGCTATTTCGATGGGCACTATGTCTACTATTTCAAGTCCGTAACCTTTTAGTCCTGCCCGTTTACGTGGGTTATTACTCATTAGTTTGAGCTTGGAAATACCCAGTTTCCTAAGTATTTGTGCGCCTACCCCATAATCGCGCTCATCCATGCCAAAGCCCAGGTGGAGATTGGCTTCTACGGTATCCATTCCTTCCTCCTGCAGTTTATAAGCTTTGAGTTTATTAATCAGACCGATTCCGCGGCCTTCCTGGTTCATATATAATATTACGCCCTTGCCTTCTGCTTCAACCATTTGCATGGCTTTCTGCAATTGTTCACCACAATCGCAACGGAAACTTCCGAGAATATCACCGGTGAAGCAACTGCTGTGTACGCGGGTAAGTACGGCTTCATCAGATTTCCATTCGCCTTTAACCAAAGCCAGGTGCTCTGCCCCGGTTGTTTTTTCTTTAAAGGCGATAAGGTCAAACTGACCATATTTAGTAGGCATATCAACACGTACCAGTTCATCTACCAAAGAATCGCGTTTCATGCGGTAATCAATCAGGTCTTTGATGGAGATGATTTTGAGGGAGAATTTCTGGGCAATCTCAATCAATTGCGGCAACCTGGCCATGGTACCATCTTCATTCATCACTTCTACCAAAACGCCGGCCGGTTCAAGTCCGGCAAGCCTTGCCAAATCTACCGTAGCTTCTGTATGTCCGGCCCTGCGTAACACCCCACCATCTTTTGCACGAAGGGGGAATATATGTCCTGGGCGACCTAACTCAGCGGGTAAAGTTGCTGGGTTAATAAGGGCCATAATGGTTTTAGACCTATCCTGCGCCGAAATACCTGTGGTAGTTCCCTGTCCGATCAGGTCAACCGAAACGGTAAACGCCGTTTCATGAAGGGAAGTATTAGAGCTTACCATCGGTGTTAGTTCAAGCTCTCTGCAACGTTCCTCAGTAAGGGCGGCACATATCAGTCCTCGCCCCTCTTTACTCATAAAATTTATCACTTCGGGAGTTGCATGTCTGGCAGCAATAATGAAATCTCCTTCATTTTCGCGATCCTCATCATCAACAACAATCACCATTTTTCCTTCGCGGATGTCTATAATGGCATCTTCTATCCTATTAAGCTTAAACTGTTCCATCAATGCAAAATTACACCTGATACCCGAAATGGGTTTACCTATTTGGGAATAGGGGTTATTTTTTGAGGAAAAAGATTAAATTCTGACTAAAAAACTGTTTTTCCTACCTAAAAAAGGGCTAAGATTCGTCAAATCGGCTGAAAAGCCCGATGTGGCAATATTTTGTTAACATTCTGTTGAATATCTAAGCTAATAATTCATTTTCTTTGC
>CAZTCS010000243.1:0-2062 GCA_964611995.1 uncultured Sediminibacterium sp. | reverse complement strand
GGTTCATGAAATACTGAGTGAACATAAAGATGCGGGGTATACCACCACTCTCAAACTCATGCAGATTATGTTTGAGAAAGGCATCGTTAAACGCGACGATAGTAGTAAAACCCATATCTACCGTGCGAATATCAGCAGGGAAAATACCCAGCAACAAATCGTCGGAAAAATGATCAGTTCATTATTTGGCGGTTCATCCAGTCAGTTAGTGATGCAGGCCCTCGGTAACCAAACACCGAATAAAGAGGAGTTGGATGAAATCCAGAAAATGTTAGATAACCTGAAAAAGCAATCCTGATGCAATCCTTGTTTCAGTCAGCCTTTTTACAAGCACTCGGGTATTCCATTGCCAACAGTTTATGGCAAATGGCATTTTTATGGCTATTGTATTTACTCGTTACTGCTGTGCTGAAACCTACCGCCGCTCATAAATACCTGCTGGCGGTAAGCCTGCAATTCATCGGCTTTTTATGGTTCATTTTTACGCTACAATTCTATCATAACCAATACAGCCGCCTACTTCCGGTTGAAGGAAGCGGATTAGACAGTAAAACGATTGCAACACTGGTACCTCAAGGACAAGGCATTCGTTCCCAAATTATTGAATGGATGTTAAGGGGGGAACAATTGCTTCCCTATCTCTCTGTTGCCTATCTGCTTTTGATGGTGGTACTCTGTACCCGTTGGGTTATCGGATATCGTTACACCCTTCAGATCAAACAGCAAGGACTCAGTAAAATACCTGTTGACTGGCGCTTATTTGTAAAGAATACGGCACAACAATTAGGCATCAAAAGAGAAATTTCCATCTTTCTTTCAGAAAAAATAAGCACCCCACTTACGGTAGGATTCTTAAAACCATTGATACTTGTACCAATTGCAAGCATTAATCACCTAACGGTTTCGCAACTTGAAGCTGTGATATTGCACGAAATGGCTCATATCAAACGATACGACTATCTGGTAAATATTATGCTGTCATTGGCCGAGATCAGTCTTTTCTTCAATCCATTTACCCAATTATTAGGTAAACAGATCAGGAAGGAAAGGGAAAATAGTTGTGATGATTGGGTACTACAATTTCAATACAGCGCCAGCACTTATGCAGAAGCCTTATTGCGTATTGCACAATTGCAGGCAACACCTGCATTTGCTATGGCAGCCAAAGGTTCGAATGAAAATGAATTACTGACAAGGGTAAAAAGAATGATTGGAGGTCGTGATCAGGTTTTTAATTACCGCAGACAATTATTTGCCTTTTTACTGGTAACCGGAATACTGAGTTCAATCGCCTGGCTAAACCCTGAGCATGCACCTAAGCAAACAAATATTACACAGGTTAAAGACTCTTTGCAACAACAAAACATCGCAGTAGATATTCAGCCCGTTACGGTTGAACCTATGGCTGTAAAAGTTACCAATCCCCTATTCAATCCTGCTTTTTTCCTTTCAAAAACACTGAAAGCCGAAATGCAGGACAACCTGCAAAAAGCAAAAGAAGAAATTCGCGCTTCACTTAATAGTAAAGAAGTACAGCAGGCAATTCAAGATATTCCTGTTGTATTAGAAGATGCTTATACCACCTTAAACACGGAGCTTTTTAAACAGAATACCGGATGGAAGAAAGAGTTAGCAGAGCTTGAAAAAGCCAAATCTGAAATGAGAACAGCTATGCTGTCGATCGATACGATTGCTTCCATTCCATTGGCAGAAAGAAAACAAGCCAAAGAAGAAATGAAACTTTCCATGAAAAAAATGGAGCTTGATTTCGCAGAAGCCAAAGATGCTATAAGCAAACTTAAAACGGCCATTCCTTTCAAGCAGGGTCAGGAAGAAATGAAAAAGGGAATTGAAAAAGCCATCACAGAAATTCAAAAACTAAAACTGGATAAAAATTTTAGTCAGATAATTGAATTATCAGGTCTTTTGAACATCATTGATGGACTTGATATTAAAATTGATGCGGTAGAAGAAACGGAGAAGACAACCGAGAAAAAGGAAGATAAAAAGCAGGTAGAGAAAAAGAAAATTAAAGTGGAAGAACAAAAAGAAATAGTAGAAG
>CAZTCS010000242.1:0-2073 GCA_964611995.1 uncultured Sediminibacterium sp. | reverse complement strand
ATCATGATTTTCAAGATTTATCATGATAGATCTTGAAAATCATGATAATCTGCGTCCCATCATTCGGGATACCAACAGTTCGCGGCTAAACTTCCCCGGACAGCAATAATTGTTATGGATGCTCTCACTAGAGCTATATTTACACTGAATTGGCATTTTTGACCTTAAAATAGTCCGGAGTTTCGGATTTTCCTTCGTTATTTCCACCCAATTCCTTACCTTTGCAGCCCCAAATCTGTTATTGGCAGATTTCCTCCCATCGTTACTGTTGGGGGAATCCACTGGGAAAAACCAATTTAAAAACCTAAAAATTCAGGTAATGAGTAATTACGAATTGATGGTGATTTTCACTCCGGTGCTGTCTGAGGAAGATTTCAAAGCTACCCAGAAGAAGTACGAAGATTTCATCAAAGAAAATGGTGGATCTACTGTATTCAGCAACCCATGGGGTTTAAAATCACTGGCTTACCCAATCCAGAAGAAAACAACCGGTATTTACTGGGTGCTGGAGTACAGTGCGCCAACCGACTTCAATGAAAAGCTGAAAATTCAGCTTTTACGTGACGAGCAGGTAATGCGTCACATGATCACTAAACTCGATAAATACGCCGTCGAGTACAACTACAAAAAGAGAAATGGCGGATTTGCTGTAACTGAAAAAACGGAGGGTTAATCATGGCAAAGAATGAGATCAAATACCTGACCGCTATTAAACAGGAGAAGCCTAAGAAAAAATTCTGTCGCTTCAAAAAATATGGCATTAAATACGTTGATTATAAAGACATTGAGTTCCTGAAGAAATTCATCAATGAGCAAGGTAAATTATTACCTCGCCGTTTAAGTGGTAACTCACTGAAATACCAGCGTAAAGTATCTGATGCAGTTAAGAAAGCACGCCAGATGGCGCTGTTGCCTTATGTAACGGATTTGCTGAAATAAATTAAAAATTCAAAAGTCAAAATTCAAAAAACCATTTTTTTGAATTTTGACTTTTGAATTTTGAGTTATATCCAATTAGTCACCTTCCCTAATCCCGAAGAGATCGGGAGACAGAGACAAAAAATTACTCTGGGCTCTTGGGAACTAAAAAAACAAACATGCAAGTAATTTTAATTCAAGACGTAGACAACCTGGGTGGTCGTAATGAACTGGTAACTGTAAAGAATGGTTATGCCAGGAATTTCCTGATTCCTCAGAAGTTCGCTGTAGAAGCAAACCCATCAAACCTCAAACAACTGGAAGAGCGTTTGAAAGTTCAGGCGAAGAAAGAAGCAGCTATGCTGGCTGAGATCACTAAAGTGATTGATGTATTGAAAGCATCGCCTGTTAAGCTGGGTGCTAAAACTGGTACCAGCGGAAAAATCTTCGGTACTATCACTTCATTGCAAATTGCACGTGCTATCCGCGACCAGAAAGGTTACGAGATCGACCGTAAACGCATCAGCATTGTGGATGAAGTAAAAGAATTGGGTTCTTACAAAGCTTCTATTGATTTCGGTAATGGTAACGCTACTGAAATTGACTTTGAAGTAGTAGGCGAATAATCGTCTGAAATACGATTTTGGCCCCGATTTTCCTTGTTTTAGGGAATCGGGGCTTTTTTATACCGAAAAACCGGTATTTTTTGGCTTTTTCGACCGAAATGGCCTGAAGTCTGAAAAAAACTTGTCAATCCCCCAAATTCATTATCTTCGGTAGTCCAATGAAACGTCTTCCATATCTCAGAACGTTTTCACGTAAATGTTTCAGGATTTTTGGTTACTTATTTCTCATTGGTTTTTGATCACTTAATTTTTTTAAAAAAATGAACATTTACGTTGGAAATCTGAACTGGAACATGACCAGTGATGATCTGCAGAATCTGTTTACTCCGTATGGTGAAGTAACCAGTGCCAAAATCGTTACCGACAAATTCAACAATGACCGCAGCAAAGGTTTTGGTTTTGTTGAAATGTCTGATGATGAGGCAGCCCGCACTGCAATCAGCGCCCTGCACGATACTGAAGTGCTTGGTCGTAAAATTGTAGTAAACGAATCAACTCCACGCCCTGAAGGTGAAAGAGGTGGCTTTAA
>CAZTCS010000241.1:792-2116 GCA_964611995.1 uncultured Sediminibacterium sp. | reverse complement strand
GCTGTTGAAATTGCCGGATCACTCCATTCTACTGCGTTAGAATAATCACCATTTGCAGGTTTATCAGTGTTATCTGAGCATAAGGTTGATTGGTGGGGGGCAGCCAATACAACGCTTGCCAGACATAGCGTGTAGCGGAGTAAATTATTAAATGCTGCTTTCATATTCCTTATTATTACGTTGCAAAAGTATTCCGGTTTATGCCGGATTACAACCACACAAACATGTGAAATGCATGTTTTTGCATGTTTGACAACCACATAAAAAGAATCCCGACCTGAGGTCGGGATTGGCTTTGATAGGGATATTGTTATATAATTAGCTGAATATCAGCTTTTAATATTGAAAATTTACTTCTAGTATTTCATCAGGCAATCCGGTTGACTTAGTGACTGTTTTACGTGTAAGTGGATTACCATTATTATCATACGTATAAGTATGTGTTACAGTTGCAACTTGCTGACCAGATTTATCGAAGTGCTTTTCAGATAATGGGTTATTTGGCATAGCTACCAAGGTGGGCAGGTATGGATTGTTTTCGAAAAGCAAACTTGTATTTCGTTTGTTGTCGTAAGCGGTCATTTCATACACACTGGTTTTTTCCAGGGAGTTTGTATTTATATCTATAAACCAGCTCGTCATGGTTTTGATATTGCCATTAGTATAATAGTCAACCTCAAAGCGCATGGTTGGATTGGTTCCAACAGGACCGAAAAAACTGTTGAACAAATCGGTACGCCATAAACGTCCATCTTTATACGTGTAAACATAGGTAGCGAGTAAGGTATTACCTGGCATAATTATTTCTACCTTGGTAATATCACTGCCTGTATAAGTATACTTGTATTTTGAACCGTCATCAGAATTCATTTCAAGGAGCTTATCTCCATTATAGCTGAGTTGATAGGTATGCATTTCATCATTTGGAATACCTTTTTCAAGCGTTTTTATAGTTACAGGATTTCCTGCGCTATTATATTGAACGGTTAAGTAACTACCGTCATCGTAAGTAATCTTACTCAGTTTTTGCTGCCCATTATTTGGGGTTGGATCATCCGGCAAACTTGGGTCATAGGCTTTCGTACAACCAGATACCATTAAAACAACTGCTAAAAACTTACTTGTCATTAGAAAACTCTTTTTCATATACTAACGTTATTTAACCACTTTTATTTCTGTTGGTGGAATTGGCGCTGGTACCGGGTTTTTAATAGCGGGTAATGACATGAGATAGTTATATACTGCACTCAGGTCTTCATCCGTCATTTTTGCTACATTAAACCATGGCATTGGCGGCATCACCGGACGACCACCTTCCTGACCC
>CAZTCS010000241.1:0-743 GCA_964611995.1 uncultured Sediminibacterium sp. | reverse complement strand
TTTTACCCAGCTCTGGTCTTTAGCCAATGCTTCTGTTAATATAGGTATACCATGTTCTGAAGGGTAACCCGACATTAGTTTGGTGGTATCTGGTAATGGTCCCATCGGGGTCATGACTTTAGGCGAGTGACAATCGTTGCATCCAGCAACAGTTACCAGGTATTCCCCCCTTGCAATCAGTTCATCTTTTTCTTTTTGCCTTACTTCTGTAATGTCTTCTTTTTTACTTTCCTTTTTATCGCTTCCTGCTTCGCTGCAGGCTACAACTGTGGCCATAACCGACAATGCTATCATTGATAGTTGTAGGGTTTTGTTTTTGAGTGTCATGTTGATGTTATTATAAATAGAGTAATTGCTGAATTGATAATCAATTCTGGAACAAACATAAAACCGCAAAAGCCTGCAAACTATCACACAAAAATGTGGTTGGGATAAGGGGAGGTTGGGCGGGGTGAGTGGTATTTAGTATGGAAGACCGGGTTTCAAGACCCCAAATCCGGAAGTCGGAAATATTTCTTTCAGTGCTTTCTCTGTGCCCTTAGTGGCAATTAAATGCCACTGAAGGCACAGAGAAACACAGAATAGGGTTTAGTTAAGAGGGAATCCGCCGGTCTTTCGGACTTCCCTCACACAATCTTATTTCTAAAAGCTTTCGCAACAGCCTCGCTTTTGCTGTTTACGTGAAGTTTTTCGTAGATCTTTTTGATATGGGAACGCACGGTATCAATGGCAATGAACATTTC
>CAZTCS010000240.1:0-2124 GCA_964611995.1 uncultured Sediminibacterium sp. | reverse complement strand
ACTGCTTCACTGGGTGGTCGTATCGGTAGCTTATGGCGTGGTACTTCTGCGAATGCAAGTAATATCGGTGGTATTACCTGGACCATTTCTCAGAAACTCTGGGATATGTACGATCAGGCAAACGATATCCGTTTCTCATCTTATGCTAAAGACGAACCGTTGCTGGCTGGTACTGGCCGTAAATACACTCGTCTGATTAAAAAATACGAGGGTACTACTTATGGTACTGCAACAGAAAACGTAGCAGATGCAAAAGTGTTCCGCACCGGTGAAATGTACCTGATTCGTGCAGAAGCTCGTGCAGAAAGCAATGACCTTGTAAATGCAGCGGCTGACCTTAATGCATTAAGAGCAGCACGTATTACCGGATATGTTCCTGTAGTATTGGCTAGTAAAGATGCCGCCATCAGTGCTATCATGGATGAGCGCTTCAAAGAATTACCTTACGAAGGGCATCGCTTCTGGGATCTGAAGAGAAGAAACCTCCCTGTTGTTCGTCTGACTGCAGACTTACCACAGGTAAATGCAGCAACTACATTGCCTGCAGGTAACTTCCGCTTCCTGTTACCAATACCAAATGCTGAAGTACAGGCTAACCCTGTTATACAGCAGAACCCGGGTTATACTAACTAACTATAGGTTTATCATAAAAAAGAGACCATCTGTATAATGCAGATGGTCTCTTTTTTTATGATATCAAATAGGGTAAAAAGGGGGCAAATTAATTAATGCGAAACTGACAAAGTCAAATAAGTAGCCTGCCGCTGTTTCTTCTATCTAGAACTTTGCAATCCTTAAACAAGTTTCTCATTCAATAATATGCCAATTGCTTCTTTGTCTTCCGGAGCGGCAGATAAAACCATTTCAATGCCATCAGTGGTGATATAACAATGCGGGGTATCTAATTGCTGTAAAATTACCAGTCCTTCTTCTGCCAGACTGATCAGGTGTTTATGAATAAGATCCCAGCCAAATGTTGAATGCAATACCATTTCTCTGGGAGTGCAGAGATATTGCTCAGGATGGGGTTCGTCTCTTACTATCCTATATAAGGTATGTAAGGTTTGATAGCTGTTATCCATACCTGTAAGATACTTCAAGCCCTATTTTTTGATGCTTGGGAAAGCCGAAATTTGTCAACATTGAATTCACCAAAAACACACAAAAATACCCACATTTCGTAATTTTCAATTGATAATCAGCCATTTGCAAAAAACAGGTTGGTGAATAACTGCACCATTTCCCGAATCCTTACCCCATTTTTAACAACCCTTTTCCAGCCATTAATACCCCGGTAAGGAGGATAAAAACGAGTACAATTTTGCGGAACAGGTCTTGCGAAACACTGTTCAATAACTTTTTACCGATATAAGATCCCACAAAAGCAATCACTATGAGCCCCGGCAAATACCACCAGTATTGTCCTTGAACGTATCCCTGTTGAACATACACCACTGAACGACTTAAATCAACACCAAAATCAATGGCGGCCGATGTAGCGATAAAGATATTTTTCTCTAACCCGAAAGAAGTTAGTGTTACAGCCCTTATTGCACCACCTGTGCCAATAAAACCAGCCAGAAAGCCAGTAATACCACCTCCGGTAATCGCATTGGCGTTATTGGCCTTTAATCGTAAATCTGGTTTCCAAAGGAACAGGATGGCGAAGAAAATACAGAAAACCCCCAATAACAATTCTGCATACACAAATTCAACCTGGTTACTGAGCCAGGCACCCCCTATTACCAGCAAAACACTCGGAATACCAATTTTCCAGATCAGCGACCATTCTATATGCTGTCTGAATAGCACCAGTTTGGCAATATTGCTGAATACATGTAATAGGCCCGTAAGACCCAAAACAGTCTTAAAATCGAAGAAAAAACCTGCCAGGGGAACGAAAAATACAGAGGACCCAAATCCGCCCACCGTACCCACTACTTCACTCAGTAAGGCTAGTAATAGAAAAAGAAATGCATTGGCCATAGGGCTTATTGTGTTTTAACGACTCATTTTTTCCGGTAAACTCGTACCTTTGCTGCCCATTTATCAAAAAACCCTTGAGCAGTTTAAAGGTAAAGCTTGAGGATGAACAGCTAAAATATCAATAAAAAATACACCATG
>CAZTCS010000239.1:0-2201 GCA_964611995.1 uncultured Sediminibacterium sp. | reverse complement strand
CGCGCCTCTACCAACGCCCTAGTTACCATGTCATCTTTTGCATGAGTGATACTATCTAATAACATCTGCTCCACTTCCTGATCAGTTAAACCATATTGAGGTTTTACTTCAATGCTTTGTTCAACACCACTTCGTAACTCTTTGGCTTTTACTACTAATATACCATCTGCATCAATTAAAAATTGAACTTCAACTTTAGGTAAACCTGCCGGCATCCCGGGTATACCGGTAAGATTAAATTCAGCAAGTTTACGGTTGTCTTTTACGAGGTCACGCTCTCCCTGGAATACAGATATTCGCATACCAGACTGACCATCTTTATGCGTGGTATATTGACGGCCTATCCTTGTGGGTATCTTAGAATTTCGGGGAATTAAGACATCCATTAGCCCTCCCATTGTTTCGATGCCCAGGCTTAATGGGGTAATATCTAGGAGCAGGAAATCGGTATTATTACCTGCTAATATATCTGCCTGAACGGCCGCACCTAATGCCACCACTTCATCGGGGTTCACTTCATCATGCACGGCTCTACCAAAAAAACTGCTGACAGCTTCTTTTACGGCTGGCACCCGGGTACTTCCCCCTACCATCACGATGGTATCAATATCCGATACTTTTAAACCAGCATCCTTTAAAGCCTGCTTACAGCATTCCATGGTTTTGGCAATTAAAGGACTTACCAACTCGTTAAAATCTGCTTTGTCTAGCGTTAATATATCACCATTCAGCTCTGAGCGATAGCCCGGATGACTACTTAAGCATTTCTTGGCTTCTTCCGCACGAAGACGCAATGATTGGTATAATTTTTTATTGGTTTTCAATTCATTAGAAGATACACCTGCTTTTTTAATCCAATGATTTACAATGGCATTATCAAAGTCATCCCCACCTAAATAGGTATCGCCATTGGTACTTAATACTTCAAATATGCCATTGGAGATCCGGAGGATAGATATATCAAAAGTGCCCCCACCTAGGTCATACACTGCAATGGTTCTTTCTTCTTCTTTATTCATACCCAGTCCATAAGCCAGACTCGCGGCTGTTGGTTCATTGACTATACGCAGAACATCAAGTCCTGCCAGCTTACCCGCGTCGCGCGTTGCCTGACGCTGTGCATCGTTAAAATAGGCCGGTACAATAATCACCGCCTTGGTAACCGGGGTCTTTAAAATATGTTCCGCCCTCTGCTTCAGCTCCTTTAATATGTAGGATGACAGTTCAATTGGCGAATAGAACTTATCTCCCACCTGCACTTTTACCAGGCTATCTGTATCATCATCTATCACTTTATAGGAGAAAAAATCCGCATGGTCTTTTAGATCCTTGTAGCTCTTACCCATGAGTCTTTTTGCACTAAAAATGGTATTGGCTGGGTCTGTTTCGAGGTATTGCCGGGCTTCCTCACCTACTTCTACATTACCGAAAGAATCGAAATGTACTATACTGGGCACCAGACTGCTGGTATTAAATTCTTTCAATGCCACCGGAACCTTGCTTTCGGGGTGTATAATAGCAACCAGACTATTCGTAGTCCCCAAATCTATCCCTACAATCATTTCAGCCTGTTGTAAACTACCCGTTGCGATATTGATACCAATCTTTGCCATAATTCCATGAATTGAACGACAAAAATACAGTTTTACCAAAGGAGGCAATTGCGTTTTCGGGAAAGAGAGGGGAAATTGGAGAATAATGAATGGGGAATGGTGAATAGTTAGAGAACAGCTTGGGGAGTTGAATATTGCTTTTACTTGTTAATTGGTTATTGGATATTGAAAATTCATCATTCCCTACGCTTCCACCACTTCTGTACCACTTACCCAATCATGCAGGGGTTTGCCGAGGAAGGGGATGAAAAAGAGGTCGATTATTGTTATTCGGGCCAAACTTCGGAGTAGGATACGCCAGAAAGCTGCTCGCCCACCCTGTTTATTGACCACTTTCGTGTAACTGAACCATTTGGCGAGCGATCGCTGGAATATTATTTCAAACAGGCTGTAATAAAGGAACATCATCCCGAAAAATATCCAACCAAAATTCAGGTAGGGATATCCCCAGTATCTCACCTGGAAAGTCCAGAACTTATTAAATGCAAATGCCAATAAAAAAACGATAAGGGTATCGATTAAAAAATTGAGTATCCGGGTACCTTCGCCAACTTTTCGCATGGAGCAAAATTAGTGAATGGTCAATGG
>CAZTCS010000238.1:0-2270 GCA_964611995.1 uncultured Sediminibacterium sp. | reverse complement strand
CATTCTCGCGCTCAGGATAGGTAATGAAAGTACCTTTCTTCTCAGCTTCATTCCAATCAACCCAGCTAAACTTAGGGTTTTTACCACGGGTTTTGCTTACGATAGAAGAATTATCCGCGCTCTTTGGCTTATAAGCGATGATGTCACCTGGCTTACACTGGTAAGAAGGTACATTCATGATTTCGCCATTAACGGTAATGTGCTTGTGGTTAACCAACTGACGAGCTTCAGGACGGCTAGCTGTTAATCCCATACGGAATACAGTGTTATCCAAACGAGCTTCCAGTAATTTGATCAGGTTTTCACCGGTAACACCTTTCAGACGAGATGCTTCTTCGAAAGTTTTACGGAACTGACGCTCTAATACACCATAAGTGTATTTAGCTTTTTGTTTCTCTCTAAGTTGTAATGCGTATTCACCAAGGCTTTTACGCTTACGGGCAGCACCGTGCTGACCTGGAGGGTTGCTGTTCTTACCTAACCACTTCCCGTTACCCAGGATTGGTTCACCGAAGATTCTGGAAATTTTGGTCTTAGGACCAGTGTAACGTGCCATTTTGTTTGTTTTGCGATTTTTTAATGACGATCCGGTATCTTAAAAATCTAAAATTGATACCGAACCCTTTGAATGTATGATTTTTGATCTTTGATTTTTTGATTTGATATATGCTTCCAAATCAAAAAATCAAAGATCAAAAATTCAAAAATTAAACTCTTCTCTGCTTAGGAGGTCTGCAACCATTGTGTGGCAATGGGGTTACATCTTTAATAGATACAACCTCGATACCTGATTGTGAAATAGAGCGGATAGCACCTTCACGACCAGCACCTGGACCTTTTACAAATACTTCTACACGCTTCAGACCAGCTTCTAATGCAACTTTCGCGGCATCAGCAGCAGCCATTTGAGCTGCATATGGAGTGTTCTTTTTAGAACCTTTAAAACCCATTTTACCAGCACTGCTCCAACTGATAACCTGACCGGTTTTGTTGGTAAAACTGATGATGATGTTGTTGAAAGTAGCTGAAATACGTACTTCACCAGCCGCATCTACTTTTACTACTCTTTTCTTGGCAGCAGCTTTTGCACTGTTCTGCGCTTTTTGTGGTTTTGCCATTTTCGTTTTTTGAGGTAGTCATCCCGATTTAATCGGGAACCGTTTAACAATGAAAAATTCCGCCCGGGGCGGAAACCGCTACACTCTCCTTTCCACCTGAGGCGGACTATCCAAGCTGTAGAGGATTTTTATAACAGCATGATGCTGAAATGAATTCATTCCAGCATCATGTTATCATTTATTTCTTAGGAGCCTTCTTCTTACCGGCAACTGTTTTACGCTTACCTTTTCTGGTACGGCTATTCGTTTTGGTACGCTGACCACGAACAGGTAAACCTTTACGGTGACGTAAACCACGGTAACAAGCGATATCCAACAAACGCTTGATATTCATCGATACTTCACTACGCAACGCACCTTCTACCTTAAACTCATTGTTAATGATGTTACGGATAGCAGTCTGCTCATCATCATTCCACTCATGTACTTTCTTGTCAAAGTCAATACCTGCTTGTGTTAAGATATACTGAGCGGTTGCACGACCAATACCAAATATATAGGTCAGACCAATTTCGCCTCTTTTGTTCTTTGGTAAATCAATACCGGCAATACGAGCCATATTCTGATTTTAATTTTAAACTTTAATACTGGTACTATTAACCCACTCGTTAATAGCACTAAAAATTATCCCTGACGTTGCTTATAACGGGGATTCTTTTTGTTAATCACGTACAACTTGCCCTTTCTCTTCACGATCTTGCAATCTGCACTACGCTTTTTGATAGAAGCTCTGACTTTCATTGCTTTATTATTTATCGCTTTACTGCTTCCGGCTTCCAGCCTATGCCTTCAGCGTTCCGCAAATGTTTACTTGTATCTGAAAATGATCCTTCCCCTACTCAAATCGTATGGACTCATCTCAACCCCTACTTTATCCCCAGGCAAAATTCTGATATAATGCATCCTCATTTTACCTGAGATGGTGGCCAGGATTTCATGGCCATTTTCTAACTTCACCCGGAACATAGCATTGCTCAGGGCTTCCAGAATTACTCCATCTTGTTTAATCAGCGGTTGTTTCGACATACTATTTTTGGGGCTGCAAAGATATTAGATTGCAACTGAAATATGAAAAAAATGGGGGAAAAATTCACAATTTTGTGGAAAATGAGCTAAAATGATGGCTCTGAACCCCTTATAAAGGCAAATATA
>CAZTCS010000237.1:0-2397 GCA_964611995.1 uncultured Sediminibacterium sp. | reverse complement strand
ACCCATAACAATAAGAATATGACAAGGTGTATCCAATAAAGCACGCGTGTCAGACCGGCACGTTCCTTTTCAAACAATAACTGATAAATGGTTCTTGCTGTAACAATGGAAGCTAAGGGTAATACTACAAAAATATAATGGGGTAATTGTGCCTGACTTCTGGCGAGGATACAATAAGTAATCAAAAAACCGCCAGTACTTATCCACTCCTCTGCTTTACCTATTCTACCTCTTTGCTTTATCAATTGACGTATGGTAAAGACCAGTCCCAGCAGGAAGAAAATAATCCAGGGTAAGAAACTCCAGAGCATGTTCTCTAGTAAAAATGTAAAATGGTTCATTTCATTATACACATTCTCTCCGGTGTATCGGCCGAAGCTCTGTGTCCAATAATAAAAACGCAAGCCAGATTGTATGGCTCTTCCATGAAATACTTTACCGGGTTCAAGGTCATACTGCTGGTATAGCCCGATGCTCATAGGCACCAGCAAAACTGCTACGATGATTAACCCGATGATATATTCCCAACGAAAAAACTGTTTCCATTCTCTGCGCAAAACAAAATGGGGAACAAAGGCGAATACGGGTACCATAAGTGCAATTGGCCCCTTTGTCATCATACCCCCTGCGATGGCTACAAACCCTAAGATTAAATGTTTCCAATGGTTCGACCGGCACCATGCTGCCAATTGCCACAGACTGAATGTTACCCATCCCAACAGCATGGTATCACAACGTACATCATGTACCATTAGAAAAACAGCCTGTGAAGCTGCCAGTACAATAGCTGACAGTTGCGCAATGGTTTTATGATAAAACAGGGATGCTAATTTGTAGGTGGCATAAATACCTAGTAATAGCATAAGGACTGAAGGTATTCTGTAAGCCCAATCGTAGATACCAAACAAACGAAGACTTTGCGATGACAACCAGAATAACATGGGCGGTTTATCCAGGTAATCCATTCCCAAGTCATATAGTTTGAGGTAAGAGCCATTCTCGAGCATTTCTCTGCTCATAGATGCGTATTGAGCAGCATCAATATCTATAACAGGTATCTGCCACATAGATATCATATATACCACCACACAGGAGGATAAAATTAAACCAAACAATCTGTTATTCATGAGGAGCAGGTATAGAAGGTTGGTTAATATTAATCAAGCCAACTTTATTGTTATAATATTTTGCGGTTAATGTTCCGATTCCAAGTCCAAGTAAAGCTCCCACTATAACATCAATAGGATAATGTACGCCAACATAAATCTGCGCATAACTGATGGAAGCCGCCCATACAAACAACCATCTTGTCCACTTACCTATAAAATGTTTAGTAGTCAAGTAAACAAAAATGGCGAAGCCGAAATGATTGGTAGCATGTGAAGAGGTAAAGCTATACGCACCGGAACAATGCTCTAACAATAATCGCATTTTTCCAACCAGCGCTTCTTCATTACAGGGGCGGACCCTTGCAAACCATTTTTTAATTAATGAACTGCTGACCTGATCGGTAAGTGTAACATTGATGATGGCGAATAGAATCCAGCTCCACCTTTGTTTACCAAAGTTGATGAGGGCAAAAACAATGAGAAAAAGATATAATGGCACCCATAATTCTGAGTCGCGCCAGAGCGGTAAAACGGTATCCAGTATAGGGTTAGTGAATACGGTATTGATTTGCAGGAATAACCAAGTATCAAGCCCCAGTATCCATTCGAGTATTCCCTGGAAAAATTGTTGGAGTAAGAATGTATCGATCATTATTGTATAAAGATAATACAATCCCTGTTTTACTCAGGTCTACACTGTTTAATGACAATTGCTTAATTTTAAATACCATGACCCTGTGGCTTAAAATATCCCTCTTATGTATAAGCATAGCTTTCAACAAAGTTGCATTCTCCTTTTATGCTGAAGTACAGGATACAGCATTAAACCGTGCCATTCTGGAAAAAGTATTATTCAGAGAATATCGCTATGGTTGGGTTGTCATTAACCATACAGCTTCCAATAATATGATACAGTTATATAATGAGCCAATAACCCGGTATAGAAATTTTTATAATAAGCTATCCGATCATTTCAAACTAGGAGAAAAAACACTTGTCGACATACTTCAACAAACGGATCAAATTAGTTGATCCTCCTAAAAACGAGAAATGGATTCAGTATTACGACAGTTTATCACACAAGTATAATCGACCAATCATAACATCAACTACCATCTTACTAAATGATCAGAAAGATCTTTGCTTGGTGTTTTTTCATGCTTTCCAGTCAGGAGGCTCATCTGCTGTACTAACAAAAAAACAAGGTGTATGAGAACTCGTTTCTTATGGAGCTGAATGGTTTGAGTAAGCAGCCATAATTAAAATAAGTTCATTATCAGGCTATTAC
>CAZTCS010000236.1:0-2422 GCA_964611995.1 uncultured Sediminibacterium sp. | reverse complement strand
AGTGTTTCTTCACCATACAAATGTTGGCTTCCTGTAACAAACCAAACTTCCAGTTGCTTCAGATTAATCATGTTGATTGTCTTTGTTGATATAAATATTATTGTCCATAGTAAGAATCAGGGCCATGTTTTCTTTCAAAATGTTTTTTAATAAGTGCGTCTTTTAAAACAGGTGCGTTGGGGTTAATCTGCAATGTGAGGTATGCCATTTTTGCCAGTTCTTCCAGCACTGCAGCATTATAAACCGCTTTGTGTGCTGTTTTACCCCAGGTAAAAGGCGCGTGATTTCCAACAAGCATCATTTCAGTTTCAGCCGGGTCGAGCGATTTTTCTTTAAAACAGTTAAGTATTTGAAAACCTGTTTCGGTTTCATAGTCACCCTTAATCATTTCATCACTCATAGGTGCTGCGCAGGGAACCGATGCTGTTGTATGATCAGCATGAGTGGTACCAAAAACCGGGATATCCATTTGTGCCTGGGCCCATGCAGTTGCGTAGGTAGAATGTGTATGAACGATGCTGCCTATTGCGGGCCAATGTTTATACAATACCGCATGTGTTTTGGTATCGGATGAAGGACGCAGATCTCCTTCCACCACATTGGCATCAAAATCTACGATGACCATTTTATCCGGACTCAAATCTTCATAAGGAACGCCACTTGGTTTTATAGCAAAAACATTAAGCTGTCTGTCAACCACACTTACATTACCAAATGTAAATAGCACCAATCCAAGCTTAGGTAATTGCATGTTGGCATCATAAGCAGCCTGTTTTAAATCATTGTATTTACTCATGCTATTCTATTTAAATACAGTTGTCTATTGTTTTTGTGTATGAGCTTCTGTATAAGCACCAGCCTGCTGATAACGCTGGTATCTTTGTTGGTAGTAGTCAATTTTATCTGCCTCTGGAGTATAGGTAGCGTCGAAACCCTGTCCCATTGCTTCCATGGCATCTGATACTTTTTCATAAACACCAGCTGCTGTTGCTGCAAACATAGCAGCGCCCAATGCACATGTCTGTTCACTTTTATGAATGCGAATAGGCATATTCATAATATTGGCCATCACCTGCATGATATATGGCGAACGTTTAGCAACGCCACCAAGACCTATCAATCCTTTAACCGGCACGCCTTCACTGATAAACCTGTCTACAATCATTTTTGCACCAAAGCAAGTGGCTTCAACGAGTGATTTAAAAATGGCAGGAGCATCGGTTCCTAAATTTAGTCCATGTAAACTACTGGTTAAAAACTGATTTGCATCAGGTGTTCTTCTTCCATTGAACCAGTCTAATGCAAGTTCATCATCAGCCTGTAAGGGTAGCTTGGAAGCTTGTTCTGATAAATAAGGAATCAATTTATCTGCAAGTTCCTGCTCGAGTAAAGCAGCAGTTTTTTCATCTAATAAAGTTGAAGAAGCAATCAGTGTCTTTACAGGTTTCAGAATTAATTCCCTAAACCATGCATAAGTATCTCCAAATGCAGACTGACCTGCTTCAAGACCAAGCATGCCTGGAATCACGGATCCATTTACCTGTCCACAAATACCTTTAACTGTTTTGTTACCCAGGTCTGCGCCTGGTGCAACTAATATATCGCAGGTTGAAGTACCCATAACCTTACTAAGGTGATAGGGTTCTATTTGTCCGCCAACCGCACCCATGTGTGCATCAAAAGCGCCAACTGCAACTATAACTGTTTCCGGGAGACCAAGTTTTTCTGCCCATTCTTTTGAAAGGGTTCCAGCTGATTGATCAGATGCATAAGTAGCTGTGCCAAGTGTATCGGCATATCCATCTAATAATGGATCGAGTTGCGCAAAAAAGCTATTGGGTGGATATCCGTTAAAAGCCTCTGCCCACAAGCCTTTATGTCCTGCGGCACATACACTTCTTTTCAGGTTTTCAATGCCATTACCTCCTGTAAGCAGGAAAGGAATCCAGTCGCAATGTTCAACCCAGGATACACAAGCTTTCCGAACTGCTTCATCTGTTCTTAAGATATGCAGCAGTTTGGCCCAAAACCATTCGGATGAGTATATACCTCCAACAAACTGAAGGTAATTTGTCGTAAAATTTTTTGCATGCAGATTAATTTCTGCGGCTTCCTGAACGCTGGTATGGTCTTTCCATAATACAAACATGGCGTTCGGATTTTCTGCAAATGCAGGGTCCAATGCCAGTGGTTGTCCTTTAGCATCAACCGCAACAGGCGTAGACCCGGTGGTATCGATACCAATCGCAACAACCTGTCCCGCTATTTCGGGGCCTACTTTCTGAAGGCAACTGGTTATAGTTGCGGTGAGTCCTTCTATATAATCAAGTGGATGTTGTCTGAATTGACTTTCAGCCGCATTGCAATAAAGTCCTTTTTTCCAGCGGGTATAATGGTGAACAGCAGTGGCAATTTCTTCACC
>CAZTCS010000235.1:1561-2427 GCA_964611995.1 uncultured Sediminibacterium sp. | reverse complement strand
CCATTTATCAAATTCATTTTTGCTGATGCCGTATGGATTAAGTGGTTGTAATTTTTCGACTATTGCATGATCATCGTTATAACCCAATTCACCAGCACCATACGTAGCTGCAGATGAGGCATAGATAAGGGGAATCTGATGTTGGGTACAAAAGTTCCATACCGACTTTGAATAGGCCACATTGAGTTCCTCATGTATAGCATAATCGAATTCAGTAGTATCCGTTCTTGCGCCTAAATGAATAAAGCATTCAATAGCTGGTTCATGTAAAGCTAACCAGTCGAATAAATTATATCGTTCTACAAGATGAGCATATCCTTTCTGCGCCCAGTTCTTTCTTTTACTTTCTACACCAAAATCATCTACCAGTACCAGATTTCTGTAATCAAGTGTATTCAGGTGTTCTACCATTCGAGAGCCTATAAACCCTGCTGCACCAGTAACAATGATATAAGCATTGCTTTCTGGCATATTACTGGTTGATCAGGTTTTCGATGGCCGTATCATAAAGGTTTTTCCAGCTATCTATGGTTCCCCATGATTCGCCATTCACTTCTACAGCACTGCTTGTTACTTTACCTAATACAGTTGTGGCAATACCAGCAGCTTTTGCCATCTCTTCTACCTTACTTAACTGAGCCTGTGTGCATGATACTACTACCCTGCTTTGCGCTTCACCAAACCAAAAAGCATCTTTACGTAAATCGGTATCAGCAGCAACAGCAAATCCCAGGCCGCGGTTAAAGCCACTTTCCAAAAGATTGATAGCAAGACCACCTTCACTGATATCATGTGCACTTACTACCTGCTTGTCTTTTATCAATGCAGCAACCAATTGTTGAACGTTGAATTCTTCGTCGAGGTTA
>CAZTCS010000235.1:942-1464 GCA_964611995.1 uncultured Sediminibacterium sp. | reverse complement strand
TACATCATCCACAATACCTACCATACCAATGGTGGGTGTAGGATAAACAGGTCCATCAGGGTTTTGGTTGTAGAAGCTTACGTTACCACCGGTAACTGGTGTACTAAACTTGCGACAGGCATCGCCCATGCCGGTTACTGCTTTTACAAACTGGTAATAAACTTCAGGATCGTAGGGGTTACCAAAATTGAGGCAGTTTGTTACGCCAATAGGTTCTCCACCACTACAAACTATATTTCTTGCAGCTTCTGCTACAGCAATCATACCTCCCGTATAAGGGTCAGCAAATACATATTTACTATTACAGTCAACAGTTACTGCAAGTCCTTTTCCAGTTCCTTTAGCTAATACAACAGTTGCATCACTTGGTGCATTAGTAGAGGTGTTGGCTGCTCCAACCATACTATCGTACTGAGTATATACCCAACGCTTGGAAGCGATATTAGGAATCTGCACAAGTTGTGTGGCTATTGCTTTTACATCTTTAATATCATCTACACTATTGATATCAAAAGCTTTGAT
>CAZTCS010000235.1:0-932 GCA_964611995.1 uncultured Sediminibacterium sp. | reverse complement strand
TTTCAAAATATTTAGGTTCGCGGTATTCGCGGGTATATTGCGGAGCTCCACCGCCTAATACTAATTCATTTGCGGGAATCTCCGCTTCGAGTTCTCCATGCATATAAAACTTTAGTAAACCATCTCCTGTTACTTCACCGATATTGCTGGCAGAAAGATCCCATTTCTCGAATACTTTCAATACTGCTGCTTCTTTTCCTTTCTCAACAACAATCAACATTCTTTCCTGGCTCTCACTCAACAGCAGTTCCCAGGCTTTCATGTTTTGCTGACGTGTAGGTACTTTTTCTAAATCGATGCGCATACCTACTCCACCTTTGGCACTCATTTCTGCAGTAGAACAAATAATACCTGCTGCACCCATATCCTGCATACCTACTACTGCGCCTGTATCTATTATTTCAAGACAGGCTTCCAACAATTTCTTTTCCTGGAAAGGATCACCTACCTGCACGGCCGGTAGTTCTTCTGCACTTTCTGCAGTAATATCAGCAGATGCAAAAGAAGCTCCTCCAATACCATCTTTTCCGGTAGCACTACCTACAAAAAATACAGGATTACCGATACCTGCAGCAGTGGCACTGATCATATCTCCTGCTTTCATAATACCAACACTCATGGCATTCACCAAAGGATTGGTATGGTAACAATCTTCAAAATATACTTCTCCACCTACAGTAGGTACACCAAAACAGTTGCCGTAGTGGCCGATACCATCTACCACTCCACTTAACAGGCGTTGCGTTTTTTTATCTTTTAAATTACCAAAGCGAAGGCTGTTGAGAGATGCGATAGGGCGTGCACCCATGGTAAAAATATCGCGCTGAATACCCCCTACACCAGTTGCTGCCCCCTGAAAGGGTTCGATAGCGCTGGGGTGATTATGACTCTCTATTTTAAATACTACGCCAAAACCATTACCCATATCCATC
>CAZTCS010000234.1:1631-2488 GCA_964611995.1 uncultured Sediminibacterium sp. | reverse complement strand
TAAAGTAGAAATGCGTCAAATTGGTATACGCCAGGAAGCCGCCAAGGTAGGAGGCATTGGAAGTTGCGGACGTGAACTTTGTTGCAGTACCTGGCTAAACGATTTTAAAAGTGTAAATACTACTGCTGCCAGATACCAAAACCTGTCGATTAACCAAACCAAATTAAGCGGCCAGTGCGGTCGTTTGAAATGTTGTTTGAATTATGAACTGGATACCTATTTAGATGCCTTACAGCATTTCCCGGATTATGCTGATCAACTGGATACGGTAATGGGTACAGCGCACCTCATCAAAAAAGATATTTTTAAAAACCTGATGTGGTATGTATTACCCAACAATACCAAACATTACCCCCTTACCATTCAACGGGTAAAAGAAATCAAGCGGTTAAACCAGCAGGGACAAAAAGTGGACGAATTACAACCGGTTGAAGTAACCAGTAGTAAACCTAAAGAAGTAGAACCTGCTTTTGTGGATGTGGTTGGACAAATCAGCTTGCGTAGCCTTGAGCGTAACGATAAACGCAGAAAGGATCAGCAACGCAATGATCGTAGACCTCAACAAGGACAAAGGCCGCAGCAGGGTAATCGTGAACAGGGCCAGAGACCGCAAGGCAATAATCAGGGGCCGAGAAATCAACAAGGACCAAAACCACAGGGCAATAGAGATCAACAGCAAAGGCCGCAGGGCGGTAATAGAGGAGATCAGGGAGGAAGACCTCAAGGACCAAGAAACCAACAGGGTCCAAGACCTCAGGACAACAAAGATCAAGGACCAAAACAAGCTTAAATTTTTCCCTATAAATTTTTCCCTATAAAAAAAGGTATCATGAATTCATGATACCTTTTTTGTTTGC
>CAZTCS010000234.1:0-1621 GCA_964611995.1 uncultured Sediminibacterium sp. | reverse complement strand
CATTAAGCCAGTTTCTCCATTTCACCAGCCGTAAACTCCATTAAAGTTTTTATATGGGCTGGAGAGAGATCAAACTTTAAACCGGCAGCCGCATATAATTCCGGTAATGTTCTTGTACCACCGAGTGATAGTGCTTTTACATAATTATCGAGCGCCTGTTTGGGGTTTTGCTGGTATTGCATCCACAATCCGATTGCACCCAATTGTGCTATACCGTATTCTATATAGTAGAATGGCACTTCAAATAAATGCAATTGCCTTTGCCAGCCAATTTCACGGAACATTTCCAAACCAGTATAATCAATGGAATTGGTAGAAAACTCCTGTAAAATTTCCATCCATCTGGTTGTTCTTTCTGCAACAGTATGGGTACCCAATGCCGGAACTTATCGATGATGGCTATCCATGGGAAAATGGTGATGGTTCTCTCCAATTGATGTTGCTTAGCTCTCTTTAAATCCTCCTCATTACTGAAAAATGCCTGCCAGTGATTCATGCTAAATAATTCCATTGCCATACTGGCCACTTCCGCAATCTCCATCGGATACTCTTTAAATGCACTCAACTCCAGCTCATGAGCAAGAAATGAATGTATAGCATGCCCTCCTTCATGAACCATCGTAGTAACATCGCTCATCTGCCCGGCTGCATTCATAAAAATAAAAGGGGCACCACTTTCTGTCAGCGGACAATTGTAACCACCTGGAGCTTCGCCTTTCCTGCTTTCAAGATCAAAATGTCCCAGTTCATCCATCTTTCTCAGGCAATTGCCAAAAAATGGATTCATTTCATCAAAGCAGTGTACTGATTTTTCATAAAGGTCTTTGCCATCCGTAAATGGTTTTAGTGGTTCAATACCTTCAGGTTCTGCTTCTGTATCCCATGGACGTAAAGTTTCGAGACCCAGTTTTTGCTTTTTATGTGCATAGATTTTATCGATCAATGGCAACACATGCAGTTTTACTGCTTCATGAAACTGGTAACAATCGTTTTTGCTGTAATCAAATCTGCCAAGCTCCACGAACTTATAGTCGCGATAATTCTCAAATCCGGCATTCAGTGCTACCTGATGCCTTTTCTCAATCAGCTTACTATACAAATCATGCATCGCATCTTTATCCTGCAGACGACGCTCCTGTATTTTACGATAAACCTGTTCACGGAGCGATCTGTCGTGGCTTTCCAGGAATTTTGCTGCCTGTTGAAGGGTATATTCCTGTCCATCAACTTCTACGGTCATTTTACCCGCAATTGCACCGTATTGTTGTTGCATAACACTCAATTCAGCCTGAAGCGGAATATTGGCTTCCCTGAACAAATCGATACTTTTCTTGACACCACGCAGATAGGTAAAATAAGTGGCTTGGTCGAGTTCGGTTGTATATGGATTGTTTATCAGTTTTCTATTTAACTGATCGGCATAGGGTTGCAATTTGGGTTGTATTTCCATACAGAAATAAGTGAATGCCTCTTCCAGTTTTGGATCGGTAGTATCGCAGGTCATACGAATCTGTCTCCAGCAGGCATCTTCACTAACCACAGCTTCCATTTCACTCATATCTTTCAACCATTGTTCCAGTTGCGCTTTGTTGGTGACAGGTCTTTCCAACAAGTCTTTAAA
>CAZTCS010000233.1:0-2562 GCA_964611995.1 uncultured Sediminibacterium sp. | reverse complement strand
GGCGCTCGCAATGCATTATTTAAAAACTGTGCATATGAGATTTAAGTCGTAAATCTACATTTTGTGAAGATTGATTATTTCGCTTAATAGCTGAATCACGATTTATTAATACTGATTCAGGAATTAACGGTGCTGAAACAAAAACAGCGCAACTTTTTAGGGTTGCGCTGTTTTTTATGTTCGATGCATAAGTATCACATTACAAAACATTATTTGTAAAAATACCGCATAACAGTTTTGCTTGATAATTATACTAAACCGATTCTATCCAGTTACGAAACTCATGCACTTTAGTCTGTGCAATGATGATTGGCTCAGTATCAATTTTCATTTTAATCATGATCCTAACCTTATCAATCTGTTTAAAGGAAGAGATAAACTCAATATTGATGATCTGTTGTCTGTTTACCCTAAAAAAATATTTCTTACACAAATCACTTTCCAACTCTCCAATATTTTTTTGAACGAAAAACTTTTTAGCATATTTATCTACTGCAAAAGTTATTTTGTTTTGAACATAGAAAAACACAATATCTGTCAATAGAACAGGCAAATATTCCTGTGTACGCTTTAATAAGATGCGTTTTTTTTGAGGTGCGCTATCAGTGGCATCAGCATTAACTTTTTCCGGAACTATTGTTCTCTCTACAAAGGATTTTATTTTCTCAAACTTGTCTAATGCACGCGCTATTTCCGATTCATCTAATGGGATAGATAAAACATCGATATAATTATTCAACCCCTCCCGATCTTGTTGTTCAAGGGAATTAGAGATAAGAATTAGGGGAAGATCAGTTATTGAATTAAAAATGGCGTGTTGCTTAATTTCATTTACTGATTCAATATCACAAATAACCAGCGTGTGTAAAAGACTAACCTGATTTTGATTAAATGGATCCAGAAAATTTGGAAAACTAGCTGCTACATAATATTCAGTAAGTTCATGCAGGTACTTACTGATAAACGCAACTTTACTTTCATCTGAGCTAATGATGACAATAGGTATAGCCATGTTAAATAATACAATTTAACTGCTCAGAGTAGGGGTTTTAGATAACAGAAATCTAATACACAATTACTTGCTATTAAATCTTCTGTAAGCCCAAGATACAACAAAACAGAAATACTAATGAAATGTTAAAGCAATAAATACTCAATTAAGTAAATATTAATTTATGCGTTATATGAAACAGTTTTTCAATAAAAAATATCTGTTCACTAAATGAATGCATTACACATTAGGTTTTTATTACTCTACTAATTTTGGAGAATAATAAATCAGGCAGCGATTCATTTCCCTTATTAGATTTTGTCAAACATTGTAAAAAGTAAAACATAGTTATACGATTTTGTATTTGTTTGCTGCATTGTTATTTGTTGTTTAGACAGTCTTTTCATTAATCCAGCTATATTTTTAAGCATTTCGGTCAGGCTTATTTATAAAACAGTATAAAGATGGTGTCTTCAGTTTTTAAATTTTATTTAAAAACTGCTTATGAAAAGAAAATTCGCTTTTTTCGTCCTTCTATTGCTTACGGCAATACAGGTTTGGGCGCAAAACAGAACTGTTACAGGTAAAGTAACAGACCAAAAAACCGGGCAACCCCTGGTTGGTGTTACAGTATCTTCAGGCAGCACGAATGCATTAACAGATGGCGCCGGTACTTACCGCATCTCTGTTGCTGCTGCTGCAAAAACAATCACATTTATGTTTGTGGGTTACGATCGCATTGAGCTTCCTATCAGAGGAGCCGTGTTGAACGCTTCACTCAACCCTGAGACTAAGTCTTTGGAAGAAGTGGTTGTAACAGGTTATTCCCGTGAGAGAAAAACTCAGTTCGCTGGTGCTGCATCTGTGATCAGTGCAAAAGCAGTTGAAACTGTACCTGTAGGTTCTTTCGACCAGGCTTTACAAGGCCGTGCTCCAGGTATGCTGGTAAACTCTAGTTCTGGTCAGCCAGGTAATAGCCCTACCATCACTATCCGTGGTGTTCAATCTATCCAGGGTGCTGGTGCACAGCCTTTGTACATCATTGATGGTGTACCTACTCCGGCTGGTGATTTTCAAACCATCAACCCTAACGATTTCGAATCACTGACCGTATTGAAAGATGCGAATGCTGCCGCACTGTATGGTGCTCGTGGTGGTACAGGTGTTATCGTTATTACTACCAAAAGTGGTAAAGCGGGTACTTCTAATTTCCAGTATCGTACACAGGTAGGTTTTACCCAGCGCCCAAGCTTTGAGCGTCTGAACCTGATGAACACCAAAGAAATGCTTGCTTATGAAGAGCGCCAGAAATTTGGTGGTACTCCAGGATGGGTTTATTCTCCATTGAATCCTGCTATTCCTACTGGTATGACTGCTGCCCGTAAGCAACAGATCCTCGACAGTATCAGCCAGATTGATATTGATTATGCAAACATTTTCTACCGTCAGGGTATTACTCAGTCGCATGAACTGAATATGTCTGGTGGTAATGAAAAAACAAAGTTCTACCTCTCTGGTTCATATTTTGATCAGCAGGGTATTGACCTTGGTTCTAGCCTGAAGCGTTATAC
>CAZTCS010000232.1:2293-2582 GCA_964611995.1 uncultured Sediminibacterium sp. | reverse complement strand
AAGAGATGATCTCTTTAACCTGTGCTGAAAAATTATTATCCATAACCTAAATTGGATTTATACAATTATAACGAATATTTTTGAGCGAAGTTGTGCATCAGTTATGCACAGTTGTTAACCTAACCTCACCAGAAATGGAAGTCAAAATTGATACCAAAGAGAAATTCACCGTTGTAACACCAGTTGTACCCCATATTTCTGCCAATATAGCAGCAAATTTGAGCGAAACCTGTATCGGCTACCTCGACCAGCCGGTAAAAAACATCATCCTCAACCTGGAGCCAGTAAC
>CAZTCS010000232.1:0-2232 GCA_964611995.1 uncultured Sediminibacterium sp. | reverse complement strand
GAAGCCGCCAATAGCATTGCGGCATTACAGCAGCGTTTTTATGAACAAAACGCCTCTTTCGTAATCTGCAACCTCAAAGAACCCCTTGAAGCCGTTTTTGAAAAAGAAGAGCTGCTCGATTTCTTAAACTTCACCCCCACCGAAAGCGAAGCCTGGGATATAGTGCAGATGGAAGAAATTGAAAGAGAGCTACTGGATGGAGGGGAAATGGATTTTAATAAGAACTAATTTTTGATCTATGATCTCTGATCTCTGATTTTTGATTTTTGAATTTTGATTTTTGAATTTTGATTTTTGAATTCAAATCAGAGATCATAGATCAGAGATCAAAAAATCCCTTTTCGTGTTTTCTAAAGACTACTACCATATCCTTAAAATTCCTTCCTCTGCTTCGGCGGATGAAATAAGAAAAGCTTATCGCAAACTAGTTCTTGCTATGCATCCGGATAAAAATAAATCTCCGGGGGCGGCTGAGGCTTTTATGGAAGTAGCGGAAGCTTATGATATACTTGGCAATCCGGCCACAAGAAAAAAATACGATCGCTCCAGGAATATACAGACAACACAAAATACACCTGTTGCCAGAACGCCTGAAGAAATTTGGACTATGTGCGAGGCACTTGCAAACAGACTAAAGGTTTTAAATCCAGACAGAATCAACCGCGATAAACTTGCTGCAGATATTGATGCGGTCTTATCTGTATACCATATTCAACTTCTTGAAAAATTTCAGGACGAGCATTACAATCAACTAATTGCATCCGAGTTGCTAGACTGCTGCATGCATTTGGATAAACAGGATTATTTACAATTGACCACCAGGTTAAATAGTATTAACGGACTTTCACAAACTATATCAGACAACATTGTCTTAAGTCGAAAAAACTATTTAAGAAACTATTACTGGCATAGGTACAAAATATGGGTTGCGTTGTTAATTGCAGTGGTATTTTGTATTGTATTGTACTTTAAGGGCCGCTCTTTATAAAACGATTTCTGTAAAAATCAATTCTCCTTTTGCACCGATACCTTGTATCGTTACTTTTTTATTTTTCCCGAAGTCATTGTTGTAGAATTGAAGACGATACTGGCCATCTTTACCTGGCTTCACAAACCCGTTCCAATAAAGGGTCTCCCGCGAATCTAATGCATCTTCTGGCTGTTTTTCTCTTGTGTACAAGGGCGAATAAAAAGACCTTACCAAAGAATAACCTGTTCTTTGAACAGAAGAGAAACTTTTATCGTAAATATTCTTTGCGTTTACGGCACCCTTCTTCGTATAAATCGCTATCGCCGGACCAGAAGCGCCTAATGCTGTTCCTTCCGCTGCATATACTTTAATGAGTGCTACATCATTTACATTAATGGTAGATATCACATCCATCGAAACATTCATTTCATTGAGGAAATAGGTAACGCCATTTCTTTCAATCATCATAGTACCAAAATCGTCTTCTCCACTACCTGTAGCATTGAGGAAGGATGTATTATTATTTTCACTTAATGCGTCCAGACCCTGAAATCTATTAAAGCGAACAACAGGATTAATCATATCACCGGTAACACTGATGCCCGGCACAGACCGTTGAATGATTTGCCAGATAGATGTTGCAAAGGAAGTTTCTCCCGGATCAATGGATCTTCCCAGTTTAAAAATATCTGAAGCATATTCAAGGTTAAGTGAATCGGTTTTTGAAACTTTTTTCCTAACCCCTTTTACGGTTACGTTGCCAAGGTATGTACCAACTGTTGTATCAATCCCTTTTAATTTGCCATAAAGAAATGCGGCCAACCCACTGGCATTTGCATTAAGGGCAATCGTATCAAGATTCATGGATGGCTTGTAACCAGATAGTTTCAGGGAATCGATATAGGAAGGATTCAATGCTACGTCAACAATAAAAGTTTCTTTTTTCTTATTGGTGCCCTGGTAATAAAAAGTAGCTTTCTTTTGGAAAGAAAGTCCATCAAGCAAAAACTCCCCCTTATCCGTCAACATTGCTGAAGCCATGATGGTGGTAGAGTCGTCTGTTTTAATGATAAAAGAAACATGCCCATCTGTAACGACTGTGTTCCGGTCAGATTTTTTAACTACCCCTCCTATTGTTAAGGACGATTCAACCGGATATTTAAGCGCCATGGGTTGATCCTCTACCAGTTGCTTCCATTCAAACCTACGCCAGCCTTGTGTCATCATTAATAGATCAAGGTGTTCAAGTCTTTCTTTTGATT
>CAZTCS010000231.1:0-2599 GCA_964611995.1 uncultured Sediminibacterium sp. | reverse complement strand
CGGACAGGTAGCATTAAGCGGTTTTCTCATCACAAAAAAGAAAAGAAAATTAATTTTCTCCGTCCTGGTCAATAACCATCAAACATCTGCAGTGGCTGTACGAAGAGCGGTAGAAGCTTTCCTCTTAAACCTCTACTATAAATATTAGTTTTGAAAACAGGTAAACTAACTATCGACATAAAATAGCGAATCTACATGCTAGACTTATCTTGTTTCTATGATTTTTCACACTTAGAACCTGCGATAGTTATAGCTCCAAAAATTGGTTTGGATGGCATAACCCTGAAGTTTTACATCCAACAATTATCGCTGAAAGTTGCTCGGTTTTTCTGCGTTACAACTCCGTTACAAGTCCGCTATAAGTCCGTTATAAGTCCGTTCAACCTTAGGGTTCCCTTCGGGTTTCCTTGGGTATTCATTCGGTTCTCCTGTTAGGTTACCCAGGGCTACCTGCTTATATGAGATAGGGTATAGTTAATGCATGTCTCAGGAATCACGAAAATTACCCAAAAAAGACTCGAAGGTGAGTAGAGATAAATACAGCAGCGAACCGAAACGAGCATCAATAACAGGCCATTCTTCCAAGCCTGCTAACTGTTTTAAGAGATAAGGCAGGAGGCAACTCCTCCAATCGGAATGTCTTTTAGCTTGGAGCATCACAAAAGTTGTAAGAGTTTAGCGATAATTACGACTTATGTACAAATGCGGTATATTTATATATGTCTTTTTCAAACCTACTGATATCGGATGATATGATACCCCAGGTACAATCTGTATCGCTAAAACCCATTCATCCTGATTACCTAAAAACCCTGCGTATTACCTGGATAATCATCTTCAGCATTTTGCTGGCAGGCTCTGTTACTCTTTTTCTGCTTGTAGATGAACTGCATACAACTTTGGCTATTACGATAGGGGCATTAGTATATATAGCTATCGCGTCAATTACTGTAATAACCGGAACAAAATCATTCAGGCGGAAAAAATATGCAGTTAGGGAAAGAGATATTTTATACAGTACAGGATGGTTATTTCAAAACTTGCACATGGTGCCTTTTAACAGACTGCAACATTGTGTGGTGAATATGGGACCTATTGATAGAAGATTTGGTCTTGCTTCGGTTAGTTTATATACAGCCGCTTCTGAAGGAAAAGATATTACTATTCATGGATTGAAGCTGGAAGAAGCAGAATATCTGAAAGATCTTATCATGCAACAAATACAACCGCTGCAAGCTCATGCAAACATTGGATAAAAAGCAACGACAATCACCATTTGCATTGGTGATCATGTTCTTCTATATATTCAGGGTAGTGTTAGGACAGGTTTGGCCAATAATGATTGGTTTATTGCTTGGAAAAAAGGGAAACAATGAAATAGTATGGCTACTTATTCCGGGAGGTATTGTATTGTTTGTACTTATCAGAACCGTTTTAGATTATCTGTATTTTACTTTTTATGTAGCAGATAGTCAACTGATTGTTCGAAAAGGGTTCTTTACCAAAAAAAATATCACAATTCCACTTGAGCGTATCCAGGCCGTTCATTTTGAACAAAGCATATTGCATTCACTTACCGGTACATACAAACTTTTGATTGATACAGCAGGGGCAGAAAAAGAAGAGGTAAAGATTTTTGCATTGTCTAACACAGCATCAATTAGTTTCAGAGAACTTGTGCTTCGTGAGTCAACCTCAATCAATGATAATAAAAATCCCAGGCAGGTTTTACAACCAGTAAACAGCAGGCAAATCAGTAAGCTCGGAATAGTAGATCTGGTAAAGTTAAGTCTTTCTGCAAACCACCTGGAAACAATGGGATTGATTAGCATTTTCGTAGTTGGCAAATACGAAGACATTAAACCCCTGTTTACCAGAGTGCCATTCCTGAAAGAGTTGCAGTCTTACGGAGATACCATACAATTCACATGGACAGTTATTGCAACCCTTATTATATTGGTTTTATTAATCACTCTTTTAATTTCTATTGTTCGGACTTTTCTTAAATTTTATGGGTACACGGTTCGGATAGATAGAAAAGGTTTTCATATTCGCTGGGGCCTTATTCAGATCAGGCAAAAAATGATACCTTTTTCAAAAATTCAGCTTGTTAAATGGCGGAGCAATTTTATCCGCCGCATAATTGGGTTGGGGCTAATGAATTTAAAAGTAACCGGGGACAGACAAGAGAAAGCAAAATTGCGCATTGAAATACCTACCAGTTCTAAAGAACAGATAGCCAATATCATTCACGCTTATCAACCAGCATTACCTTCTTTATTACATCCTGAGGGTTATCGGATACATGTTTCGTACATTATAAGGAGAGCTTTGTTTGTAACATTACCTGCCATATTAATATTATGCGGATTATTGTCTTTAAAATTTGGATGGAACGGTGCATGGGCATTATTGTGGGTGCCCTGGAGTATATTCAGAAACTGGTGGTATTGGAAAAATTTTCGCTTCTGGGTTTCTGAATCCGGTGTACAAAGATATGCCTGCACTTTTGGCATGGACCAGGAACTGTTAAACTGGAAAAACATTCAATATGTGCAACTCAGGCAAACACTATATCAAAAACGTAAAGGATTGGCGA
>CAZTCS010000230.1:0-2632 GCA_964611995.1 uncultured Sediminibacterium sp. | reverse complement strand
CGTTAACTTAATATTGTGCAAATTGTTTTTTTATTTAATAAATATTTATCTTTGTTAAAATGATAGTCCGTAAACATACCAGAAAATTAGCGATTGCAGCCCTGTTTGTACTGGGTGCGCAGTTGGCATTTGCTGCGTTTACTTTTACTGGCATCACAGAAAAGAAAGCAAAAGATGCAACTTATAGCCTGAAGAATTTGAACCATCTTTCTTCAAAAGCGGTTTCTTACGCTTCTTTGAAATATTCTCTCCACCTAAAAAATGGAACCCAGCCATTAAACCAACGTGCAACTTCCAATGGAATGGAAGTTACTTCGCTCGTTCGTTATAATAATGGAAATACTTCTTATGTGTACCCTTACAAATTCAAAGTAAAGGTTCCTAAATTCAAAACGCCTGCTCCTGCTCAGCGTTAATATTGTTTCCTGTTTTATTATTGATTCCCTAAGCCTTAATTAAGTATTCTGTACCCGCTTGTAGGTATATCAAACCTTGATGCAGCAACTGGATTAAAGTTAATTTGTGATGCGGTATACTTTATTTTCTTTCCCTCACTCTCTTTTGCCTCATATTCAAGTACCATACCCGGGATATCCTTAAACTGGTATTCAAATTCTTTTACCGAAGGAGCGATATTAGTTGCATAAAACACTGTTAGACCAGTACCATCGCTTAATTCCAGTATCATTTTCTTGCATTCATATCCAAGAATAGTTTTGGTTTCGTCAGATTTAACCAGTTTCATATTGTCGTATCTGACATGTTCTGCAATCCATTTTTGTTGATCCAGTTTGGTTAAAAACTTATTGGCCCCGATATGACGTAATATCGTTGCAGTAGCTGTTTGTTTGTTATAAATTACAGATTGGGAAAAAGAAGGACTCACCAAATCAGTTCGGCTATTGATCCCTTTTATATAAACTGTTTTAGTAGTAGCACGAAGTGTAGCTGCCGCGGCTGCGTCCGTGTCCTGATCGTCGAGTGTTATATTATACACTACCGTACATTCTGCCACAACACGCTGCTGGGCATATATTAAGGTCGACATTAACATTATGGCAGTAAGGCTTATTAGTTTTTTCATACCAGTCATTTGTATCATTAAATACAATTCCGTGCCAATGTTAATAAAAAAGCCCCGCAACAGGTGCAGGGCTTTCAAAAAATATTGATTTAACAAAACCATGGCTTATTTACGCTTCTGGTTCTTCTCTTTTAGATCTTGTAATTTTTTCTGGCTTTCCATCATTTGCTCATAACGCTCCTGCCATTTGCTTTTTTTCTTAGGTGCTTTACGTTTTTCGTCTATTTTAGCCAGAATCTGATCGTGGTTAATGATATAATTCTGAATAACGAACTGAAGTCCAAGGGTTACCAAATTCGACACTGTATAGTACCAGGTTAATGCCGATGGCAATCTGTTGAAAATGAACAATAGCATAAAAGGGAAAATATATGGCATATACTTCAACATAGGGTTATCCTGCGTTGGAGTCATGCTCATGTTATATATAGAGATCAGGAAGCTTGTTACAACTGCTGTAATGGTAAACAAACTGATATGATCTCCGAAACCTAATGGTATTGAGAATGGCAGCGTTGCTATAACATCATAAGAAGAAAGATCATCACTCCAAAGGAATGATTGTCCCCTCAGCGAAATATTGGCATTAAAGAAGCTATAAAGCGCAAAGAATATTGGAATCTGTAATAATGCAGGAATACAGCCACCCAGTGGGTTAACACCAGCTTCCCTGAATAGCTTCATTTGCTCCATTGCAAAGCCCTGTTTATCATCTCCGAACTTGCCACGTAAAATATCGAGTTCTGGTCTTAATGCCTTCATTTTAGCACCGCTCAAATAGCTGCTATAAGTAAGCGGAGAAGTTACCAAACGGATAAATAAGGTTAACAATAATACTACCCAGCCAAAATTGGAAACAAAACCGGCAAAGAAATCAAATACCGGCATGATGATGTATTTGTTGATCGGGCGAACGAATGAATACATATCCCTTCCCAGGTTAACAATACGATCCATTTCCGGGGCTTGTTTTTTCAGGATAGCATAATCACTCGGACCATAATACAACTGAAAAGGAACCGATACAGAGGCCGACACGGGCAATTTCATTTGCAGGTTGGTTTCTGCTGAAGCCAGGGCATTGGTTGAGTCGGTTTTACGCTGCCATTGTACCTGACCACTGTTAAATCCATTCTTAGCAATCAAAGTGCTATTGAAAAACTGCTGTACCACGCTCACCCACTGTACCGATGCTTCAAATTTCTTTTCGTTATTGGCAGAGATATAATCAAATTCATTGTTTTCAGAGAAACAGATATTCGACATCTGACGCTCATATTCTGCTGAGCGTTCCATTTGTGAAGTTTCAATATTCCATTTCATATTCAGCAAACCCTGGCTCAACAACTTATCTGCTCCGGTTAATGAAACATTCCAGTCAATCATATAGGCATCAGGCTGAATAGTATACTGATGTATTACCTGCTGGCCATTTTCTGCTGACAAAATAAATGTTACCACCTGCGCTCCATCAGCTTTGCGTGTAACCGGCTCAGCCGTAAAGTACAATTCTCCTGTATTTGCAGATTGGTTTGCACCGGTATTTAT
>CAZTCS010000229.1:1981-2653 GCA_964611995.1 uncultured Sediminibacterium sp. | reverse complement strand
TGAATACAACTGTTAGTCAGGAAGCTTGTCCCAATAATCTTGCCCCCACCAGTAGCACTACCGCGCAGATGGTAATGGGTGATGTGGTTGCTGTATGCCTGATGCAGTTAAATGGTTTTACTGACCACGATTTTGCACGTTATCATCCCGGAGGAAATTTGGGCAAACGCTTATACCTGCGTGTATCTGACCTATGCAGCCAAAATGAGCGCCCACAGGTTCTGCCACAAACCGGATTGAAGGAAGTGATTGTAGAAATAACAGAAAAAAGATTAGGCGTTACTGCAGTAGTAAATGAAAACAATCAGGTATTAGGCATTATTACAGATGGAGACCTTCGAAGAATGTTGGAAAAATCGAATGACCTGAGTAAAATTACCGCTGCAGATATTTTCTCTCCTAATCCCAAAACGGTTGAGCTCGATATGCTTGCCGTGGAAGCTTTGGAAATATTGCGTAAAAACGATATCAGTCAACTAGTGGTAACGGCCAACCAACAATACATGGGTATTTTACATATTCATGACCTTATAAGAGAAGGCATTATATAAGCCATCAACAGGAATTAAAACTATTTCACTGTATTGCGTATAAGCCTGTAATATTGCATGGCTTAAAAAGCAACAAATCTGGAAGGAATGAACAAACATCATTATGTGGCTATCATGGCGG
>CAZTCS010000229.1:0-1891 GCA_964611995.1 uncultured Sediminibacterium sp. | reverse complement strand
CGTTTCTGGCCAATGAGCCGTACTGCTTATCCTAAACAATTCCTGGACATTTTACATACCGGTAAATCGCTTTTACAATGGACTTATGAGCGATATAAAACCTTTATTCCCGAGGAGAATATTTTTATTGTTACATCTGACGAATATGTATCTATTGTTCAAAAACAACTGAAGGATTTACCAGTTGAAAACATCGTTGCAGAACCTAGCAGAAAAAATACTGCCCCTTGCATAGCTTATATTTCCTTTAAGCTGTTGCAAAAAGATCCTGAAGCGTCTTTAATTGTTGCACCCAGTGATCACATGATATTAGACAATGAGGGTTTCAAAACAGTAGCACTAAAAGCTTTGGATTTTGTGAGTCATATAAAATCTCTTGTAACACTCGGTATAACTCCTACCCATCCAAATACCGGGTATGGATACATACAGCACGATAGTATGACTGTGGCAGATGGTATTTATAAAGTAAAAACCTTTACCGAAAAACCCAACCTTGAACTGGCCAAAACATTTATCAGCAGTGGTGATTTCTTATGGAATGCTGGCATCTTTGTATGGCAGGCTAAGAATGTTGTGAAAGCATTTGAAAACCATCAACCTGAAATGTTTGAACTGTTTGAAGGAATAAAAGATAATTATAATACTGAAAAGGAAAAAGAAGCGATAGATCGCATTTATCCTTTATGTACCAATATTTCCATCGATGTAGCCATCATGGAAAAAGCAGAAAATGTATATGTTATCCCTTCCTCCTTTGGCTGGAGCGATCTCGGTACCTGGAATAGTGCTTACGATAACCTTGAAAAAGATTATCTCGGCAATGCCGTTGCCAGCAATAACGTAATTGTCATCGATGCAACGAAATGCATGGTATCTGCGCCAAAAGAGAAATTATTGGTATTACAGGGACTGGATGATTTTATTGTGGTTGACTCTAAAGATGTATTACTCATCTGCAAAAAAGAAAAAGAGCAATCCATTAAGGAATACGTGGCAGAGGTTAAAAGAAATAAGGGCGACAGGTATTTATAAAAAAAGCCACAGATTCACAGATTATGAACGATTAATCTGTGAATCTGTGGCTAAAAAAACACTCCTCAATAAATTTCACAAATTCACCGAAGTTCCATGATAATCATTAGATTTGGCATTACCCCATTCTAAGGACATGCCAGAAAAGAAAACAGTCATCACAGGAACCGGAAGTTATATTCCTCCGCATATTAAAACCAACCGGGATTTTATCATCCAGGATTTTTATACGGAGGATCATGAGCGCATTGTTGCAGCCCCTAACGACATCATTGAAAAATTCCGCGATATCACCGGCATTGAAGAAAGAAGGTATGTAGGTACAGAATTCAATTCCTCTGACATGGCTGTCATTGCTGCCAAGCATGCAATTGAAGACGCAGGTATCGATCCCGAAACCCTCGATCAGATTATTGTTGCGCACAATTTTGGTAACGTAGTAAAGCATACCATTCAAACCGATGTTTTACCCGCACTCGCATCCCGTGTAAAACAGGCATTACAAATTCACAATCCTTCTTGTGTAGCTTATGATATTTTGTTTGGCTGTCCGGGTTGGATACAAGGTGTTATACAAGCTGACGCTTTCATCAAAGCAGGTATTGCTAAAAGATGTATGGTAATTGGTACAGAAACGCTCAGTAGAGTGATTGATCATTATGACCGAGACAGCATGATCTTTAGTGACGGTGCGGGCGCCTGTATCATTGAAGCAAAAGAAGGCGAAAGTGGTATACTGGCTGCCAGCGTGCAAAGTCATTGTGTGGATGAAGCGTATTATCTATATATGGGCAAATCTAATTTCCCAGAGTCGGATCCTCGCATAAGATACATCAAAATGAAGGGACGTAAAGTA
>CAZTCS010000228.1:0-2689 GCA_964611995.1 uncultured Sediminibacterium sp. | reverse complement strand
TCTGGTTTTAGTGCGGAAGAGGAGATTCGAACTCCCACGCTTCGGTACCGCGGGCGCAAGCACCTTAAATTAGTTTTATGAAAGCGGATACTGTAGAAATAAAAAACCCAGACATATTTAATTATATCTGGGTTAGTGCGGAAGAGGAGATTCGAACTCCCACGCCCGGTAAAAGGCGCTACCACCTCAAAGTAGTGCGTCTACCAATTTCGCCACCTCCGCTTTAAAATGGACGGCATATACAGCGAATCTGTAAATGAAGAGATTGTCAAAGAAAGATTTTCTTTACATCCTTTCCGGAACCCTAATACCCAGCACCGACATTCCATTTTTCAAGGTTTGTGCTGCCAACTGCGATAATTGCAATCTAAGCTGCTTCTTTTCCTCCGATTCAGCATTGGCAATGGAATGTTCAGTATAAAATGAGTTAAATGTTTTAGCCAGGTTAAAGACATATATGGCCACTTTAGATGGGTCATGTTCAGTTGATGCTTCCTGTAATACCAATGGAAACTGTTCCAATGTTAAGAGCAATGCTTTTTCCAGGGGAAGTAGGAGTGAATGGTGAATGGTGAATGGTGAATCTTCGTTACCATTGACTATTGACCATTGACCATTCACGTCTGCCTTTCTCAGAATGCTCTTAATCCTCGCATGGGTATACTGTATAAACGGCCCGGTAAATCCATGGAAATCGATGCTTTCTTCCGGGTTAAAAATCATCTTCTTTTTGGGGTCTACCCTTAAGAGGAAGAACTTAAGTGCACCCAATCCAATAATATCATATAGTTCGGTAAGTTCTGCTTCTGTAAAGTCTTTTACCTTACCCAATTCTTCTGTTTTCTGTCTTGCTATATTAACCATTTCAGCAACAAGGTCATCGGCATCAACCACAGTACCTTCACGGCTTTTCATTTTACCTGAAGGAAGTTCCACCATGCCATAACTAAGGTGATAAATACCATCCGCAGAGGGCAGTCCCAACTTCTGACAAATTAGTTTCAAAACCTTGAAATGATAATTCTGTTCATCACCTACTACATAGATACTTTGACTGGCATTGAATTCTTTTTGTTTTTGTTCAGCAAGGCCAATATCCTGGGTTATATAAACGGATGTGCCGTCTTTTCTTCTTACGAGTTTTTCATCCAGTCCATCTGCAGTTAAATCGATCCAAACACTGCCGTCTTCTTTCTGGTAGAATACCCCTTTTTGTAATCCTGTTTCAACCAGGTCTTTCCCTAATAAATAGGTGTTGCTTTCATAATAAGTTTTATCGAAATCGCTGCCGATTCGTTGGTAGGTTTCATTAAACCCTTCATAAACCCATCCATTCATGGTGCGCCATAGTTCCATTACTTCAGGTTTTCCGGCTTCCCAGTCGATCAGCATTTGCTGTGTGGCTTTCATGATCGGCGCTTCTTTTTCAGCTTCTGTTTCTGCCATACCGCCTGCCATGAGTTCTTTTATTTCTGCTTTATAGGCATCATTGAATTTCACATAATAGTCGCCTACAAAATGGTCGCCTTTGGTGCCGGTACTGGCTGGAGTTGCCCCGTCAGAAAAACGTTGCCAGGCAATCATACTTTTACAAATATGCACACCCCGGTCGTTAACGATACAGGTTTTCACTACATCATTACCCGTCGATTTTAGGATTTCTGCTATGCTCCATCCTAAAAAATTATTCCTCAAATGGCCCAGGTGGAGTGGTTTATTGGTATTGGGAGAGGAATATTCAACCATTACTTTTTCACCAGTAGCGCTGCCAAATCCAAACTGCCCATCAGCATATGATGCTTGCAGGAATTGCAGCCAGTATTGGTCGGTAACAGATAAATTCAGGAAACCTTTGATTACATTATAAGCACTGAATAAATGAGGGTAGTTTGCAGTAAGAGCATTTCCCATTTCTTCGCCAAGCGCATCGGGCGATTTTTTCAATTGCTTTACCAGCGCAAATAATACTACGGTATAATCGCCTTCAAATTCAGGTTTGGTAGCATTCACCAGTACTTCCTGCGGGCCCATTTCGACCTGGTACAATGATTTTATCGTGGTTGATGCCGCCTGTTTAATCTGTTCTACAACACTCATATTCAAAATAGTTACGGCGGCAAAAGTAACTAATTAAGCCCTACCTTCGCCGGATTCATGCGAAACTTGCACGAACATATCCGGGCTTTTTTGCTGCGTGTAGTGGATTTTTTTTATCCCCCGTTCAGAAAAATAATGCCCCTGCAAACCTACCGCTATGCGGCCTGTGGTGGATTTAATACCAGTCTGGATATTTTCCTCTTCTTTATTTCCTATAATTATATATTTCATAAAGAAACGGTGCACCTGCCTTTTATGGCCATCAGTGCACATATAGCAGCCTTCTTGGCGGCCTTTGTGATTACTTTTCCAACAGGGTTTTACCTGAGCCGTTATGTTGTTTTTCAGGAAACCTCGGTTGCCAAGCGTAAACAACTGAGTCGCTATTTTGTCGTAGTTCTTGCTTGTTTCTTGCTCAACTATGCCTTCCTGAAATTGTTTGTAGAAGTATTCGGATGGTATCCCACCATATCCAAAATCATTACCACTTTCTTCGTAGTCGCCTTCAGTTATTTTTCACAGAAGAACTTTACGTTTAAAGGGGAAGGGAGGTAAGCTTCAAGCTGCAAGCCAGTACTGTCCGGGGAAACTT
>CAZTCS010000227.1:0-2720 GCA_964611995.1 uncultured Sediminibacterium sp. | reverse complement strand
GTAATCTGGTGGCTGCTGCAGGTATGGCAATAGCAATATTCGGAACTATTTTTTTGTATCAGGAAGAAGGACATAAACTGGGTAATTATGGATGGATCTTTGGTGGCCTGATTGTAGGAACAGTTATAGGTGTTTTGGCTGCCAAAAAAGTAAAAATGACGGCGATGCCAGAAATGGTTAGTCTTTTTAATGGCATGGGTGGCGCTTGCGCCGGTTTAATATCTTTTGTTGAATTTGGCCATATAAAGGAGTTACTCGTAACGAATGCGTCGTCTTCTGGTTCAGGAATTGAATTACAAGCAGGTACATTAATCACCATTTTTCTTGGATTAATTATAGGATCAGTTTCATTTGCTGGTAGTGTTATAGCATGGGGTAAATTAAATGGAAGGATTAAAGACTTTGCCTTTCCTGGTCAACAAGTGTTTAACCTGGTTTTATTTGCGGCTACTTTAATAACAGCCGGATACCTGGTATTCAATCTTACTGCAGAGAATTATTGGTTGTTTTACTTTATTGCGATTGCAGCCTTAATATATGCCTATCGGCGGAGCAGATATGCCAGGAGTAATCTCCCTGCTTAACTCTTTTACCGGAGTAGCGGCAGCATGTGGGGGCTTTTTATATGATAACCAGGTGATGCTAACAGGGGGTATTCTCGTAGGTGCTGCCGGTACATTGCTTACCATACTGATGTGCAAAGCAATGAACAGAAGTCTTACGAATGTATTAATCGGATCTTTTGGTGGAAATAGTGGTGCCAGTGCTTCGTCGGGTGGTCCGCAAGGGAGTTATAAAGAAATATCTCTGTCTGATGCTGCTGTTTGTATGTGTTATGCCAATAAGGTAATTATTGTTCCGGGTTATGGATTGGCTGTTGCACAGGCTCAACATACCTGTCATGAATTGGAAAAGTTACTTGAAGAAAAAGGGGTATCAGTAAGTTATGCAATACATCCAGTTGCTGGTCGTATGCCCGGACACATGAATGTATTGCTCGCTGAAGCAGATGTGAGCTATGATAAACTGCAGGAAATGGAACAAGCCAATGATGAATTTAAAACAACTGATGTGGTATTGATTCTTGGAGCGAATGACGTGGTTAACCCGGCAGCAAAAACTGATCCGGCATCACCTATTTATGGTATGCCAATTCTCGAAGTGGAGCAGGCTAAAACAGTGATTGTAAATAAACGTAGTATGAAACCTGGATATGCCGGTATTGAAAATGAACTTTTGCAAAAGCAGCATTGCAAAAATTAGTAGCAGAAATAAAGGCACTCTAAAAGATTGTGTAAACAGATTTTTGTTTCCGGGTGAGGTGTAAATTTGCACCATGCTAGTACCACAGGCACTTATTGATTCATTGCAGGATGTAACAGGTTTTAATGAAGCATCATTTTGCTCAATTCATGAGTCAGGTGAACAGGTAACTTCCATACGTTTTCATCCGGAAAAAAAAACATTGATTCCTGAGCCATGGCAAGGTGAAGCTATTCCTTGGTGTCCATTGGGAAAATATCTGACTGAAAGACCTTCCTTTACACTCGATCCATCCTTCCACGCAGGAGCTTATTATGTGCAGGATGCCAGTAGTATGTTTCTCTGGCAAATGTTGCAACAACTGATACCAGATACGACCGATATGCGGATATTAGATCTTTGTGCAGCACCTGGTGGTAAGTCTACTTTATTGTCGTCTTATTTCCGCGATAGTCTTATTGTTAGCAACGAAGTAATAAAATCAAGGGCCACTATTTTAGTTGAAAATATCATCAAGTGGGGAGTAGATAATGTTGTTGTTACTAATAATGATCCTTCCCATTTTCCTTCACTAGGTGAGTATTTTGATGTTTTGGTGGTAGATGCACCATGTAGTGGTAGTGGAATGTTTCGGAAAGACCCTGAAGCCGTAAATGAATGGAGCCTTGACCATGTTCAGTTATGTAATCAACGCCAGCAGAGAATTTTATCAGATGTATTACCTTCCTTAAAAGAAGGTGGAGTTTTAATATATGCTACCTGCTCTTATTCTAAAGAGGAAGATGAACAGATAGCAGACTGGTTGGTTGGTGAAATGAATATGGCTTCATTATCGGTAACTATAGATGCATCTTGGGGTATTGTTACAACCATGTCTGATCATCAAAAAGCAGCCGGGTATAGATTTTATCCGGATCGCTTAAAGGGAGAAGGCTTCTTTATTGCTGCATTTAAGAAAATTGGTACGGATGCGGTAAATGCGAGAACAAAAATGAGTTCCATTCTAAAACCTTCCAAACAGGAACTTGAGCAGATTACGCAATTTTTTCCAATAGATGCATCCTTTCAAGTATTCAAACAATCAGATCAACTTAAATTGATTGATCAAAAATGGGCACATGATTTAAGTATATTAGCTGGTTCTTTATATATACGCAAAGCAGGAATAGCAGTAGGAGCTATTAAAGGAAAAGATTTAGTACCTTCTCATGAGTTGGCAGTAAGTGTATTACCAAAAACCTCTTTTAACCAGGTACAACTGTCAAAAGAACAGGCATTGCAATACCTGAGACGTCAGGAATTTTCAATAGATGCTCCCAAAGGATGGAATCTTATAAAATTTGGAGAACTGCCACTTGGTTGGATTAAGGCTTTGCCAAACCGAATCAATAACTATTACCCGCAGGAATGGAGAATCTTGAAACAATAATATCCTGGGCACTAAAAATTTAACAAAT
>CAZTCS010000226.1:1096-2747 GCA_964611995.1 uncultured Sediminibacterium sp. | reverse complement strand
ATTCAGGACCACTCTCATAGCTTGCAGGATATGCTTCTGAAACAAGGTATAAAATTCCACTATTAGCTCCCGGTGCTATCTTCCATTCCAATGATAGTTCAAAGTTTTCAAACTGTTCTTCCGTAATCAAATCAGCATGCTTTGTGTTAGCATCTTTATTCCCTTTACAATACAACTCACCAGCTCTTACCAGCCATGAATCAGCGGCTTTTTGCTGATAAGGTCTCCATCCTTTGAGAGAATTTCCGTCGAACAAAGACCTCCAACCTTTTTGGTTGCTTTCGCGCTGACGGGAAATGGTTGTAAAAATAGTTTTCTCTTTAGGGGCAGCGCCAATGATTACACCACCACTTACAATAAGACAAGCCTGCAGAAACATATGGTTCGACATGAGCAACAGTTAGTTTGGTAAGGGAAGATAGGGAGAAATGAGGAATAGCAAATGGTTTATGGCGAAATTGATTTGCAGGTCGGTGAAGAAGGATCTGCCAGCTCTTGGCTGCTAATCTATTTTTGCGGATTGAACCTCATTCTCAATAAATGTTCAATTTTTGTCTAAAAAATCATCTGTTAGCTTCTAGCAGCTAGTAGCTGGCAGCTCCCTTCCCACTCCCTTCCCTTATCTTTGCACTATGAAGCAGTTTAATGTGCCGATAGGTTATCGGAGTCCATTGATTGGAAGCATCAAACAGGGAAGAAAAGAGCAGGATAAGCTGAAAAAAGATTTTTCTCCCACCTTGCTTAAGCTTGGTCCTTTGCAGATTTACCTGGCTCGCCATTTCGGGTTTTGTTATGGAGTAGAGAATGCCATTGAAATCGCATTCCGTACCATTGATGAAAATCCGGGTAAACGCATTTTTCTGTTAAGTGAGATGATTCATAATCCTCAGGTTAATAGTGATTTACTATCGAGAGGAGTTCAATTTTTACAGGATACAAAAGGCAACCAGCTTATCCCATTTGAAAGCCTTACACAAGATGATGTTGTGATCATTCCCGCCTTTGGCACCACACTACAAATAGAGTCAATGCTCACAGCTAAAGGCATCCCTACTGAAAAGTATAATACCACCTGTCCATTTGTAGAAAAAGTGTGGAACAGAAGCGAGCAAATTGCCAAAAAAGGATATAGTATTGTCGTTCATGGCAAACCTCAACATGAAGAAACACGTGCCACATTTTCACATGCTTCTTACCATACACCCACTGTAGTCGTGAATGATATGGATGAAACCATTGAACTGGCTAAATATATAACAGGAGAAAAAGACAGTGCCCAATTCTATACAGAGTTCGAAGGCCGATTTTCTGAAGGATTTTCAATCAAGAAAGACTTGCATCGTATTGGCGTGGTAAACCAAACAACACAATTGGCTACAGATACCCAGGCCATTTCTGATTACCTGAAAGCTGTTTTCATCAAACATTTTAATTTGACTACCGATACCATTGCCGATCGATTTGCGGATACAAGAGATACTCTCTGCTATGCTACAAACGATAATCAGACTGCAGTAACGAGTATGCTTGCCAGTACTTCTGCCGATCTTGCTATTGTTATTGGAGGTTATAACAGCAGCAATTCATCGCACCTGGTAGAACTTTGTGAAGCTAAAGTACCAACCTATTTTATAGATGCCGCTTATAAACT
>CAZTCS010000226.1:0-1074 GCA_964611995.1 uncultured Sediminibacterium sp. | reverse complement strand
GTTGAAAACTATCTGCCTCAGCAACCTGATGTGCGTGTACTTATGACCAGTGGTGCCAGTTGCCCGGATGCAGTTGTTGAATCGGTCATCCGCAAGCTTGCATCCTTTTATGATGCTGAAGCTGAATTATCTTCCTACATAAATCAGTAATCACTACAAGCTGGCTACCTACTACCAGCCTGAGAACAGCTTGGTTTTAATGCCGATAATTCTTTATTTTTAGTAGCACTATGCATGCCACTGAGAAAAAAAACACTTCACTTATTTGGCTTATAGGAGCGCTGGTTTCCTGGGCTGGCATCATCATTCAACTGGCAGATATGATGATGCATCGCCAGCAACCTGTACTTTCTTCATTAATCAAATTCTTCAGCTATTTTACCATTCTCACCAATTTACTGGTTGCAATATATTTCACTTCCCTTCTTTTCTTCAAAGAGGCTATTATTACTGCCTTCTGTAGAAAATATACAACCGTTACCGCACTTACCATATATATTTTGGTTGTAGGACTTATTTACAACCTTGTTTTGCGTCAAATCTGGACTTTTACAGGATGGGGGCGTATTTCGAATGAATTATTGCACACGATAACACCTTTTTATTTTTTATGGTATTGGTTTTTCATTGTGCAAAAATCAACCCTCCCTTTTCGTAGTTCTTTAAACTGGACCCTGTATCCCCTTGTCTATATGGTTTACACGCTGATACGAGGAGCAATTTTGCACACTTATCCTTATCCCTTTATTGATGTAAATTCATTAGGATATTCCCGTGTACTCATAAATTGCATTGGGGTTGCCGGAGTATTCTTAGTACTGTTTTACGTCTTTATAGCAATCGGAAACCGGCTTCAAAAAAGAAGATCTACTTAAGCAAAGTAAGTAGTTAGCCAGCTTTTTCAATAACGCCTTGTGACAAAAACATTCCCGACTTTTTGAAACGGTTACACTGCTTCAAAAAGTTGGGAATGAAACTATATTGTGAGTTCTTTAATTAATCCTCATCTGCTGTATTCTTCAATTTTCCTAAAAGACTATACGCATTCTTTAAAACAAGCTTCTGTTCATTTAA
>CAZTCS010000225.1:0-2827 GCA_964611995.1 uncultured Sediminibacterium sp. | reverse complement strand
CTTCTGATAGAAGTTCCAATGCTGGGTGCGACTGTTCAAAATTGTATAAAGCGTCTTTGTCGATGGTAAACTGAACTTGCGATGGAAGAAAAATATATTCAGCATAGCTGATATGTCCTTCCTGCTCCAATACTTTTAGTGAGTTGATAATAGTGATTAGGTCGAATTTAAAGCGGTCCGCAAATTCCCTGATATCAAAATCAAAATATGCCCCCTCTCCTGAGCCAACCGGCAATTGAAAAAAATCGGCCAATGCCTGATAAACAGCTTGTATAACGGGGATGCCCGGGTAACGCTTTTCTGGTAATTGTTGTAGTTGCAGTAGGTCGTCTTGCTGGTATAATAATACCGCAAATGCTCTATTCCCATCACGACCTGCGCGACCTGCTTCCTGGTAATAATTTTCCAGGCAGTCGGGAATATTAAAATGTATGACGGAACGAACTGCAGCTTTATCGATACCCATTCCAAATGCATTGGTGCAGACCATGATCCTTATTTCATTGTTGATCCATCTGGCTTGTTTAGCGGATCTTTCATCCTGGGATAGGCCGGCGTGGTAAAAATCTGTAGATAGTCCGTGTAGTTGTAAAAGAGAACTAACTTCTTTGGTTAGTTTTCTGCTGTTACAATATACGATACTGCTGCCTGCTACATTGTGGAGTATTTGTATCAGCTTGTTGATTTTACTTTCAACCGGAAAACAGCTGTAAGACAAAGCGGGTCTTTCAAATGATTGCCGGAAGAAACCAAAATCTTTGAATTGTAATTGCTGGATAATGTCATCCTGCACTTTTTCAGTAGCAGAAGCGGTAAGCGCAATTACTGGTACATTACTCAATTCTTTTCGGAGCTGGGCAATGCGCATATAAGGTGGCCTGAAATCGTACCCCCATTGAGAGATACAATGTGCTTCATCCACTGCTATCAACGATATGTCTAAAGCAGGTAAGTATTCCTGAAACAGGGTTGATTCAATTCTTTCCGGTGACAGATAGAGAAACTTAAAATCACCACGGGATGCCTTTTGTAAGGTGTTTTTTACCTCAGCATAGCTCATGCCGCTATTCAATGATGCTGCGGGGATGTCTTTATCTAATAAATGCATAACCTGATCCCGCATGAGTGCGATAAGTGGACTAATCACTAAACAAATACCATCCATCAGCATGGCGGGTACCTGAAAGCAGATTGATTTCCCGCCGCCGGTTGGTAAAACGGCCAGTGTATCTTTTCCATCCAGTACCGATTGAATAATTGCTTCCTGCATTGGGCGGAAGGAATGGTGGTTCCAGTATTTTTTTAAAATATCAAGCGGCTGGTACATGAGTGAAATCGAAAACTCCATTTAAAACGGGGAGGAGTATTGCCCAAAAGTACAGGTAAACGGGAGAAATGCCGATAGAGATTAGGGAGGTTAAGGTTTAAAATTTATTGCTGTCAAGTAATAAAGCGACAAGCCACAAGCTGCAAGCTTCAAGTCTTGCCATAAGGGAGATGGTGCTTGTTATAGGCTTTCTGCTAATGATGGGGCCTGCGGATTAGATAATTTGAGATGAGCTGGTTAAAGAAATATTTGATTGCTGTTAATGCACTACCTGTTATTAATGGAACACGGATTTTCATGATTTTCAAGATCTATCATGATAAATCTTGAAAATCATGAAAATCTGCGTTCTATCATACGCGACACCTACAGTTAGGGTCGAATTTCCCAGGACAACACTGTTTACTTTATGCAGTCTTCTTAATTTCATTAGGTACTTCCTCGATGCATATACAGGTCAACATCACTATTTCAACACTTCAAAACACTAGATATGTGTTGTAGTGTGTAGATGGTGTGTAGATGCTGTGTAGATGGTTCGACTAAATCCTTGATAATGTGTGAATTAGATTTGTATGTTTTTCTTGCCATTGTTGGTCGCCTGACCAACAAAAGGTAGTATTTAAGCGGACAACAAAATAAATCATAGCCATGGAATTAGTTTGTTTTTGATCAGGCGACCAACAACGGCGGAAGTGACTCTTTTGGTGTAGCTCGCAGCTTTTTTTCAGCAGGAACAATGCTTAAAATCTGTAAATTGTAATACCATGTTTAAGCACCTTATCTATTTCATCATAGGGTTATTGCTGTTAATACTTGTACTAAGTGATATTGCCTGGTGGATCATTAACTATTCTGATGCCCGTTCATTTGAGGCAAATAGGGATTTGTACTTGAGTCGGTTTCCGGAATTTCTTCAAAATGCAAGACTCGTTACGGGAATTGAGATCGGACTGTTGGTATTGTCATTTATTTCATTACGAAGATTACGAGAGGCTCCTTCTTTAAGGAATATTGCTCGGGTTTTAAGTATAATATCAGTGGTTACTATTTTCTGGCTGGTGTTTACTTTGATGTGAGTAGGGGAGTTCGTTGTTTTTCTTTATGATTATTTTGAAAAGGAAATTTTATTGTGATGTATAAGATAATGCTGAAAAAAAGATTTGCTGCTACGATTTTTATCATAACCATTTTGGTAGCGTATACCCCAAAAAGGAATGTTCCAAATTTTTCCGGAAAATGGCATGCGGAAACATCCAGTATGTCATTTGATTTAAGCATTTATCAAAAGGAGAATGTTTTATCTGGCTCTCATTGTTCTGTTATGAATAATGGAGACAAGATTGATTGTGTAGTTACTGTTGCCATTGTTGGTCGCCTGACCAACAACAGTTACACAGCCAGGGTCTACGCTTTATACAAGTACACTTAGTATTTATGCGGACAACAAAATAAATCATAGCCATGGAATTAGTTTGTTGTTGGTCAGGCGACCAACAA
>CAZTCS010000224.1:2316-2908 GCA_964611995.1 uncultured Sediminibacterium sp. | reverse complement strand
ATTTGCATTTATTAAATAGTATTCATGAGGAAACTTGCAGCTTTACTATCTGTAATTTTCATGTCATACTCCTTTCCACTTTTAGCTCAAAAAACAGAAATAGTGCTGATTGGTGTATTGCATGAAATACCTGAACATCTGCGATGTAATTGGGATAAACCCTATCAAAAATTACTAGATTATAAACCAGATCATATTGCTGTTGAATGGATCATGCCAGATGATCCATTGAGTCTGAATAAGTCTTACGGACCTAACTATCGTTCCAAATTTGACTCTATTATGTTAAGATGGAATGGGAAACATGTAAGCCCCTTATACCGGTTCAACCTTTGGCAATACCATTATCTGAATATTGATATGGGCAATGCGGCTTATCAGTTGTTTTGTATGCTACAAAAAGAGGATACCTGGCTCAAAACATTTGACAGCTCCGGTTTCGCTGCCAAAGCCTTTTTAAGAAATTTGAGAAAAGCCAGTATTGACATGAAAAATAGTGAACACTACAACCTGGTTTTCCCATTGGCGTATACTTTGAAAATGTCGACCTTATTTCCTACAGATGATAAAAGCACTTTTACCTACCAAAGTG
>CAZTCS010000224.1:952-2306 GCA_964611995.1 uncultured Sediminibacterium sp. | reverse complement strand
GCTGTCTGAAGCATTAAGAGAAACATCAGCCTATAAAAAAATGGAAGCATTTTGGAAACGTTATATAGTAACAGAAGAAGTACAGAAAAATGCATGTGATGTCATAACTTTTATAAACCGAAAAGAATGGTTAGATACCACCAATGTTGGACAGGTAAGTATTTTAAATGAAACAGGGCATTCTGATGCAAAAGATTATGCAACCATCTGGTATTACCGAAATAAATCTATCGCTAAAAGAATCAGTGAGGCGGTAATTAAATCTAAGGCAAAAAAAATGGCCGTTTTTTATGGCAATATGCATATATATCCACTAAAAATGTACCTGGAAGAAATGGGATATAAAGTGAAACTTTTGGCAAGCCTGTAACATCATACTTCGATTCATTCTCTGTAGATGTCTCCAAATGTAAGAGGATGGTCCACATAAATGAATAATGCCAATATTACTTATGTAATATTGGCATTATTCTATCAACTATTTTACTACCGTGGACCCGGCGCCGTTGGTTGCCTTAACTGGTAATCAAGCGGCGGTTCTACACCTAAAAGATGTCGCACAAAATAATCCCATCGGCGGCGCATCATATAAGGGCCGTATTGGCCGAATCCATGCGCACTGTTGGGGAATATTACGAGGTCGAAGCTCTTGTTGGCTTTTTCCAATGCTTCTACTACCAATAAGGTATTGTATGGCGGTACATTATTATCCATCATGCCATGTGCCAGCATTAATTTTCCTTTTAAATTCTTGGCGATGGTTTGGTTGGCCTGTGCTTCATAATTTGAATTTTCAACAAGGCCATTATAACGCTCGCCCCAGTCGTCTTCATAATTCCTGTTATCATGGTTACCCGATTCAGATATACCTACTTTAAAAAAATCAGGGAAACGGAACATAGCTGCTGCAGTGGCAAAACCGCCGCCTGAATGTCCCCATATACCTACACGGTTGGTATCAATTGGGTATCGCTGTGATAACTGGCGAATGGTGGCCATCTGGTCGGGTAATGTATTCTCACCCATATTGCCATAATTCATATCATGGTAACTTTTAGAACGATTGGGGTTACTGGTACCTTCTACCATTACCACAATAAAGCCCAACTCTGCCAGTGCCTGGTGATCGCCACGAGAAGCGGTAAAACCCCAGCTACCTACACTTCCACCCTGTGGACCAGGATAGATATAATCGATAACCGGATACTTTTTATTCGGGTCTATTTTGGTAGGCGTAAATGCCAACCCATATATATCGGTTTTACCATCATGGGCTTTAACCGTAAAAGGTATAGGTGGTTTCCAACCTGTAGCCACTAACCTGGATACATCTGCTTTTTCTAAAGTAGTGATC
>CAZTCS010000224.1:693-904 GCA_964611995.1 uncultured Sediminibacterium sp. | reverse complement strand
GTGTGTACCTTCTCCCGGCGTAAGCAGGGTAAGGTTCTTACCATCGAAACCAATTTTGTATAATTCAGAAAAATAAGGATTTGACTGATGACCTGTTGCTGTAAAATACAATACACGGTTTTGCTCATCTACTTTTATCAACCTGCTTACTACCCAATTGCCTTTTGTGATCTGGTTTTTCAGTTTACTGGTTGTAGCATCATATAAATAC
>CAZTCS010000224.1:261-629 GCA_964611995.1 uncultured Sediminibacterium sp. | reverse complement strand
GCACCTGTGGCCGCATCGGCAATACGGAGTTTAGATTGCTTATGATCACGCGAGGTTGAAAGAAAAGCAAGCTGTGATGCGTCATCAGTCCAATCCACATCAGCCAAAGAACCACCGCTGGTGATATCATCGCTCAGAGATGACCTGTGCGGGTCTGGGGGCACTTGCAGCTTAATTACTTTAGCAGCATCAATATCAATGATTACCCGATGTAACATGGCTATTTCTTTATCTCCTGGCAAGGGGTATTTCCACGCTCGTAAAGTTGGTTTACCCACATTGGTGGTTACCAGGTACATATCACTCACATTGCGTTGATCCTGTTTAAATGTGGCGATCTTCTTTGAATCGGGCGACCAGCGTACGAT
>CAZTCS010000224.1:0-251 GCA_964611995.1 uncultured Sediminibacterium sp. | reverse complement strand
GTAGTAAGCTGTGTGTGTTTATTGGTGGCAACATCCCGTATCCATAAGTTCCAGTCTTTGATATACACTGCTTTTTTGCCATCCGGTGATAGCGCTTCAGTACCACCACCAAAGCCACGGCTACCTCTTCCCTGCGTTTCGGCAGGAGCTGTATTAGTTGATGCTGCATCATCGGCAGCAATCGTTCCGCCTTGTAGATTATATTTCCATTTTTTTCCGGCTACCGCAAAAGAAATCGATTTACCATCTTC
>CAZTCS010000223.1:1527-2908 GCA_964611995.1 uncultured Sediminibacterium sp. | reverse complement strand
GTGGGGCAGTGTCATTAGGCCATCCATTGGGTTGCAGTGGAGCCAGGATAATTGTTACCCTGATTAATGTACTCAAACAAAAGGGGGGTAAAATTGGTGCAGCCGGTATTTGTAATGGTGGCGGTGGCGCAAGTGCTATGGTGATCGAAAACTGTGCTTAATACCATATGAATATCTCGATCCGTAAGGCAGGTGTGGAAGATGCTGGTTTGATTGCCTCCATTAGTCGCGAAACATTTTACGACACATTTGCAGCAGATAATACAGCGGAAGATATGCACTTATTTATGGAACAGCAGTTCCAGGTTAATAAACTTGAAGCAGAGGTATTCAATCCGGAGAATATGTTTTTTCTTGCCTATGAAGCAGATACTCCTGTAGGTTACTTTAAATTAAAAATTTCCCATCACCCCGACTTAAACATTAACGGGAATGCAATAGAACTTAGTCGCTTTTATGCCCGCAAAAACAGCATTGGAAAAGGAGTGGGGAAAGCTATGATGCAGCATGCGATCAGTACGGCAAAAGCATTTAATAAAACGATCCTATGGCTTGGTGTTTGGGAACACAATACAAGAGCCATCAAATTTTATGAATCATTTGGTTTCCGTAAATTTTCTACGCAGCAATTCACCCTTGGTAATGATTTGCAGCAAGATTGGGTGATGGCCCTGAACTTATAGTCTACACTATAACCTGCTAATACCTACTCGCTGATGGATATACTGGTTGTGGCTGATACAATGTACCATGCAATCTGCCAGGTCTCCCGCTGCTATTTGATAATGGTTTGGTTGTGGCGCAAAATCGGCAGACGTAATGTATTGTCTGTTGCCAGCCTTATCTAATATATCCGGTGAGCAAATGAAAGTCCAGTCAAGTGTACTCGATTCAAGTGCACGAAAAGCCAGTAAGTGTTCCATACCCACCGGTTTGTATTGCTCGGGATAATCTGGTTGATCAATTAGCAACCCTTCTTCTGTATCGCTGGCATTTAATATGCCCATACCACCTAAAGCTATTATTCTGGATAAGCCGGCTTTTTCCATTTGGGTTACAATGTTTTTCATACCCAGACTTCTGGTCTGATCCTTTCCGTCGAATGCTCCGCCAAGAACGGAAATCACCGCATCGGCACCTTCAAGTGCATGCAACACATCCGATTCATCAAATACATATCCTTTAATGGCTATTAAAGCTTCCGTGTTATTGTCTTTATCAATAAATGATTCAATAGTCCGGCCAAAAGCCCGTACAGTATATCCCAATGCAAGTGCCTGAGATACCACATATTTGCCTACCTGTCCGGTTGCGCCAAATACAGTGATGGTCATAACTTCAATTTGAAGCAATATACTGAAAGTAAAAAATAGGAAGGTTA
>CAZTCS010000223.1:0-1517 GCA_964611995.1 uncultured Sediminibacterium sp. | reverse complement strand
GAGAGCGCCTGCTCAATTATTTCATCCATTTGAATGCCCTGATGGCTTTCATCATAAGTGCATTCCCCATTTTTAATCAATAATACCTGAGGAGATTCATGATAAACATCAAAAGTAGCAGCAATGAAATTGGATAGCTCTCTGTTAGCCAAAAGGTCAAGCAGATGGAAGTCGATTTTCTCAGGTACATCACTTCTTTCCAGTCTGTTTAATATCATAGAACTAATACTGCAACGGGTGCTATGTTTAAATATTACCTGGGGTTGCTGAAATGAAGCGGCTTTAATGGCGGCAATTTGTTCTGGAGAGCTAAGTGTAATCCAATTCATTAGAAACGTAAAAATCCATCAAAAAGAATGCAATATCCAAACCTGTTGTATGATCAGGGCTTAAAATAACGGGGGTTGGTAGTTGGACAACCTCTGCTTTTAGATGAAGTGCAGGAGCTTACCAGTGCAGTACTGAATGCAACCAGAAGCAGTAAAACGGTTATCTTTTTCATGTGTGTTGTTTAAATGGGCGTTTTGACAGTATTTTGCGCTATATCAAAGATACAAAATATATCAGAATGTTGCCTCGGGCCCCGTTTTCGATACGTTAATATGTATAAAACGATTGTAATCAATTAATTATTATGAGGGTTCATTTTATTTCTATAGGAGGAAGTGTCATGCACCAGTTAGCTATTGCACTTCACAAAAAGGGATACCAGGTTACCGGAACAGATGACGAAATCTTTGAACCAGCAAAAACCAATCTGCAGCTAGCCGGTTTATTACCGGCAGAAATCGGGTGGCAACCAGGCCAGATAGTACCTGAACTTGATGCTGTTATACTGGGTATGCATGCAAAACAGGATAACCCTGAATTGCAAAAAGCCATTTCACTGGGATTAAAGATTTATTCTTTCCCGGAATATATTTTCCATGAAAGCAAAGAGAAAACAAGGGTGGGTGTGGGAGGAAGTCATGGTAAAACAACTACTACCAGTATGATTATGCATGTGCTCAAACAATTGCATCAATCATTTGATTACCTGGTAGGGGCCAGGGTAGAGGGATTTGAACAATCGGTTAATATTACAGACGCACCTGTAATAGTGTGTGAAGGCGATGAATATCCTGCAAGTGCCATCGAAAGAAAACCAAAGTTTCATTTTTTATATCCTCATATAGCCATCTTAACAGGTATCGCCTGGGATCATATCAATGTATTTCCCACATTTGATTTTTACCTGGAACAGTTCACCATTTTTATCAATAGAATAGAGAAAGAAGGTGTTCTTATTTATAATGAATCAGATCCTGTTTTAAAGGAGTTAGTTAGTTCCAATCCGCGAAAAGATATCCGATACCAGCCATACCAGATCCCTGAACATACTATCAACAATGGAAACACAACAGTTACCATTGATGGATGTAGCGGAGCATTAAAAGTTTTTGGGAACCATAACCTTATGAACCTGTATGCTGCATATTATGCCTGTAAAGCATTAGGGGTTACTGCTGAGGAATTTA
>CAZTCS010000222.1:0-2947 GCA_964611995.1 uncultured Sediminibacterium sp. | reverse complement strand
CATGATTTTCAAGATCTATCATGATAAATCCTGAAAATCATGATAATCTGTGTTCCATTAATAACAGGTTGAGGAAACAAGATAGTATACGTATATTTGTACAAAACACACGTGTTATGACAACTAAGCTTACATTAACAGTTGAAAAAGAGGTGATCGAGAGGGCTAAGTCATATGCTAAAAATACTGGTCGCAGTCTTTCGGAACTTATTGAACAGTATCTTGATAAAGTTACCCAGGAACAGACAACGCAAAAGGTTTCCCCTAAATTAAAAAAGCTGATTGGAGCAGTCAAACTGCCTAAAGATTTCGACGAGAAAAAAGAACTTCGGTCATATTACGAGAAAAAGCATTTATGAGAAAGGTCTTTCTGGATACAAATATACTGGTAGACCTAATCGCCGATCGTAAGCCTTTTAGTAAGTACGCGGTCGACATTTTCGAGGCTGCTGAAAGTAAAAAGATTAAACTGTTTACCTCTTCCCATTCAATAGCAACTATCTATTACCTGTTGAAGAAGTATCATGATGATAAAACCCTCCGAAGGATCGTATTGGGTTTATTTGACTACATATCAGTTGTTCCTGTTGATACATCTATAATAACGCAAGGGCTTAGATCAAAGCACAAAGACTTTGAGGATTCAATTCAGATCCATTGCGCGATGGCGGTTGATAATGTTAATTGCATCGTGACGAGAAACATTAAAGATTTCAAAGGGAGTGAAGTAACCGTTCTCGCGCCAGACGAATTTTGTGCAACAATCTGACAGCCTGCTCGAAACATAGGCTTTGCTAAAGTTTGGCGAAAAATATACCTATGCCTTTTGTTCGTTAATCAACTGAGGCTTTGGGTAGAAATGTCTGGTAACATTAAATGCCGCATACAAAAAAGGACTGGCAAAACCAGTCCTTTCAATATCATATAAATCCAGTAATTACTGCGCTTTCATCTTCCTGATCTCCTCAGTCAACTTCGGCACTACTTCAAACGCATCACCTACAATTCCGTAATCTGCAGCCTTAAAGAATGGAGCTTCAGGGTCTTTATTGATTACTACAATTACCTTACTTCTGTTAACACCAGCAAGGTGTTGTATAGCACCAGAAATACCAATGGCGATATAGAGATTGGGAGCAATTTGAACACCTGTTTGACCAACATGTTCATGGTGTGGTCTCCAGTGTGCGTCGCCTACGGGGCGGCTACAAGCTGTTGCAGCTCCCAGTTCTTTGGCAAGGTCTAAGAGAATACCCCAGTTTTCTGGTCCTTTTAAACCTCGGCCTCCACTCACTACTATTTCCGCTTCAGTTAAAGGTATTTCTCCGCTTACTTTATTCACGGCAGTCACTTTTACTTTAGGAGCATCAACCGTTACGGCTAATTGCTCAACTGCAGCACTACCTTCTCCTGCGATAGTTGTAAAGCTATTGGGATTAAGTGAAATAACTTTTACCGGTGAGTTGACACTCACATTGGCAAATGCCTTTCCTGAGAATACGGTTTTCTTTACTACAAAACCATTTGAAGTATCAGGCAGGGCACAGGCACCAGCAACGAGTCCGGCTTTCAAACGCACTGCCACGCGTCCGGCAATGGCTTTACCTGTTTGATTGTGTGAAATAACTACCACATTAGCACCTGTTGCATTGGCCGCTTCTGAAATTACTTTAGCATATACCTGAGCATCAAGATGATTAAGTGTTTCATTGTTCACCTGGTGAACTTTGCTAACCCCATATTTTCCTAAAGCAGACAGGTCGTCGCTAACAGTACCTAATACCAATGCTTCCGCAGTTGTTCCCAATTGCCCAGCTAATTTGGCGCCATAAGTCAATACTTCAAAAGAAGCTTTTTTGATATGGCCTTCTGATTGATCTACAAATATTAAAACAGACATTGATTTCTTTTTTAGTGTTAGAATCTGCAATCCTATCAGATCGCTTTTGCTTCTTCGTGTAATAATCTTACCAGTTCGCCAACGTTATCAGGACTAACCAGTTTAACACCTGCTTTTGCTGGTGGCAATTCAAAACTAGCTACACTGGTAAGTGTATCAACCGCAGCCGGTTCAACCACTTTAAGGGGTTTGGTACGTGCAGCCATAATACCCCTCATGTTAGGAATACGTTGCTCAGCTACACCTTTCTGGCAACTTACAACGGCTGGCAATGTCATTTCAGCAACTTCTTCACCGCCTTCAATCTCGCGTGTAACAGTGGCGGTATTACCATTTAATTCAAATTTGGTAGCGAGAGAAATATAAGGGGCATCGAGTAATTCAGCTACCATGGCACCAATGGAAGAACCGTTGTAATCAATGGTTTCTTTTCCGGTGAAAACCAGGTCATACCCATCTTTTGCAATAGCGGCAATTTGTGAAGCAATATAATAGCTGTCGCTACCATCTGCATTAATACGAATGGCTTCATCTCCACCCAAAGCCAATGCTTTACGGATAATCGGTTCTGCATCTGCACCACCCACCGTTACGAGGTGAACGATAGTAGAAGGATCTTTTTCTTTCAATTCAATCGCCCTTACCAGCGAATACCATTCGTCGTAAGGATTAATGATCCACTGAACACCATTCTCATCAAATTTGCTGTTACCGTCGGTAAAGGCAATTTTAGAAGTGGTATCAGGTGTCTTGCTTACACAAACCAGGATTTTCATACTTCTCTATTAGGTTTTGATATAATAATTAGTTGTTTATGCAACTATTAAACAAATATAAGGAGGTTTTGTTTCCGGCAAAGGTTCGTATATTTTTTTTAACAGTAGAAATTTGTTGACAGAAGAAAGTAAATAGTGCACAAATACTTATTCAGCGATGTTTTTAGTGGCTACAAGCTACAAGCCTCAAGCCTCAAGCATCAAGCTGCAAGTTATGGTTGGTGTGGTAAATAGCAGTATGTAGAATCAACCCGAATCTAATGTTTAAGAG
>CAZTCS010000221.1:0-3014 GCA_964611995.1 uncultured Sediminibacterium sp. | reverse complement strand
AAGGTCTGTACACAGGTACTGATTGTATGTATTCTTTTTTATCTACCCTAATTGCTTGGCTTCTATTTCTTGCCCTGATAAACATTTGCTTGCAGCTTGCGGCTTGTAGCTTGTAGCCAATTTTCCCCGGACAGCAATGGCTTGCAGCCTAATAATTACCTTTGCCCAATGCCCAACGACTATTTCCAGTTTAAACAATTCATCGTTCATCAACAAAAAGCAGCGATGAAAGTATGCACCGATGCCTGCTTATTCGGAGCCTGGGTTGGGAAAATGGTTTCAGCAAATAATTTCGCCAATGATGCCAAAGTATTGGATATCGGCACCGGTACCGGCCTGCTTTCTTTGATGCTTGCCCAGCAATTTCCGGGTACGATTGATGCAATTGATATAGACAACGGCGCTGCAACACAGGCAGTAGAAAATGTAGCGGGTTCAAAATGGAACGATAGGATTAGTGTACACGAATCTTCCCTGGAAGACTGGGACTACAACCAATACAACCTGATTATATGCAACCCGCCTTTCTATGAGCAAGACCTGAAGAGTCCCGATATACAAAGAAACCTGGCTTTACATGATAGCGGATTAACATTGGGGACACTCTGGGAAAATATTACGCGTTGCCTTCTTCCGGATGGATTATTTGCGGTACTTCTGCCCTATCATCGACTAAATGAATCTGTGCAATTTGCGGGAGCCCATGGATTTTATGTGCACGAAATGGTGGCGGTCAAGCAAACAGAAAAACATGCGCCATTCAGGGTTATGTTATTATTGGGGAGAGAAAATAAAGTGACTGTTCAGGATACTATGCTTATAAAAAATGAAGGGGTATATTCAAGCGAATTCATTGCTTTGTTAAGGGATTATTACTTGTATTTGTAGTTATTGATTGCCACAGAGGCCACAGAAACACACAGAATATTTCAGTGCCTTTCAGTGCTCTCAGTGGCAACTTTTTTATTTCCGCGCATAATCCTCCAAATACCCAAAATGCGAAGTAAGGTTTCCCTTCCGAAGAATGGTTGCGCGATCAATGGTCTCAGTTCCTCCTTTTAATAAATCTTCCAGCACATATTTAATCAGTTGTTCCCCAAAATATTTACTGGCATCTCGGGGCAGTTCATTGGGTAGGTTACCTACGGCCATTATATCTATTGATCCTGGCAGATAGGGCGCAGTCTTGGCGAAGCTTTGTTTGTCTACCCCATAAACCGGGTCCTGTATGGTAGCATCTCCCAGGTTACAGGGCACACTTCCTCCTTTATCATCGGTTATATCTGCAATGGTTTGAATACGGAATGAAGGATCTTGTAATGCATCCAACTCAAACAATCGAGGAATATGGTGATCCCAATATATTCCATTCATCAGTATATCTGTATGAGGATAATATTGGCGGAATATGCATGCGTAGTTTTCAGGATGTTGGTGAAAATCATCTCTCTGATATGTACCGAGTGTTTTATGCCGATAAAGATCACTGCCTTTTAAATGAACATAAACCGGATAACTAAAGTTTCTGCTGGTATATTCATCGGGTTCTACCTCCTGCACATCCATCAGGTTCATGATTTCTAAAATACCATGTGCCACTCTTCCACTGCCGGTAACTGCAATTTTTATATTGGGCAAGCGCAACCCGAAATAAGTATGTATGAGTTCGCGGTAATCTTTCACTTCAACTACCCGGTTCAGGTGAAGGGCTCCCGTTCTATTGCCATAACACATGATGCCATTATGTGCTCCTACTATCCCTGCAAAAAAACCGAATCCAATAATTCTTTGACCATCTTCGTGCTCCAGGCATTCATAGTCAATAAGGGTTATTTTCTTATCGACCATGGCATGCATTAAAGCCTGGTTATAGGGCTGCTTTTTCTTTGTATGGGAGAAAAAAAGGTAGGTTTTATCCGGAATCAGTTGGTCAATGGGCACTTCTTTAATCCCCAATAAAATATCACAGGAACTAAGGTCCTCGGTTAATTCAATACCCGCATCTGCATATTCCTGATCAGCAAAACACCTGTTTGGTGCATTTTGTACCAGTATTTTACAACCAGCAACATGTTTTTGAAGCCATTTACACTGTCCGGGTGTCAGTGCCACCCGATTATCCGCCGGAATTTTTCCCTCTCTAATAAGTCCGATAACAAGCATTCGAGTAATTTTGGGGCAAGATAGGAAGAAGTCCGGGAGTCCGGGAGTCCGGGAGTCCGGAAGTCCGGGAGTCCGGAAGTCTGGAGAGAAATAATTCTATTTTTGCACTCTTCCCTATCCGGACTTTCCGACTTTCGGACTTCCGACTTTTCTACCAAAACACTATGACCCATTTCGAACTATTCAACCTCCCCATTACCCTTACAGTAGACACCAGCGGTCTATCGAAGACGTATTTTGAGTTGCAACGCAAGTATCATCCGGACAGGTTTGTGCAAGCTTCTGACGAGGAAAAGGAAGAAACCTTGCAGTTATCGGCCCAGGTAAATAAGGCATTTAAAGTGCTGAAAGACCCCGATGAAACCATAAAATATGTATTGCAGTTAAAGGAATTATTGGAGGATGAGGAGAAATACCAGCTATCCCCAGATTTTCTCATGGAGGTAATGGAACTTAATGAGTTGTTGGAAGAAGGACTGACAGATAGCCTGCAAACCAATATTAACCAGCTAAAACAAACGATTTATGAACCTGTTGAAGCGATTATTAAAAATTACCAGGAAGGTATTACTACCGAAAAAGAGTTGTTGCAGGTGAAGGAATATTATTTTAAGAAAAAGTATTTGGATAGGATGGTGGATAATTTGAAAATGAGGAAATGAAAACAGCTTATTTGGAAAGAAATTTATAAAATTTACAGTACGATCCAACCTTAGGGGATTCCAATTTTCAAATTTTCAAATTCCCAAATTTTCAAATTCCCAAATTCTTTCCTATTATTGCACCCCATAACAATGCCCAGATGGCGGAATTGGTAGACGCGCTAGACTCAAAATCTGGTTATCGCAAGG
>CAZTCS010000220.1:0-3034 GCA_964611995.1 uncultured Sediminibacterium sp. | reverse complement strand
TGGTAAAACTTGTCAAGAGTAATAATGGTATAAGCAACATCAATAGGTTGTTCGCCACCTTTAACCCGTAAAAAAGGAATATCTTCTTTTTGTAGCCAGGTTTTATTGGAGATTACCTGGATACGTGTACTGGTAAACGTTTTTTCGATCAGAAAATCAAAAGAACTTAAAGCTATATCCCTGTACCTGGTATTTTTCGTAATAATCCAGGCGCATAATAAAGCTTCCGGTAAAATACTGTTGGCATAAGTCAGGTAACTTTCAAACCAGTGCCAACCATCTTCGTTTTCATGCAGATACATTTTTACCAGACGGCTTGCAAGTGTATCAAGTAAATCTGTTTCTGATACATTGGGTAATTGAAGATTCTTATAGTACAGTCCCTTAATTACAAAAGCAATGGCCCGGGTAGAAAAAATATTATTACTTGTTAATAATGTTGCCTGAAATAACTGCTCTGCTTCAGTAATAATGGATAAGGGTATAATATTTTTTAGTGAAATGAGATAACCCAAAGCCCAGGTAGCTCTTCCGTTGGCATCAGCCAGGTTCACTTCCTTGTTTTGATCAGAAAAAGAATACTCTTCATCAACATAATTCAGGTAGTGGCCGGCTGGTTGAAGACAGTGTTTAATAAAATTAAAGTAGATGTGAATGTAATGAAGGTCGGTGTTATCGTTTGTTAACTCATAATGCTGGCAGAAAGCAATTAATCCTCTTGCATTGTCATCCAGTGTATATCCAGACGCTATATCGGGTCGATTTATTTTCGCAAACTGTATCATACCAAAACCACTGGTCATTTTCTTGATATGTAACAAATTGATAGGAGGAATCTGGTAACGGAGATCAAGGGTTCCCGCACTTAATTTTTCGAATAGTATTACATGATCGATAGCCACATTTTCCCATGCGGTAGAAGCCATTTTGTGTAAGCCATTGGAACTGATGGTGGCACGTAACAGATCGTTTTCAAGTAGGTGGTTTACAGTATTTGCTAACTGGCCCGACTGGCCAAAATCGAAGAGCGCCCCCGAATCTTCGCTCAGCACTTCCCTTGCATGCGGAATAGGTGTAGAAACAACAGCACATCCACAACTCATAGCATAAGAAAAAGTGCCGCTCACGGCCTGGTTGGGATCGCAGGAGGTAAAGAGATACAGGTCGGTAAGCTGAAGATATTCAAGCAATTTAGGAAGCGGAAGAAAATAGTTGATCAGTAATACATGTTTCTCTATGCCCAATTCCGCAATTATAGACTCTAATTTCTGCCTGTATTTTTCACCCTGCCTGATCAATACCGCTGGATGTGTTTTGCCAATAATTAAAAAAAGCGTATCAGGGTTTTCACGAATAATGGTCGGCAGTGCATATAGGGTTGTTTCAATACTTTTTCCTTCACTCAAAAATCCAAATGTTGATAAAATCTTCTTCCCCTGAAGTCCATATTTTTCTTTGAGTAAGGCTTTGTCGGCATGTACTACAAGGTGAGTTCCATGAGCAATAACCGTTATTTTTTCAATATCAATTCCATAATCACGGATCAATATTTCACATGAGGCATGAGTCATTACAACAATACCCGAAATGGTTTCTGCAATCGCTTTTACATGCAACCTGAGTGTTTCATTTGGATGAGGTAGTACTGTATGGAATGTAATAACTGCAGGTTTATTCAACGCTTTTAAGAATAACAGCAACTCGTCAGCGGTATTTTCAAAAAAACCAAACTCGTGTTGAATCATTACAACTATAATTCGCCGATTATTGTTGATCAGACCTGCAAGTGTACAAAATGAGCCAGGAATATCTGTATTAAGAATGTACTCGGTATCTCTGTTGTAAGTATGTTTTTCGCTATTTGATTCAAGCGGACAGATATTAATACTTAAACCATCGCCAATGGTTTTATTTAATGCCGTTACAAGGTCTTCAGAATAAGTGGCAATACCACACTCACGGGGAGGAAAAGAACTGATTAACAATAGCTGGTCTGCTGATGCATCATGGGGATGAGGGACAATATTTTTTACACTGATGCCTTGCATTGGTTAAATCGTATCGGTACATTAAATTGTTTCTTTCAGCTCAGTATGCTGGTAACTAAGTAATTCTTCCAGTAAATCCGGTATATTAAGTGTGGCACAGGCAATCTGTTCATCGGCAGCACCATAGTAGATATACAAATCTTCCTCAATTCTAATGGCCCCTGTTGGAAAACATACATTATTTACCTCCCCTTTTAGCTCCCACTCCTGATCTGGCTTAAAAAGTGCATAAGGCAGTCTAGAGATTTCTATTTTTGGGTCATCCAAAGCCAGTAATGCCGCACATGCACAATACACATAGCCTTTAATTGTATCGAATACACTATGATAGATAATTAACCAGCCTTCTTTTGTTTCAATAGGAGGGCAACCGCCACCTATATAACTTACTTCATGTTTAAATTTTGGAGTAAGTAAAATATGTTCATCCAATTGAAGAAAATACTTTTCCCAGAATTCGTGATTCAGTTCATCTAATTCATTGATCATTACCAACTGGATATCCGGCTTGATTCTATGCATGAAACAAAGTTTGCCATTGATTCTTCTGGGGAAAAAAATCACATTTTTATCCCACAAATAGATGTCTTTATCAGCCTTGTTTCTGAATCGTTCATTATCATTATACCGAAGATATTTTTCGTTGATATCATTTTTTGTTTCTGTAAGATGACAAAAACTGTGGTATGTCATTTTAGGAACAATAAGCCCTCTTTTATCAAAATGTTTCAGGTCTTTTGATAAAGCCAGTGCACCTAATGCATTGTTACCGTCATAAGCAGTGTAACTGAGATAATACAGGTCATCAATTTTCACAATTCGGGGATCTTCCACACCACGAGACTCATACTCAAACTGCGGTAACATAAAGGGCTCTGGGCTCCTGGTATCAACAATCAGGGGATCTATAAAAGAGCAATAGCCAATGCTTGAGTGATTCCCTTTCCTTACCGCCCGATAAAACATGTGAATGACATTATCTTCCA
>CAZTCS010000219.1:2835-3106 GCA_964611995.1 uncultured Sediminibacterium sp. | reverse complement strand
TGAATATATCCAGCAATTGGGCATCACGCCGTTTTTTAACAAGAAACAGCCTACTCCCTACGACGAAGCCCTAAACCTGATGTGGTACCTGGAAAACATCCTGTATCATTCCATTGGTAATATTTACAACACGATTGTAAGAGATGTTTTCGATTATCAATACGATAGCGATAACCCTTTTATTGAATTGGGTTTTTGGCCCGGTGGTGACAGGGATGGAAATCCTTTTGTAAACGCTGCTACTACTGTTAAAGTTTCAGAGGCACTAAGA
>CAZTCS010000219.1:1140-2825 GCA_964611995.1 uncultured Sediminibacterium sp. | reverse complement strand
TTGTTATTACCGCGATATCAGAAAATTAAAGCGGCGTTTAAGCTTCTCTGGTGTTGATACGTTAATTAATGAACTGGAAGAGATTTTATATGAAAATGTATTCCGCCCCACTGAACAAAACAGGGTACATATATCAGACCTTCAAAACAGGTTGCTGCAAATAAGGGACATGGTAGTTGAAAAACATCATTCGCTTTTCTTGCAAAGACTGAATAGTCTTATTCATAAAGTAAATATTTTCGGGACACATTTCGCCACGATTGATATTCGACAAGACAGTCGCATTCATACGCAGGTATTAAATGATATCAATAAAACACAGCCGCAACCCATACTACCAGATAATTACGCTTCACTTTCAGAAGAAGAAAAGATAAATATCCTGAGTAATATTAAAGAAAGTATTAACCCCTCCTTATTTGAAGCGGGTATTACAAAAGACACAATTGAAAGTATTTACGCCATCAAAACCATTCAACACCAGAATGGAGAAGCAGGATGCAACCGTTATGTGATCAGTTTATACTTTATTCAAACTCTGCGGGTGGCACCAGGAACAGATGCCGATAGACATCGTTCCATTATTTGAAACCATTGATGATTTACAGGCCGCGGAAGAAATCATGGATACATTGTATCAGCATCCGGTTTATGCCCAACACTTATCGGGCAGAAAAAAGCAGCAAACCATTATGCTTGGTTTCAGTGATGGAACAAAAGATGGCGGTTACCTACAGGCTAACTGGAGCATTTATACTGCAAAAGAAAATTTGACAGCGATATCCAGAAAGTACAATGTAAAAGCCAGATTCTTTGACGGTCGCGGTGGCCCGCCTTCCAGAGGTGGTGGCAAAACCAATAAATTTTATGCATCAATGGGTACCAATATCGAGAATGAAGAAATTCAATTAACGATACAGGGGCAAACCATTACTTCAAATTTTGGTACAATACAATCATCACAGTATAATCTTGAACAATTATTAAGTGCTGGTATCAGTAATGAATTATTTGCAGATACCAGGATTCAATTATCACAACACGATCGCTTTTTATTAGACGAACTCGGCCGTATCAGCCATGAAAGCTATCAGCAGTTTAAAGAACATCCGTTATTCCTTTCTTATATGCAGTTATTCAGTCCGCTCAACTATTACAGCAAAAGTAATATTGCGAGCAGACCTGCCAAGAGAGGTGGCGGTGGTGGATTGCGTTTTGAAGATTTACGTGCCATCCCTTTTGTTGGTAGCTGGAGTCAGCTAAAACAAAATGTACCTGGATTTTTTGGCGTAGGTACTGCTCTTCAGCAGATGAAAGACAAAGGCTACTGGGAAGATATGAAAGCAATGTTCAGAAATCTTTTTTTCCGCTTACTCAATATATTAAAGATGACCCTGAGTACGGGCCTGTTTGGCAAATGGTAAAAGATGAATTCGACCTTACCGAGAAACTTGTGCTTGAACTGGCAGGTGTTTCTAAACTAATGGAAGATGATTTAGCCGGAAGGGCATCTATTCAGATGAGAGATAAAATTGTATTGCCTTTGCTTACCATTCAACAGTATGCATTGCATGAATTAAGAAAACCCGGAACAGACTCCGATAAAAAAAATATCTACGAAAAACTCGTAACAAGAAGCATGTTCGGCATCATCAACGCCGCCAGAAACTCGGCCTAGGCAAGAG
>CAZTCS010000219.1:901-1130 GCA_964611995.1 uncultured Sediminibacterium sp. | reverse complement strand
GGAATAATGAATGTCCAATTTCGAAGTTGGATATTGGACATTCATTATTCACCCTTCGTCTTTCCAGCCCCACAAATGAAGACAGGCATAGGTTCTGTAGGGTGACCATGCTGCTGAGATTTTGAGCATGCGGGCTTTCATCTTTTTCTTATCACTTGCGCTGATTTTATAGAGTTTACACATGGCTTGCTGAATACCCAAATCATCTACTGCAAAAACATCTTCTCTC
>CAZTCS010000219.1:0-891 GCA_964611995.1 uncultured Sediminibacterium sp. | reverse complement strand
GAACATCAGCAACATTTCAACCGTCCACTTTCCTACCCCTTTGATTTGTGTAAGCAATTCGATAATTGTTTCATTATCCATTTTTTGCAAACGGGTATCTGTAATCCTATGTTCAATACAAAAACTGGCAACATTTTGTATATAACTAACTTTTGCATTACTCAACCCTATACCACGTAATACTTCGAAAGGGGTATCCAGCACTTGTTTAGGTTTGGGTTCCTTTCCTTTATACAGTTCCAGAAAACGATGAAAAATTACTTTCGCAACTTTGGTGCTCAATTGCTGGCTCATGATACTGGCCATCAAACGCAAAGGAATGTTTTTATGTAACCTTAACTCATGCGTATCGCCAGTAAGGATGCCAGCCAGTTTAGTATCCTTATTTAAATGCTTTTTATATTCCATTTTGGGAAGATAAAGATTCGGTTTCACTCATCACACTTGTCTTACCTTTGAATTAGTAACATGGAACGAAAAATCCTTATCACTGCCGACGGATCAGATACGATTGCCATTCCTGAAATGCAGGTTACCTACCATAGTAAACATGGTGCTATTCAGGAAAGCAACCATGTATTTTTACAGGCAGGTTTTCATTACTGCACCCAAACTCTTGGCAAAACATCACTGACGATACTGGAAATGGGGTTCGGAACCGGATTAAACTGCTTACTTACCGCCATTCAGGCCAGGCTCGGGCAATACGAAGTACAGTATCATAGCCTTGAAGCATACCCGTTACAACCTGAAGATATTGCCTCTTTAAATCACGGAATTGTATTACATGAACAGGATTTGTTTTCAGCAATACATCAGGCTAAATGGGGAATACCACAAATAATAGCACCTCGATTTCAACTCACTAAATACCATACTACATTAGAACAG
>CAZTCS010000218.1:0-3126 GCA_964611995.1 uncultured Sediminibacterium sp. | reverse complement strand
TATTGCTATTTATAGAAAACTTGTATTTCAGCAGTACCGACAGTTGTTAAATATAAAAGATCACCTACCCCATTACAAAACATTCATTCTCCCATCCTTTTCTAAAATTTAGAAAAGAGGCGAGTTATATTCTGCCAAAATTTTAGTTTGCTAATCCCTGAAAATAAGGTTCACTATAAAATTTGATTATAGAAGCTTCTACACAATTACCTAATTTAACCAATTCAAAAGTCCTTGTATCCTTATAGAAGTTATAATAAGTATCAGGAGATGGAGTACATCCAATAGCTGTAAATTTTATCTTGATAAAATCTTTAGGATAATTACCAGGTGGTATAATGTAATAGAATTTGTTAGCTATAAGACCTGTAAACTCGATATCAAAATTAGCCGAAGCAGGGTTGGCAAGATTTTGCACAATAGCATCAGCACAGTGCCATACCATACCCCCCATTGCGTCTACTCCACAAAAACGACCTGATTCTGGTTTTTTGGCAATTGGGTTATTCATAGAATTTATCAAAAGTTCGAATTGATGTTGACCAACAACTGACCTTTGCTGTATTGCAGTTAAGTCTGCGGATTTGGTATTGTACTTGTTTGCAGAACCACTTTTTTCATGCTTTGAACATGATACAATGAACAATAAAATGAGTACTGGATAAATGTTTTTCATAAAAATAATTTTGAGTACAACTTACATCGTTTTGTAATCAAAATCAACAGCTATAATTTGGTGCGTGAGTAGCTACATAAACCTTCTTATATAGTTAATTAACCGTTGTAAGTTTTACTCTACCTTCATAACCATAGAATACTTCTCCTGATGTGAATTGAACCGATTAAATAATAAGTCCAAGATGTAAATAAAAAAAGCCACTCAAAAGTGGCTTCAAAAAAATAAGGCTGTTCAGTTAAAACGCCTGCCATTAAAAATGGCTGTCCAGCTTTTTCCCCTGCCCTATTAATATTTTTATAAAATTATTACTTTTTTTAAAGTCCCAAAAAAATATTTATACCTGAACCACTTCACGCGGTTTATTGTTTTCCATTTTCATTATAACACAGCCGGAGTCATTTAGACGAAACGCAAACTGCCCATCAGACAACCTGAAAGTATCTGTAACCATTGCAGTTTTCACGGTTACTTCGTAATGTAATAATTCCATCCAATGGAACTCCGTTACAATATTTAATAAGCCTTCGTTCGTTTGCTTTTGTAAAACGATCCTGTGAAAATAATCACCTTCTTTTTTATGATTCAGGAACCTGAAAAATTTATACAAGCCTGAGCAGGTAATTAGCCAGGCGATTGAGGCCGCTATTGTATCTCTAATAAGTAAAGGTTCTATACCTTCTCTTTTTCCAGATTCATCACCATGTTGAAACCTGTTACAATAATGTTTATCATACCACAGGTGAACGAAAACTTTTTCCTCCTGTATGTCAATTTTCCTGGCGTTTTTAGATGATCGATTAGCTACATATGCCAAAGGATCAACCAGTAAAGCACCGGCTGGTCTTTTCGTAATGGATATTCTTTTCCTGATTCGTCTCGGTTCCTGCATTTGATATTTATTACGGCATATCAAATGTGTATCATTTTATCTTTGTTTTCATTACGCACATAAAAATTGGCGGATAATACATCATTTTTATCCGTACATATACTTGCTGAAAAAGTTTTTTCGTAAAAGTTGAGTGGAGAATATAATATCGAATTGCTTTTATTTGGGCAAGATTCAAGCATGCTCACTCATTTCATTCGACCATTGAAAATCATCTTTCCTGTTGCCTCCTGCTTATTGCGAAAGTTTACGATATCTGTATACTGGCTTATGCTTATTTTCGATCTTGAATGCATATTCTGATTGTAAATAATACCCCTATCCCTGCCTTAAAATATGGCGGCACTGAACGTGTTATTTGGTGGTTGGGTAAAGCACTGGTAAATGCCGGACACAAAGTTTCTTACCTGGTAGCGCCGGGTTCTTATTGTCCATTTGCTGATGTATATCCTTTTAATCCATCATTGCCTTTTAACGAACAGGTTCCTGCAGACAAAGGCATAGATATCATTCACCTGAATCATGGTGTGAACGAAACGCCTTTACTGCCGCATATCATTACCATGCACGGTAATATGAATGAGAGGGTTCCCTTGCCCATTAATACAGTGTTTGTTAGTCGAAATCATGCCGAGCGATTTTGTACGGATTCTTTTGTTTACAATGGTATCGATCCGGATGATTATGGCGACCCCGCACTTTCCCGTACACGTTCCTATATTCATTTCCTCGGCGATGCCGCATGGAGGGTGAAAAATGTTCAGGGAGCCATTACTGTTTCCCGCAAGGCTAAACTCCCCCTGCATGTAATTGGTGGATACCGATTCAATTTTAACCAGGGTATCCGCTTAACATTCGACCGTCATGTACATTTTCATGGAATGCAGGGAGGTGAAGCGAAAAATAATATACTAAGGGGCTCAAAAGCCCTCCTATTCCCTGTACGTTGGCATGAACCCTTTGGACTTGCACTAATCGAAAGCTTATATTTTGGATGCCCTGTATTTGGTACACCTTATGGTTCTCTGCCTGAAATAGTACAATCTTCCGTCGGCTTTCTCTCAGCAGATTCAGTAGCACTTGTTGCTGCGTTGGGTAATATCGAAGCATTTAGTCCAAAAACCTGCCACGAATATGCCATGGATCGGTTCAGTTCTACCCAAATGATGCGGGCTTATCTTGAGAAATATGAAAAAGTATTGAATGGACATACTTTAAATACCCATCCTCCCGTTTTGAAGGAAATACAAGATGAGAAATTCCTTCCTTTCAGTTAGCGGCAAATGGCGTATGGCAAATAGCTTATGGCTTATTGTTATGGTACTATTTGTGGGTACAGGTTGTGCGAGGAAAATTACAGAAACAGGATTGGCTTCTTATTACGGTGCAGGTGATGGCTATAACGGACGCAAAACAGCCAATGGGGAAATATTCAACAAGAACAAACTTACCGCTGCACATAAAACACTTCCATTTGGTACCATCGTCAAGGTAAAAAACCTGCAGAATGGTAAAACCATCAAAGTCCGCATCAACGATCGTGGCCCCTTTGTAAAAG
>CAZTCS010000217.1:1554-3160 GCA_964611995.1 uncultured Sediminibacterium sp. | reverse complement strand
CTTTATGCTGCTATATGTATTGACCACCTTATTTTCCTATCAATACATTGTAAGATGAAGGAATATCAACACCCTTAAAGCCACCAGTTATTCCATATAGAATCGTAACACTTAGTATAGTTCCGATACAAATAATAGTAAATGACTGCCATTTTACATAACGATTTCTTTCTAACATTTTACGATAATGAATAGCAGCAATATGTCCAAAAAAGCACCATATCGCCAGGCTATAATAAGGTATAAAAAACAGGTTGAATGGAAAGCTGTTAATTCCGGCTGCCCCAAAATAAAAATTGGTATCCAGTTGCAGTATAAATCGCCCAACCATTACTGCTATTACATGAATCAGTAGAAAAAATGCTAAATATAAGCCAGTCCATACCTGCAGCCGGTCATAAAAACCATGCGGTTTACCTGATCTTCTTTTAACCAACCTTATACCGGCATAGATTTGTAGTAAAACGGCTCCTAATAACGGAAACTCAACCAATGGGTTACGGTATATTTTCCTAAACTGTTGCATATAGGTTATATGCATTTCAATACCGGATAAGCTATATAGATGATTGATCAGGTGAAAGAAAATAAATACGGTAATAAATAGACCAGAATAATAGTGTATTCGCTTAAGATACATCTGAAAAGCTTTGGTGCAGTAAATGTTTCATAAGACATGCCTGTTGAAAAAAGAGTTGCACAATGTATCTAAAACATAAAAAAGGCTGTTGTAGTACAACAGCCTTTTTTATCTATATTAAATTATTTAGCTTAATTTTTCAACCTGCATATAATTCAGTTCTACAGGAGTTGAGCGACCAAAGATTTTTACGGTTACTTTCAGTTTTTTCTTTTCGTCGTTTACTTCTTCGATTACACCATTGAAGTCGTTGAAAGGACCTTCGATAATCTTGATAGTTTCGCCGATGATGAATGGCTCGCTCATGGTAACACCCTGATCATTCATTTCATCAACCTTACCCAACATTTTATTTACTTCGCTTTTACGCAAAGAAATAATATTTCCTTTAGAGCCTTTACCATCTGTAAGGAAGTGCATTACGTTGCTGATATTACTGATATGCTGCACCATATCATCATTCAGTTTGCCATCCAGTACTTCCATCATTACGTATCCTGGAAAATAGTTTTTTTCGCGCATTACTTTCTTTCCGTTCTGCACTTTATACACTTTTTCCATAGGGAGGAATATCTGTTTGATTACTTCCTGCCATCCACTGCGGATAATGTCTTTATCCAGGTATTCCTTCACCTTACGCTCTTTACCACTCACCACGCGCAATACATACCATTTGGTATTATCAGGCTGACTGGCTTCTGTGGTTTCTACAGCGTTGTTATCAACTATCGATGCTTCCATGTTCGTTTACTTGAATAATGAGTAAATCAACTTCAGCAACTGGTTGCTGGAAAAGTCCATCACCCAAACCAACGTGGTGATGATAACTGTAGCTACAAGTACAATAACGGTACTTTGCTGCAGTTGTAACCAGGTAGGCCAGGTTACTTTCTCCATCAACTCACGGTAACTTTCTTTGAAGTATGTGGCGATCTTGTTCACTTGTTCAATTTGAAAATTTGAAAA
>CAZTCS010000217.1:0-1460 GCA_964611995.1 uncultured Sediminibacterium sp. | reverse complement strand
AAGCAATGGAACCAAACTCATTTTCAAATTTTCAAATTTTCAAATTTCCAAATTATCCAGCACGGGCACTAGGATTCGAACCCAGATCAAAGGTTTTGGAGACCTCTATACTAACCGTTGTACTATGCCCGTAGAAGCTAAAAGCTACCCCGTTAACAGGATAGCTTTTAGAATATATTGCAAATATAGTAAAAAACTTATTTGCCTGAAGCTAAAAGCTGCCTACCTATTGGTAGTTACGCTGCTTTGTTGCTTATTTGATGATTTCAGTAACCTGACCAGCACCTACGGTACGTCCACCTTCGCGGATAGCGAATTTCAGACCTTTTTCCATAGCGATTGGTTGGATCAGTTTTACAGTAAGACCGATGTTATCACCAGGCATTACCATTTCTGTTCCTTCAGGAAGAGTACACTCACCAGTTACATCCGTAGTACGGAAGTAGAACTGAGGACGGTATTTGTTAAAGAATGGAGTGTGACGTCCACCTTCTTCTTTGCTCAGTACGTATACTTCACCTTTGAAATCAGTGTGTGGAGTGATAGAACCTGGCTTACAGATTACCATACCACGACGGATATCTTTTTTCTCAATACCGCGGAGTAACAGACCTGCGTTATCACCAGCCTGACCTTCATCCAACAGTTTTTTGAACATTTCAACACCAGTTACGGTAGAAGTAAGTGGAGATTCCATCAGACCTACGATCTCAACGCCTTCACCAACTTTGATGATACCACGCTCGATACGACCGGTTGCAACGGTACCACGACCTGTGATAGAGAATACGTCTTCCACAGACATCAGGAATGGCATATCGATTGGACGTGGAGGAAGTGGGATATAGCTATCTACTGCAGCCATCAGTTCATTAACGCCAGCAACCCATTTTTCTTCACCAGCAAGGGCTCCAGTTGCAGAACCTTTGATGATTGGGGTATTGTCGCCATCGAAACCATAGGTGGTCAGCAATTCGCGGATTTCCATTTCTACCAGTTCCAACAGTTCAGCATCATCAACAAGGTCAACCTTGTTCATGAATACTACGATACGAGGTACACCTACCTGACGAGCCAGGAGGATGTGCTCTTTAGTTTGAGGCATAGGACCATCAGTCGCAGCCACAACCAGAATAGCACCGTCCATTTGGGCAGCACCAGTAATCATATTTTTCACATAGTCAGCGTGACCAGGACAGTCAACGTGCGCGTAGTGACGGTTTGCTGTTTGATATTCTACGTGTGCAGTATTGATGGTGATACCACGCTCTTTTTCTTCAGGAGCGCCATCAATCTCATCATACTTCTTAGCCTGTGCCAGACCTTGCTTAGATAAGATGTCCGTAATGGCAGCAGTCAGAGTGGTTTTACCATGGTCAACGTGACCAATGGTACCAACGTTTACGTGAGGTTTCTCCCTCTTAAAGGTCTCTTTAGACATTTTTATCGGTTTTTAGTTG
>CAZTCS010000216.1:302-3208 GCA_964611995.1 uncultured Sediminibacterium sp. | reverse complement strand
AGAGTACGTGAATACCTTTCTGAGGTTACAGAACTTACTATTGAAGAGAAAGAAATGTTTCGCGGAATTGTGTTTATGGTTAATGATAAGATGTGTGTAAACGTAAGCGGGGAAAACCTGATGTGCCGTTTTGATCCGGCTTTAACGGCAGAACTGGCTGAAAGAAATGGTTATTTGCCAATGATCATGAAAGGAAAAGAAATGAAAGGGTATTGTTATGTTGAGCCAATCGGTTTTAAAACTAAAAAAGACTTTCAATTTTGGATAGGAATCTGTCTTGATTTTAACGAGAAAGCAAAGTCATCAAAGAAGCGATCGAAATCCTGATATAATTTAGATAGAACAGAACCCTTTTGTGCAAGCCGTATCACATGTTGGTGGTTACCTGCATCTTTCCACTTATTAGGCAACAACCGTATCTTTGGCAAAACAGCTAAATGACGATCTACTTAGCACTAACCATCCTAATCTGCCTATCTGCTGCCTTTGCGTATATCAACCAACGTGTTTTAAAACTACCTTTCGTAATAGGGTTGTTTCTGCTGTCTACTATTCTATCTATAGCGGTAATCAGCTCCAAACTATGGCTTAATATTAATACGGAACAAATTCAAACTTATATTGAGCGGGCCCATCTTGATACCATAATACTAAACTATCTATTAGGTTTTTTACTTTTTGCAGGTGCTTTACATACCAACTGGAATAATCTCAAACAACAAATCAAACCCATTGCCACTTTTGCGGTAGGTGGAGTCCACGATCATTATTGCAGTGGTTTTTTATGGGGTTACTTATCTCTTCGGTCTGGAAGTTAAATTTATCTATTGCTTACTCTTCGGTGCATTGATATCACCAACAGATCCTATTGCAGTTCTGGGTATCCTGACAAAAGCAAATGTTCCGAAGAAAACAGAATATACCATTGTAGGAGAAAGTTTGTTTAATGATGGTGTGGGTGTGGTAGTGTTTATTGCTTTACTAGAAGCTTTAAATACGGGTGTTTTCAACTTTCCACATTTCGGTTGGCTGTTTATACAGGAAGCAGTGGGTGGTATTGGTATGGGATTAATATTTGGCTACTTCCTTCACCTCTTACTCAAATCAATCGACCATTACGAAACAGAGATACTATTAACACTTGCCTTTGTAATGGCAGGTTATGGACTATTTAACTACTTCCATATTTCAGGCGCATTAGCCATGGTAGTGATGGGTTTAATGGTGGGCAACTTCAGACAGGACATTGCTATGAGTGATACTACCCAGGAATATGTACACAAATTCTGGGAATTAGTAGATGTAATTCTCAATGCCATATTATTCATCCTTATTGCCTTTGTATTGATTGTGATTGATTTTACTACTCAATATGTATTGGTTGGACTGATCTCGGTATTCATTGTATTAGGCTCAAGAATCATCATTGTTTACCTACCGCATTGGGTATTCCCCAAACTGATGAAGCTGACCAATAAAGAAGCAAAAATTATTAGCTGGGGAGGTTTGCGCGGAGGACTCTCTCTCGCATTGGTTCTTTCATTACCCGATAGTGAAACAAAAAACATCCTGTTAATCACCACCTATTTCTGTGTGCTTTTCAGCATCATCATTCAGGGCCTTACCATCGAAAAACTGGCAAAACGCCCCTAATGATAGGCTGGCCTTTTTAAAAAACTTTCAGACTATACTCTACTCCTATTCCAAATAGCCATAACCGGGTATCTTAAAAGCTACTGTCTAGCTCATACTGAGCATAAAAAGGGCTGATTTGCACATTCAATGCATACAATCAGTATTAAATGCCCAATAAATACCTATTGAACCCCTATTAACTTCCATCCTTTAGAGGGTGGGCTTTAATAGGGAGTAGATAGGGCTTTGAATGTTCAGTGTCTTAAACTGAAAAGCTTTACAGTACGGGAATATATTACCGGGATAACTTTACATGGATTTCACTATTTAGTCTATTGCTAAACCTTTATCCTAACCCAACCATTCTCCCCTTTTACTGTTAAATTTGTACCTCATATCTCATTTATGCAAGCATACTGTCACTCCCTCACACAGTACAAAAGGCTGAAAACCAAAGAAGTGCGTATCGGTGACCTCCTGATGGGTAATTTTCACCCCATTCGCTTACAAACCATGACTACCACTGATACCATGGATACACTGGCAACTGTGGAACAGAGCATCCGTTGTATTGAAGCAGGGGCTGAACTGGTACGAATAACTGCTCCCAGCAAAAAAGAGGCAGAAAACCTGCTTCATATTAAAAATGAGCTGAGGAAAAGAGGCTATAACACCCCCCTGGTAGCCGATATTCACTTTACACCCAATGCTGCAGAGATTGCCGCCAGAATTGTAGAGAAAGTAAGGGTGAACCCGGGGAATTATGTCGATAAAAAGAAATTTGAACTGATTGAATATACTGATGCCGATTATGCCGAAGAGATAGAGCGTATACAGGAAAAATTCACCCCACTGGTACGTATCTGTAAAGAACATGGTACTGCCATGCGTATTGGTACCAACCATGGCTCTCTGAGCGACCGTATCATGAGCAGGTATGGAGATACTCCCATGGGCATGGTAGAAAGTGCCATGGAGTTTCTGCGGATAGCCCGTTATGAAAGCTTCCACAATATTGTACTGAGCATGAAAGCCAGCAACCCACAGGTAATGGTGCAGGCTTACCGCTTATTGATACAACAAATGGATGCTGAATTCGGCGAATGTTATCCTTTGCATTTAGGTGTAACAGAAGCAGGTGATGGAGAAGATGGTCGCGTAAAAAGCGCAGCAGGTATCGGCACTTTATTAGAAGATGGTATTGGCGATACTGTTCGTGTAAGTTTAACTGAAGATCCTGAATTTGAAATACCCGTTTGTAAAGACCTGGT
>CAZTCS010000216.1:0-275 GCA_964611995.1 uncultured Sediminibacterium sp. | reverse complement strand
AAGAACAACCACCCATATACCCGCTATCGACAAACTTACCTACAATCCTTTCAACTACCAGCGGAGAGAAAGCTTTGAAGTGGGTAATATCGGTGGAAAGCAGGTACCTGTGGTGATTGCTGACCTAAGTAAAGCAGGTAAAATTGAACCGGCAACCCTGGAACGTGTAGGATATAATTATGATGCCGGTAACGACAAATGGAATATCAGCGATACTGCTGCAGATTATATTTTCACCGGCGATCAGCTTCTCGATTTTGCTTTACCAGGCACTT
>CAZTCS010000215.1:1334-3232 GCA_964611995.1 uncultured Sediminibacterium sp. | reverse complement strand
TTACAAAACTATGTACTATGCAAAACATAGTACATAGTTTTGTTCTGTAATTAGCAACAACGAGAACTAAATCAATAATAGATACTTATGAGAAATTTGAAAAACTTACTGGCAGTTATCACATTGTTAACTGGATCAGTGGCTGTACAGGCGCAAACAGCCAAAGTAAATGGCGCTGTAAGTGGTTCACAGAAACCAGTTGAAGCTGCTTCAATTGGTATTTTACGTGCAAAAGATTCTGCCATCGTTAAAATGGCTGTAACGGATAAAGCAGGTCAGTTTGAAGTTGAAAAGCTGGCTGCAGGTAAATACCTGGTAATGGTACAATCCGTTGGTTATAATAAATACTATTCTCCTTTATTTGATTTGGCGAATGGACAGTCATATACTATTCAGCCTATTAGCCTAACGAATATTTCAAAAGAACTGCAGGGGGTTGTGGTAACTTCTAAAAAGCCAATGATTGAGCAAAAGCTCGATCGTACAATTATTAATGTAGATGCTTCTCCAACCAACGCAGGCGCAACTGTATTAGATGTGCTGGAAAAATCGCCTGGCATTTCTGTAGATAAGGACGGCAACATCAGTTTAAAAGGGAAACAGGGTGTTGTAGTGATGATTGATGGTAAACCTACTTATCTGGGTGCACAGGATCTGGCAAATATGCTTCGTAACATGTCGAGCGCTAACCTCGAAACCATAGAATTAATGACCAATCCTCCGGCACGTTTCGATGCATCTGGTAATTCAGGTGTTATCAATATCAAAACAAAGAAGTCGAAAGTGATGGGCTATAATGCCAGTATCACCACAGGATACGCTCAGGGGGTATTGCCAAAAACAAACAATAGCATCAACCTGAATTACAGACAAAATAAAATCAACATTTTTGCCAACGCAAGCCATAATTACAGCAAAAACTTTGGAAATCTTAAAATAGACAGAAACTTCAGAAACCAGTCATCAGGTGCATTATTAAGCACATTCGACCAGCTTGCTTATAGCAACAGATCCTCAAACAGCTATAACTATAAATTGGGTTTTGACTATTTCATGAATAAGAAAACAACCATGGGGGTGGTAGTAAATGGTTATAATAATGTAGGAGATGAGTACACAATGAACACCACTTATATCAAAGATCCTGCAGGTGCTTTAGTAACACGTACACAAGCCATCAACGATGTTAACCTGAAATTTAAAAATGTGGGTGTTAACGCTAACCTGCGTCATGTGTTTGACAGCACTGGAAAGGAATTAACTATTGATGCAGACTATATCAATTACAGCCAGAACAACAGGCAGGTATTGAGTAACGAATTTTATGATCATAATGGTAACGTTAAATCACCCAATGAAATATTGAGAGGTATTCTTCCGGCATCAATCAGCATTTACAGTTTCAAAGCAGATTATTCTCAATCGATGAAAGGTCAGATGAAATTTGAAGCAGGAGTGAAAAGTAGTTATGTGAATACGGATAACGATGCGCAATATGCTAACTGGAATGGTACACAGTTTGTAAGCGATATCACAAGAAGCAATCATTTTCTGTACAAAGAAAATATCAATGCCGCTTATGTGAACTTTAATAAACAATTCAACAAAAAATGGAGTGGTCAATTAGGTTTACGTGCTGAGAATACTAATATTACCGGTAACCAACTTACAACAGGCGAAGTTTTCAAGCGTAATTATACTCAGGTTTTTCCAACCATGTATATAGGTTATGCAGCAAATGAAAAGAATCAGTTTGCTTTAAGTTATGGTCGCCGTATCGACCGTCCGAATTACCAGGATTTAAATCCATTCTTTTACTTCCTGGATAAATATACTTACCAGGTTGGTAACCCATATCTGCGCCCTCAGTTCAGTCATAATATTGAGTTGAATCATAC
>CAZTCS010000215.1:0-1324 GCA_964611995.1 uncultured Sediminibacterium sp. | reverse complement strand
TAGCAATACCAACGATATTTTACAGGATGTGTTAGAGCAGGTAGATAGCACCAATACATCTTTTGTGAAGAAAGGTAATATTGCACGCAGACAAAACCTTGGAGCATCAGTGAGTCTGGGAATGCCTGTAACGAAGTGGTTTAGGACAAATGTTTATGCAAATGTTTTTTATAATCACTTTAAAGGATTTGTAAACAATGGTGAGATATCTGTAGGTGCTACTGCCTATATGGTAAATATGTCCAATCAGTTTACTTTCTCCAAAGGCTGGGGTGCTGAAGTAAGTGCATTCTATCGTTCAAAAAGTGTTGAAGGTGTATTGGTAGCAAAACCAATGGGTGCCCTGAATATCGGTATCACAAAACAGGTGCTGAAAAACAAAGGCATGATCAGATTGGTAGTTAGAGATGTATTATATACACAAATCTTCCGCGGATATAGCAAGTATCAAAATGTTGATGTAAGTATACGTCAGAACAGAGATAGTCGAGTGGTTAACCTGAGCTTTACATACAGATTTAGCAAAGGAAAAACTGCAGCACAACGTAAAAGAGGTGGTGCTAATGAAGAACAAAATCGTGTAAACTTAGGTGGAGGAAATTAATTGATCGATGGATGGGCGGGATTAGGCAGGAGATTATATAGAATTTTCCACTTGACCTCAAATGATTCCGCTCATCCAATTTTGACATTTCAATATTAAATGATAAGATCAATTTAGCAGCATCAATTTAGTTTTTTTCTCATGTGCATTATATAGAAGGCGGCCCCGATTTCTATCGGGGCCTATTTTTTTGGGGGAAGTCCGGAAGACAGAAAGTCCGGAAGAGGGTAAGTGATTTTAGATGTAACGTAATCTTCTTTCGGACTTTCTGACTCACGGACTTTCGGTCTTTCCAACTCCCTTACTTACCTTTGTGCAAAATTCCGCATATGCCTTCTTTTGATATTGCCAGTAAAGTGGATCTTCAGACGCTTGATAATGCTATTAATACGGTTAAAAAAGAGATCGCCGGCAGGTTCGATTTTCGAGATTCTCCGGTTTCCGTGGAACTAAATAAAAAAGACTTTGTGGTTTCCCTTGAAGTGGAAAGTGATATGAAAATGAAGCAGTTAATCGATGTTTTGATTGGTAGAGCGATTAAACAGGGCATTGATGGAAACGCTTTTGATTTCTCTAAAGACGCCTACCCAAGCGGAAAAGTGGTAAAAAAAGAAGTTCCGGTAAGAAATGGACTAAAACAGGACGATGCCAAGAAAATCGTAAAAATGATCAAAGACAGCGGACTTAAAGTTCAGGCAGCAATTATGGATGATATTATTC
>CAZTCS010000214.1:0-3354 GCA_964611995.1 uncultured Sediminibacterium sp. | reverse complement strand
GTTGTAAAGTCTAATAACCCAAAAAATCATCTCTTGATTTAGCAATTGATTCAGCCGCCCTTGACTATTTCCGATTTTCCAAAGCAACTAGTCTGACAATTGGTATTATTAAAAATGGAAGGAAATATATTTATACTTATGGTGAAATAAAAAAAGGCAATGGTGAGGTACCTACTTCAAAAACACTTTATGAAATTGGTTCAATTACAAAAACATTTACATCAACGGTTCTTGCCCAGGCAGTACTTGAAAAGAAAGTTTTATTAAGTGATGATATAAGAAAATATTTACCAGGCGAATTTCCCAATTTAAGTTACAACGGGAAACCAATCACTTTACTGGATTTAGCCAATCATACTTCCAGATTACCCACATTGCCAGTCGATATTGGCGATAAAGCTAATTACAATGCAGTAACTCCTGAATCACATTACGATTCAATTATGGCCTACGAGGCGCTGAGTAAAGTATTTATCGATACCATCCCTGGTCACAAGTTCGAATATTCAAATTGGGGCATTTCCTTGCTTGGACATATTCTTGAAAGAGTATATAATCAACCGCTTAGTTATTTAATTAAAAAGTATGTCAACGCGCCATTAGGCATGGATAACACATTATATATAACTGGCGAAGCCAAACAGAACGTTGCAGTGCCTCATAGTGAAAATGGCAAACCTATTCCATTAGCAAATGAAGCGTATTTCTCACCTGCAGGAGGGCTGTGCTCATCCATAAGTGATATGCTTCGTTACCTTGATGCTCAACTAAAAGAAAATGAAGCTTCTATTAAGTTAACGCATGAGCATACAATCAATAATATGGGGCTTGGTTGGGGAGTTAGAAAAAGGGAGCTTATTACAGAATTACAACATAATGGAGCCACCCAGGGTTCAACTGCACATATTTCAGCTTTTTTAGGGCTTAATAGTGGTTGTGTTATTTTAGTAAACAATAAAGTGAATATGGGAAAACTGATCGTTCGTATTCAGGGTATTCTAAAAAATCATTCCTTATAAATAATTAAAGCGAATGCAAAGTATGGCTTTGCATTCGCTTTAATAGTTCTTGAGAGATCAGGAACTTTAGGCAAATAAAATCTCCGCAACAGGTTACTCCCGGCTAAAGGCGTAGAAGTAAAATGATGCGGAGAACTAAATGTGCATTGAGTTTCTAAATGCCAGATCGTTTTTCCTTGATTAGCATATTTCTGTGTAGCCGCCCGCAACGTCCCCATTCTCTCACCTATGGTGAGAGAGGGAGACGATGCGGAGAACTATTACTAACGTGGCCCTGATGCAGACCTTAACTGGTAATCCAGCGGCGGTTCTACTCCCAGTAGGTGACGCACGAAATAATCCCAACGACGACGCATCATATAAGGACCGTATTGTCCATAACCGTGTGCGCTGTTTGGAAACAGTACAAGGTCGAAACTCTTATTTGCTTTCTCCAATGCCTCAACCACCAATAGTGTATTATAAGGAGGTACATTATTATCCATCATACCATGCGCCAGCATTAGTTTTCCTTTCAGGTTTTTCGCAATGGTCTGGTTGGCCTGTGCCTCATAATCTGAATTTTCTACCAGACCATTATAACGCTCTCCCCAATCATCTTCATAATTCCTATTATCATGGTTACCTGATTCTGAAATACCTACTTTAAAAAAATCTGGATAGCGGAACATCGCAGCAGCAGTTGCAAAACCACCACCTGAATGGCCCCATATACCTACCCGATTTGTATCAATCGGATATCGCTGCGACAACTGTCTGATGGTTGTAATCTGATCAGGCAATGTATTCTCACCCATATTGCCATAATTCATATCATGGTAACTTTTAGAACGATTGGGATTACTGGTTCCTTCCACCATCACCACAATAAATCCTAATTCTGCCAATGCCTGGTGATCACCTCTTGAAGCAGTAAAGCCCCAATTTCCAACACTACCACCCTGTGGACCAGGATAGATATAATCGATCACCGGATATTTTTTATTGGGATCCATTTTGGTGGGTGTAAATGCCAATCCATAAATGTCTGTTTTACCATCATGTGCTTTTACCGTAAATGGAATAGGTGGTTTCCAGCCCGTAGCTACCAATCTTGATACATCCGCTTTTTCAAGTGTAGTAATCAGTTTACCATTCAGGTCACAAAGTTGTGTAACAGGTGGTACATCTGGCTTAGAATAGGTATCGATGATATAATTACCGGAAGGAGAAAAGCTGGCCTGGTGCGTACCCTCTCCCGCTGTAAGCAGGGTAAGGTTCTTTCCATCAAAGCCAATTTTATAGAGTTCAGAAAAATAGGGGTTTGACTGGTGCCCGGTTGCAGTAAAATATAGTACCCGGTTTTTCTCATCAACTTTAATCAGCCTGCTTACAACCCAGTTGCCTTTGGTAATCTGGTTTTTCAGTTTACCGGTTGTAGCATCATACAGGTATAAATGTCCCCAATCGTCACGCTCAGAATACCAGATTATTTCGTTTGAGTTGGCGAGGTAGCGCCAGTTTATGGCACCCCTTCCTGATTCAAATTGTGTGGCTACAACCTCTTCAAATACTTCACGCACGGCACCAGTTGCTGCATCGGCAATACGGAGCTTAGACTGTTTATGGTCGCGCGATGTTGAAAGAAATGCGAGTTGTGTTGCTTCATCGTTCCAGTCAACGTCGGCCAATGAACCCCCACTGGTAATATCATCACTAAGGGATGATCTGTGTGGATCTGCAGGTACCTGTAATTTGACTACTTTACCAGATTCAACATCAATGATCACCCTATGCAGCATAGCCACTTCTTTATCTCCAGGTAGAGGATATTTCCAGGCGCGTAATGTTGGCTTTCCAACATTCGTAGTTACCAAATACATATCACCTACATTGCGTTGGTCCTGTTGAAATGTGGCAATCTTTTTAGAATCGGGCGACCAGCGTACAATGGCTCTTTCGCTCGACTTCCATCCTGCATTATCAGTGGCATAACCAAAGTCTTTTATGCCATCTGTGGTTAACTGTGTTTGTTTATTGGTTGCAATATCCTTTATCCATAGATTCCAATCTTTGATAAAAACTGCTTTTTTCCCATCGGGGGAAACAACTTCAATACCGCCACCAAAGCCGCGGTTACCTCCAGCAGCTCTTCCTTGTCTATCGCCTCCGCCAGTGTTTCCTGCAGAATCGTCTGTTGTTATTTTTCCGGCCTGAAGGTCATATTTCCATTTCTTTCCAGCCACGGTAAAAGCAATTGATTTTCCATCGGCTGAAAAATCAATCGACTGAAACGGAAGCTTATTTGCTTCATATTTTGTACCGCTTGCCCCGAAGCGCCTTTCAGCAGGTTATC
>CAZTCS010000213.1:1476-3397 GCA_964611995.1 uncultured Sediminibacterium sp. | reverse complement strand
CGCTTTAACTGCATGCCTCGTATATTAGGCCACAATGTAAGCAGGTTTAATATTACAAGTACAAATCTGGCATTTAAAAATTGTAAAGTTTGGGATTGAAATTCCCGCAATAAACCGCAAACAACCCCTATCTTTACCCTGAACGATTGTTATTTCGCTACTAAATAATATACTATTATGTCGCCATTGCTCCTGTTCTCATTTGTGATTTTATATTTCCTGATTCTTTTGGTTGTGGCTTGGTACACAGGGAAAAACAGTAATAACGATTCATTTTTTATTGGGAACAGAAACAGTAATTGGATGCTGGTTGCATTTGGCATGATCGGCACATCCTTAAGTGGAGTAACATTCGTAAGTGTTCCCGGGGCTGTAGCGAAAGAATCTTTTGCCTATATGCAAATTACCCTTGGCTATCTTATAGGCTATATGGTGATTGCATTTGTTTTGCTTCCACTGTATTATAAACTAAACCTCACTTCAATATATAATTACCTGAGCTCCCGACTCGGGTTTGCCTCATATAAAACAGGTGCATCTTTTTTCATTCTTTCCCGAACGCTGGGTTGCAGGATGCCATCCTCGAAAGCTTCCATATACCATTCTGGGCTACTACACTCATCATTCTTCTGATGATCCTTTTATATACTTATGAAGGTGGGGTGAAAACAATTGTATGGACCGATACGCTACAAACCTCATGTATGTTGATTGGGTTGGTAATCTGTGTTATTTACATACTCAACCAGCTTGATATGGGTATAGGACAAAGCCTTTCGGCCATGGGTGATAAAGGATATTCTAAAATTTTCTTTACCGAACCTGAAAGTCGTTTCTTCTTCCTGAAACAAATACTGGCCGGTGCATTTGTAACGATTACCATGACTGGTATGGATCAGGAAATGATGCAAAAAAACATTTCAGTTAAAACACTGAAAGACTCACAGAAAAATGTAGTAACTCTTGGTTTTATTATGCTTGCTGTTATTGGTTTATTCCTGTTTCTGGGTGGCTTATTACATCTTTATGCAGATGCGCAGGGCATTGCAGCTACCGGCGATAAACTATTCCCTACCATTGCCCTCAACCACATGCCCAGCATGGTATCTGTAATATTCATTATTGCATTGATCTCTGCCCTGTTCCCCAGTGCTGATGGGGCTATTACAGCACTTACCTCTTCTTTCTGTATTGATATCATTGGTTTACAGACGCAGTGACTGGACAGATGAACAGAAGAAAAAAATCAGACAAAGGGTGCACCTTGTTTTTGCGGGTGTATTTCTACTTTTTGTAATGGTGTACAAATGGATCGACAGCACCAGTATGATTGGTGTGATACTTAAGGTGGCAGCCTACACGTATGGCCCTTTACTGGGCTTATTCACTTTTGGCATATTATTGAAACGCTCAGTTAACGACAAGCTCGTTCCCTTTATATGTATTGCGTCTCCGTTACTTTGCCTCATTGTAGATAAGTTCCAGAAACAACTATTCGGTTCTTTTGAGATCGGGCTGGAGTTATTGATAATTAACGGATTGATTACATTCCTGGGGTTATTGATGATTTCGAAAAAGGCTGTTATTAAACAATAGACCGGATCATTGTCATACGACCGCTTTATTCCCGCCCCGGTTGTATCTTTGCGGCATGAATACCCCCCTGATTCTATCACCGGAAGCGGAAGCCTACGCTCAGGCATTTACGACTTCAGAAGATAGCCTTTTACGGGAAATTGCAGCATTTACCTCCGCACAACATCCACTTGCCCATATGCTGAGTGGACAGGTTCAGGGTAAATTTTTATCCTTTCTAAGCACTATTCAGCGGCCTAAATACGTTTTAGAGATAGGAACATTTACCGGGTATAGTGCGCTTTGCCTTGCTGCAGGACTTTTACCAGACGGCGAACTGCATACG
>CAZTCS010000213.1:0-1433 GCA_964611995.1 uncultured Sediminibacterium sp. | reverse complement strand
AAGTTATCCCTCAATTGAACTTCAAATGGGATTTAGTTTTTATTGATGCTGACAAAACCGGGTATATTGGTTATTATGAACAACTGGTGCCGAGGTTAAACATTGGCGGACTGATATTAGCAGACAATGTATTATTCCACGGGCAGGTATTGGAATCAAATATCAGTGGCAAAAACGCCAAAGCCATACATGCTTTTAATGAACATGTGCGGTCTGATGGCAGAACAGAACAAGTATTATTAACCGTCAGGGACGGGCTCTTGCTGATAAAAAAGAAAGACGCATGAAAAAATGGATCTTATTACTGACAGCTTACAGCCTGATATGTACTACCAGCATAGGGCAAAACCTGTCTGTTAAGGAAAAAACAGAAGCCTACATCAACAGCTATAAAGAACTGGCGATCGAAGAAATGTTGCGTACAGGCGTACCCGCTTCCATTAAATTAGCTCAAGGTATCCTTGAATCACAATTCGGGGAAAGCCCACTTGCAAAAAATGCCAATAATCATTTTGGAATTAAATGTAAAACCGAATGGACTGGCGATAAAACCTACCAGGATGACGATGCTAAAGGAGAGTGTTTTCGCGTATACCCTACCGCAGAACAATCTTATAAAGACCATTCTGATTTTCTCAAGACCAGGCCTCACTATGCTTTTCTTTTTAAATTGGAGCCTACTGATATCACAGGATGGGCTTATGGACTTAAGCGTGCAGGATACGCTACAAACCCTACTTATCCGGAAAAATTATTAAGGGTAATTGATGATTATAAACTTCATCAATACACTATGCTGGCCCTAGCCATAAGGGATAATAGAAATGCCCCCACCCCTCAACAACAACAACAAACCAACACCATTGCTGCCGAACCAGCAAGGCCCGCTCTTGTTGACCTGAAACCTGATGATAACAAGGCTAAGGAAGATAAACCCCTCCAAGATAAAAACAGTGAACCAAAAGCTACAGAGGAACCTAAGATAAAAGAAACACTGAAATCAGCACCCGGACAAACATTAACAGCGCCAAACGCTGATACAATAGAAGATACAATAGTTACAGAAACACCTACCCTGGTTGTTGACGAAAAAAAAACATCTCCTTACCCGGAAGGTGTATTTACCATCAACCATACAAAAGCCATATATGCCAAAGAGGGAACATCCTTGCTGGCACTGGCTCACAGATACGATATCAGCCTGAGTAAATTATTTGACTTTAATGAACTACCGGAGAGTGATATCCTTGAGACAGATCAATTGCTTTTTATTGAAAAAAAGCAAAAAAGAGGGGCTTCAGATATTCATGAAGTTGTGGCAGGTGAAACATTACATGCTGTTTGCCAAAAAGAAGGGATTCGACTGGAAAGCTTGATGGAATACAATAAACTCAAAAAAGACAGTCAGATTAGTGCAGGACAAAGGCTTTACC
>CAZTCS010000212.1:0-3445 GCA_964611995.1 uncultured Sediminibacterium sp. | reverse complement strand
TATCATGATAGATCTGGAAAATCATGATAATCTGTGTTCCATCCTACACTGGGCTTGTAGCTTGAAGCCTGCAGCTTGTAGCCCTCGAGGTAATATTCCCTTAACATTGGGGTAACATAGCGGTAACATTGCCGAAATACTTTTGCAGCAAAATAAACACTGTGAAATCTATTTTTTCGACCCTGCTGGCTCTTTTCTCATTTACTGCTGTATTCGCTCAAACCGGTACACTTATCGGCAAAGTCTCCTCTTCTGCTAATAATGAAGTTATTACAGGCGTGGCCATCTTCAATTCAGCTAAAAAAATCTCCCTTATTTCTGATGTAGAAGGTCGCTTCAGCATCAAATTAGCTCCTGGTACCTATGAACTTACTTTTTCTATGACTGGTTACAAAACAAAAACCATCAGTGAAATCGTAATCGTTGCCGGACAAACCAATGAACTGAATATCGTACTTGCTGACCAGAAAAAAGAACTTGATGAAGTGGTAGTTACCGCTTCACCGGCTCGTAGAGAATCCGCCAATGCAGTATTAAGTCTGCAAAAAAATAATACCAGTGTTTCTGATGGTATCTCTTCAGAATCAATTAAAAGATCACCAGACCGTAATGTGGGTGAAGTGTTAAAGAGAGTAACTGGTACCAGTGTACAAGATGATAAATATGTAATTGTTCGTGGATTGAATGACCGCTATAATATTGCTACTATCAATGGTGCGGTTATGCCAAGTACAGAACCTGACAGAAGAACCTTCTCTTTCGATATCGTTCCTTCTGATATGATCGATAACGTATTAATCAATAAAACAGCTACACCTGATATGCCTGGTGAATTTTCAGGTGGTATTGTTCAGGTAACAACCAAAGACATTCCTTTTAAGAACTCTTTTGGACTTGCTTTTTCTTCTTCTTTCAATACTATTTCAACCGGAAAAAATTTCAACATAGGTTATATGGGTGGAATGGATTACCTGGGATTCGATGATGGTTCCAGAGGTTTTCCTTCTTCATTCCCTTCTACCAACAGATGGCGCAGTTATACCCAGAGCCAGAAAATACAGGCTTCTAGGTTAATGTACAATACTTATGGTGATCATAATACCAAGGCATTGCCTTCTCTGAACGGACAAATTAACTTCGCCAGAAAATTCAGTGGTAAAAATGGTGCAACATTCGGCATGCTGGGATCTATCACTTATAGAAACTCTCAAACTATTCAACTTACCGATAGACAACAATACGGTGACGCAACTTCTACCACGAATCTCTTATTTGATTATGCGGATACCTCATATTCATTCAATACAAGTCTTGGTGCTTTGTTGAATATCGGATATAAAAAAGGCAGGAATAAAATTGTTTTGAAAAACCTGTTTAACCGTGTATTCGAAAACAGCAATACCATTCGTGAAGGAGCAAACTATAATGACCTTCAGTACATCAACAAAAACAGGATAGCCATTGCAATGGAAAAAACCATCTTCAGCTCTCAGTTAGAAGGTGAGCATGCAATTGGTAAAACCAATGATAAATTGAAATGGAACCTGAACTTTGCCTTTACAAAAAAAGATCAGCCCGACTATCGTTCACAGCCTTACCAAAAGAATATTTCTCAGGTAAATGATAAAACCATTCCTTACACGATCGCACTCAGAAATACTTATCGTTTCTGGAGTGAACTGGATGAAAATACATTGGGTGGTAAAGTAGACTATAGCAAGCAATTGAAATGGGGTAACACAACTTCTTCTCTGAAAGCTGGTGTGCTTACACAATATAAAATACGTGATTTTGGTGCAAGGGCATTCCGTTATGAAGAAGCAAATCCTTCAAGCTTTAATACTGCATTGCTTTCTCTGCCTGCTGGACAAATTTTCAACGATGGTAATATGTACACCAATGGTTTCTACCTGAATGAAATCACCAACAATACAGATCGTTACGATGCAACTTCATTGTTGACCGGTTCTTACCTGATGTTGGATAATAAATTCAACGAAAACTGGAGACTTATCTGGGGTGTGCGTGTCGAGACTTTCAACTATGAAGTGAAAACAGGTAACGTTTCTGGTACCAGAACTACCATCAAAAAAGATTACCTGGATATTCTTCCATCTGTTAACCTGATTTATAGCTTTAATAATAAATCTAATTTACGTTTCTCAGCTTCCAGAACTGTTTCCAGACCTGATTTCCGTGAAGTAGCTAATTTCTCTTATTTCGATTTCGTACGTGCTGCAATTATTCGCGGTAACGGAAGTCTGGAAAGAAGTCAGAATACTAATATCGATTTACGTTTTGAAACCTACCCACAAAGTGGCGAGATCATCTCAGCGTCTGTTTTCTTCAAACACTTCAAGAACCCAATTGAACAGCGTATGTCTGGTGAGTCATCCCTTGAATACCAGGTGATCACTTATTTCAATCCAGATAACGCTTATGCTTATGGTATTGAATTAGATTTACGCAAAAAGTTATCCATCTTCGGAGATGGTAAATTCTGGAATAATACAACATTCAGCGCAAATACTTCATTGATTAAGTCAACCGTAGATCTGCCTGCTTCTTCAAACCCTTACGATACCAAACGTCCGATGCAGGGTCAATCACCTTACCTGGTGAACCTGAGTCTTACTTATGCTGATACTGAAGCAAACTGGAGCAGCACCATCCTCTTCAACCGAATTGGACAGCGTATTGAAACGGTAGGTGCATTTGGTATTCCTGATGTATACGAAAACGGAAGAAGTGTACTGGATTTCCAATTGGCTAAGAAAGTATTAAAAAACAAAGGGGAGATAAAAATCAATATGTCGAACCTGCTGAATACCAGACAGATATTTTACAACAATGTTGAATCTCAGAAAGACAACCGTGCTTATAACAGCCAGCAAGACAGGGTACAATGGAGTAACCTGTTCGGCTCAAGCTATGGTGTAGGATTTTCTTATAATTTCTAATACAATAGATGCAGTTTTTAGAGGCTCCTGCTTAGCAGGGGCCTTTTTTGTTTTTGACCATAGACCATGGACCATGGACCATGGTCTATGGTCTATGGTCTCCCCCCCCAGGTAACAATTCCTTAATCTTCCCGTAACATACCCATTACATTGTAGTAGTTGCTTTGCATCATAAAAAATAAGGAAAATGAAACGTTCGCTTTTAATTACTCGTCTTGCAATGGTGGCTTTTGCAGCTTTGACGTTTACAGCTTGTACTAAAAACAATGATGATGGAGATATTATAGCTCCTCCGGAAGATCCAAACGCAACTGTGCTTAGAGGTTCATTGTTAGAAAACAAAACCCTTACTGCAGATAAAACCTGGACCCTTAAAGGTTATGTATATGTACCTAATGGCATTACCCTTACAGTTGAACCAGGAACCGTAATTAAAAGTGATAAAACTGAAAAAGGTGCTTTGTGTGTTGAGAGAGGTGGTAAAT
>CAZTCS010000211.1:0-3500 GCA_964611995.1 uncultured Sediminibacterium sp. | reverse complement strand
GTGCATTAGTGATCAACTACGTGAAAACAGTTACCAGTATTGCATCAAGTACTTCTAACCAGGGATTCCGTATCGGTAAATATGAAATTAAAGCTGGTATGCGTAGTGCATCAAGCGTAGACTTTCCACTTATGCGTTATGCTGATGTGTTAATGATGAAAGCAGAATCATTACTCCGCACCGGAGATGCTACACAGGCTGCAGCTATCGTTACACAGGTACGTCAGCGTAGCTTCCCGGGTAACCCGGCAAAAGCAATGGTAACTGCTGCTCAATTACAACAAGGAAGTAGTTATTCTTATGGCGAATGGGCAAATGGCGCACAAACTACAGTGGAAGGCGGAGCAGATATTCCATACGGCCGTATGCTCGACGAATTAGGTTGGGAATTTGCTGCAGAAGCAAAACGCAGACAAGATATTATCCGTTTCGGTGTATTCCACAGAAAAAGCTGGTTCTCACATAAACCATCAGCTACTTTCAGGAATATCTTCCCGATTCCGGCTAACTCATTGCTCACAAATACTAACCTGAAGCAGAATCCTGGTTATTAATTAACAACTCTTTCTCATGTGTTAGGTTTAAACAATAGCAAGGCCTGCAAAAGTGAATTGCAGGTCTTGCTGTTCAAATACCTAAGTATCTTCACGAGAGAAAAGCTTATCACATGAAATACCCAATCCTTCTTGCATCCATTGTAGTTTTTTGTGCAACAAATATGGTAAACGCACAAAACCAAGGTCGCTTAACAAAAGCCGACACATTACGTGGTACCATCACCCCGGAAAGAGCGTGGTGGAATATCACCCGTTATGATCTGGAAATTCAACCTGATTATGTTGGCAAAACCTTAATTGGAACCAATACCATCAGTTATACCGTAGTGCAACCCAATAAAGGAACTAAAATGCAGATCGACCTGAAAGAACCACTTCAAATTAAAGAAGTGGTGGATGCTCAGGGAAAGCAATACAGTTTTAGTAAAGAAGGATGATATGCCTGATCAGCAAAAAGGCACCAAAGGAAAATTATCTATTCGTTATGGTGGTAAACCACATGAAGCTATTCGAGCCCCATGGGATGGTGGGTGGACTTTCACCAAAGATTCATTAGGTCGCCCCTGGATGACGGTTACCTGTCAGGGTGGAGCCGGTGCATCTATCTGGTATCCCTGCAAAGACCATCAGAGCGATGAGCCTGATAATGGAGCATCCTTAACTATGCGTGTGCCTGATACACTAATGGCTGTGGGAAATGGCACAACCAGTTATACCTGGGAAGTAACCAATCCGATCAACAACTATAATATCATACCCTATATCGGTAAGTATATCAACTTTAAAGAAGTGTATCAGGGCGAAAAAGGAAAACTGGACCTGAACTATTGGGTGCTAGATTACAATGAGCAAAAAGCAAAATCATATTTGCCCAAAGAAGTACACAATACCATGAAAAGTTTTGAGTACTGGTTTGGCCCATATCCATTTTATGAAGATGGTTATCAGTTAATTGATGTACCTCATAGTGGTATGGAACACCAGAGTGCAGTGGCTTATGGTAACTGGTACCAACCTGGATACAGAAAACGTGACGGATCAGGAACAGGTTGGGGATTAAAATGGGATTTTATCGTGATCCATGAAAGCGGTCACGAATGGTTTGGCAACAATATTACCTCCAATGACCTGGCAGATATGTGGGTGCATGAAGGATTTACCAACTACAGCGAAACTTTATTTATAGAACATATTTTCGGAGAGCAGGCTGGTAATGAATACAATGCCGGAATAAGAAGTGGCATCAGAAACGACAGGCCCATTATTCCACCAACCTATGGTGTAAATGCACAAGGTAGTGGCGATATGTATCCTAAAGGAGGAAATATGCTGCATGCCATCAAGCACAGTATTAATGACAATGAAAAATTCAGACAAATTCTTCGTGGGTTGAACAAAGATTTCTATCACAAAACGGTGAATACAGCACAGGTAGAAAATTATATCTCAAAAAAAGCAGGATTTGATTACAGCAAAGTATTTGATCAATACCAAAATTTGAATTTGAGATAAAGGGTAACACAGTAAAATATCGTTATACCAATTGTGTAGCCGGATTTAACCTGCCCATCGTTTTAAATAGTGAAAACACCACGCTTAAGCTGTTACCAACAGATGAGTGGAAAACAACCACATTACCCTCTGCACAGATAGCCATGCTAACAGCAGATGCAGTGAAGAAAATGTATTATGTAGACCCTGTACCAATACAATAATTCATTAAAACACGGGATCAATGAAAAACATTCGAATCTCTTTTACCCGATTGTTACAGGCCATGCTATTGTTTGGTTTAGTAACAACTGTAAAAGCACAACAGTCTATTACCAGCAAACCTAACCTCGCAATAGTAGCTAAAACAAGCTCAAGTCGTGGAGGCTTTGGGGTAGATGGATTAAACGATCAAAAAACACCTACAAATGTTGGCAACACAAGAGGGGGTGGTGGATTTAACCGACAGCCACGCACCAATATCTGGGTACAATATGAATGGCTGGAGCCGGTTAGCACCAGTGAGATAGGTTTGTTCTGGTGGAATTTCAACAACAATATCCGCCTGCCAGAGCAATACCGTATATCCTACTGGAATGGATCAGCTTTCGTTCCGGTAGAAAATGTGGAGGGCCTGGGTAAAGAAAACAACCAGTATAATACTACCACATTCAAAGAAATTACCACCACACGTATGCGTATTGATCTCGATTCCGCTGATCGTGGAGTGGCTACTTTATTAGAATGGGTAGTAGCAAAAACACCTAATTCACCCAATCCAAAACCACTGGTATTGGCTGGGCTCGACCGAGACCTGATCATCAACGGGAAAACTTACCTGGATGCATCTGTAAAATCTGTTACACCCGTATCAAAAGTGGAATGGAAAAAATTGTCAGGTCCGGGTACCGTTCAGTTTAGTGATGACCATGCATTAAAGGCAACGGCTAATTTCAGTGCTGTGGGTGATTATGAGTTGGCGATAACAGCAACGGAAGGTAATCTTTCACAAACATCAACCATAAAAGTAAAAGTGCATAACCCACCACCGGTGAACAGGCTGGATGTGGTGTACACCAAGAAATATAAAATCGATAACAAACTCTGGAACGATCGGGCCAAAGCCATGATTGTAAACTGGATTCCCTATTGTATTGTACAAAATGAGCGTACAGATTTAACCATTGGTCAGGGCGGACTGGATAATTTTATTGAAGCAGCCAAAGCCTTGCGTGGCGAACCTTATGCGCGTCATAAAGGATATGTATTCTCTAATGCATGGGTACACCAAACCGTTGAATCTATTTGTATTGCATTGATGGTAGACCCGCAAGGCGATAAAGAAATCATTGCAGCTCAAACAAAAATGAAAGAGGCGCTTGAAAGATGGATACCCATCATCCTTGCTGCACAGGAATCTGATGGCTACCTGCATACTGCTTATACCCCTGT
>CAZTCS010000210.1:3216-3508 GCA_964611995.1 uncultured Sediminibacterium sp. | reverse complement strand
TAGCAGGTACTTTAATGTAACGTGTAACTGCAAGAATTTCACGGCCTAAGATATTATTTGGTACTTCAAAGTAGAATTTATCGTCTACTTTATGTACTGTAACCATACCTTTTTGCGAGATAGCCTTATTGGTAATCACGTCTTTGTAAGCTCTTGGTCCCTGGCGTTGAGCGCCGCCGCCGAAACCTGCGGGAAAGTTTCCTGCTGCAGGGGGGGCTGCGGGGCGGGAAGTATCGCGGGTTTGGGCAACCGACACAGTTGAGGCCAGCAACGCTGCTGCAATAAAATAGTT
>CAZTCS010000210.1:1679-3204 GCA_964611995.1 uncultured Sediminibacterium sp. | reverse complement strand
ATCGTAAATTAATCAACAATTTTTTTTTCTGGTGTGTTGGATGAATGGTAAAAGCTTTAATTTGGGTCGGTGAAAAGATTGGGGTGTTTTTAGGAAACCTCCTATCTTGCTCACTTCCCGACTGCACAGGTTTGCGGTTTTTTGCCGAATCAAATTTGCCGCTTTCAGGAAAATACCTATTTTGTAACCCCTTTCGGACTATTGAAACAATGTTTGACCTGTGAATTACATTTTTCATTAGCATTGCGAGGAGAATTTTTTAAATCAATTGTTATTTTAAAAAACAAAAATCAATCGAATCATGGCTGAGACAAAACCAACTGCAACGGCTGCAAAGAGCGCCACGTCTGTTCAACCTAAGAAGAGCAGTAATTTAGTTGCAACACTTGCCCCCATCTTTTGTATCCTGGGTGGTTACTTTATCTGGCGCGTAGTATTAGGAAGTGCTGGTAACTTTACTACACCTGATCCTGATCCAAGTCATTGGTTCTGGCCAGCACACCAGGGTCCGAAGGGAACTTTCACCAAAATGTATGAAGGTGGTATCGTAGTACCTATCCTGATTGGTACATTCTTAACAGCGGTAACTTTCAGTATTGAAAGATTATTGACTGTATCTAAAGCTACTGGTGCAGGAAACATTGCTGAATTCATCCGTAAAGTACAGTTCCACCTGGCTAATAAAGATGTTGACAAGGCTTTGGCTGAGTGCGACAAGCAAAAAGGATCTGTAGGTAATGTAATGAAAGCAGGTCTGCGTAAGTATAAAGAAATGATTGGCAATACAGAACTCGAAACTGAGCAGAAAGTATTGAACATTCAGAAAGAAATTGAAGAAGCAACTGCACTGGAACTGCCAATGCTCGAGAAGAACCTGGTATTCCTTTCTACCATCGCTTCTGTAGCAACCCTTTTGGGTCTGTTCGGTACCGTATTAGGTATGATCCGTTCATTCTCTAAACTGGGTGATGAAGGTGGTGGAGAAGCTGCACGTGAACTTTCACAAGGTATCTCTGAGGCCCTGTATAATACAGCCCTTGGTATCGGTACTTCAGCTATCGCGATCATCATGTACAACGTATTTACAACTCGTATCGATGGTATTACTTATGGTATCGACGAGTCTGGATTCACTTTAACTCAAAGCTTTGCGGCTAACTACAAATAATCTTTGATTGTTTGTATGGAAAATGAAAAGTTTTGAATCTTAATTAGTGAATGCTATAAATAAATAACAATGGGAAGAGCCAAATTACCTCGTAAAAGTACCAACATCGACATGACAGCCATGTGCGATGTGGCCTTTCTCCTGTTGTCGTTCTTTATCTTAACTACAAAGTTCAAGCCGGCTGAAGCCATTGCTGTAACCACACCAAACTCTGTGGCGGCAAAAGTGGCACCCGATAAGGACATTGTAATGATCACGATCGACAAGGATGGCAAGGTATTTATTACGATGGATGAAGAACAAAAGAAAGAAGCGGTGTGTAATGCATTGAACAGCCAGCTGAACCTGAATATGAAT
>CAZTCS010000210.1:601-1558 GCA_964611995.1 uncultured Sediminibacterium sp. | reverse complement strand
CAGGTTTCTTTGGTGCCCCCTTCTCTCAAATGGCATCTTTTCTTTCCTTACCTGAAGACCAGCGCAAGGGTGATAAATTACCCGGTATTCCGGTTCAGGACTCAACCGATAACCAAATGGTTACCTGGATGAGGGCCATAACCGATGCTTACCTGGGTAGCAAAATGAACCTGTTGGTAAAAGGTGATAATGCGGCCAAGTATCCTGCTTTTAAAGCAGTGATCGATGCTTTCAAGAAAACAGATCAACTGAAATTCCAGATGATCACCAATCCTGAAAGTGTTCCAACTGGTACCGAGCTTTGGAAGAAAACCATGGCTGGAGAGAAAAGAGAAGAATAAATACTGTTGATCAGTAGTAAGTAAACAAAATACTCACGAAAACTAAATTCTACCGTTATGGCAGAAATGGATACCTCGAGTAGCGGGGGCCACAAAAAGGGCCCCGGGGTCAAGAAAGGGAAGAAACTCTCTACCCGTGTTGATCTGACGCCCATGGTTGACCTGGGCTTCCTACTCATTACATTCTTTATCTTCACCACAACGATGAGTCAACCTACGGCTATGAAGCTCTTTTTACCAAAAGATGCAGATAAGCCGGAGGATCAGAATAAGGCCAAAGAATCTGGTGTTATTACCCTGTTATTAGGAAAAGACAATAACGTCTTCTACTATGAGGGTCAGTTGGCACCGGATGGTTCTAACTTCAAATCTTCTAATTTCAAGGAAATTCGTACGGTATTGCTGGAGAAAAAAGCACGTACCAACGAAAAAGACCTGGTAGTAGTTTTGAAGCCTTCATCTGAAAGCACTTATAAAAATGTGGTGGATATTCTGGATGAAATGACCATCAATGTGTTAAAGCGCTATGCGCTGGTGGATATTTCCCCTGTTGAAGAACAATTGGTTAAGTTGTCTGACGCCTCTGGTGGCGCTTCAGCTTCAAATTAATTGGTTT
>CAZTCS010000210.1:348-580 GCA_964611995.1 uncultured Sediminibacterium sp. | reverse complement strand
CAATGGACGTAAACAAAATATTAACCGCGGATATCCTCGATATCGTTTTTGAGGGTAGAAACAAAGAGTACGGCGCGTACCAACTCCGCAGAACCTATAATAAGCGTATTACTTTCGCTATTATCGGAACTGTAGTAGTGTGCCTGCTTTTCCTGGTAGGTTCATTGGTTGCCAACTCTTCTAAAAAGGAACAAACCCAGATTTTCGTACAGGATATGGAACTGGAGAAAGT
>CAZTCS010000210.1:0-327 GCA_964611995.1 uncultured Sediminibacterium sp. | reverse complement strand
ACCTAAACAAGAGCCACCTAAGGTTGAAATCACCAAATTCACCCCTCCTAAAATTGTGAAGGATGAAGAAGTGAAACCTGAAGAGGAAATCAAGGAAGTGGAGAAACTGGAAGATACCAAAATTGGTACCATCAACCAGGAAGGTATTAAAGACGAAGGTATCGTTGCTCCTCCAGTGGAAGTAAAAGGTACCGGCGTTGTTGAAGCGCCTAAACAGGAAGAAGACTACGATAAAGTATTTACCGTGGTACAAATTCCTGCGGAATTCCCTGGTGGTATTCCTGCCTGGACAAAATACCTTGAGCGTAACCTGAACAGGGATCTTCC
>CAZTCS010000209.1:909-3543 GCA_964611995.1 uncultured Sediminibacterium sp. | reverse complement strand
GTAAAATATAGAGTACGGGATATTTTTCAGATTGGTTCTCGTCGTAACCAGGAGGCGCATAAACAAACATCTGTCTCCACGAATTGGTTACACGCGAGAAATATTTTTTGATGCGAATATCACCATGGGGTACATTCTTCATCGCATAATAATCGCCTCCGGCAAAGGGGATTTCAATACCACTGGCCATGCGTCCCATTCCATAAAATGTTTGACTACCCGGATCAGCCACTGCAAGTCCATCAATGATTAATGAATAATAATGAAATCCTTCACCAACTGAATCAGTTGTTGCACGCCAGTTACCATCATCGTCTTTTACCATATCGTATTTCTTACCAAGATCTACCTGAACTTTTTTTGCATCAGGTGCTTTTACGTTAAAGATTACACGATTGTCTGGTAATATCTGCGGATAAGCTGCATTACGCACATTACTGGCTGCGGGTGCTCCAGCTACAGGATACTTCGAGAAAGATGTTGTATCAACAGGTTTAAATAATAACTGGGAAAACATATACAAGCCATTCTTCCAAACTTTAAAATCATGCACACCTGGTTCAATAAAATAAATATGAGGCAGTGAATTTTTCTTAGCATATTCATGTAGTCGTGAACTAAACCTTATTAATCCGTCACTAGCGCCGCATGACATATACAATAGTTTAATTTTTTGCTTTGCAGCAGCAATATCCGGTAAGAGTTCTTCAGGGGTTTTAGTATTTGGGGCAGAAGAGAAACCACCGATCCAGGCAAATTTGTCAAGATTACCTAAACCAAAATTTAAGGATTGGCCTCCTCCCATTGATAAACCTGCAATAGCTCGATGTTCACGATCTGAAAGTGCTGAATAGTTTTTCTCAATAAAAGGAATCAGATCATTCAATAAGTCTTTCTCGAAAGTAGCGAATGCCTGTACCTTATCAGGTGCCATAATATTACCTGTAGCCCTGTCGTCTTTCATAGCCCTTCCGTTTGGAAGTACAACGATCATAGGTTCAATCTTTCCATCAGCATAAAGATTATCTAAAATAACCTGTGGCTTGCCACCTGTTAACCATTCTTTTTCATCCCCACCTATTCCATGTAATAAATATAATACCGGATACTTTTTATTCTTTGTATAACCCGGTGGAGTGTACACCAATAATTTCCTGTCATTTCCAACTGTCTTAGAAGGATATGTAATTGAATCTATGTTGCCATGCGGAATTTGCTCCCTTACAATATCAAAACCCGGCGAAGCTGGTTTAATGACATTTTGTGCCAGTCCATTCAAGCCGAGCAATAACAAAGAAATAATAAGAATTGGTTTCATGATCGTTGCTTTTGTTAGGTTATATATTTATTTTTTTATCCAGTTATTGTTTTTCATCCATTGAAACAAAGGATCTACCCATTCTTTCTGTCTGAATATAAATCCATGACCCCCTTTCTGATAAAGGTGCATTTCAACAGGTACTCCCTTTTGCAGTAATGCTTCATAATACTGTATACTATTCTGTACAACTACCAGTTTATCATCTGAAGCATGTGTTATATATGCAGGTGGCGATTCTTTTGTTACCTGTAGTTCATTGGAAAAGTTGTTTTTTATTTCGTTTGCACTATTAGCACCTAATAGATTTTTTCTTGAATCCGAGTGAGTTAATGCATCCTGCATACTTATTACCGGATAAACAAGTATTTGAAAATCCGGACGCAAACTTGTGTTTGTTGAATTTTCAATCTGCGACTGAGTAAAATGTGTGGCAACAGTAGAAGCCAGATGACCACCAGCGGAGAAACCTATGATGCCAATTTTCCCGGGATCAACACCCCATTTTACCGCATTATCCCGTACCGTTTTGATAGCTTGCTGCGCATCTTGTAGTGGCCCTGTTGATTTATCAACCATTAATGATTCATGGGGTAAGCGATATTTTAAAACAAATGCAGCTACCCCTTTTTGTTGAAATGCTTTTGCCATCGAAATTCCTTCCCCATCATATACCAATACGCTATAGCTGCCCCCCGGGCAAATAATTACTGCAGCACCTGATGCAATTTCCTTTTCAGGTAAATAGATTTCGAGTGTTGGCTTAGTTACATTTCGAAACATACCTGCATCTTTGGTTTCTGTCTTATCACTTGCTTTAGAACCAGGTATAACACCGGTATATATTTCAATAATTTCCTGAGCAGATACTGAAAAAGAAAAAATAAATAAAGTAAGTATAACTACGACTAACACTTTAAACTTGTGCCGGATAGGTAATACACTGCCTATTGAGTTTGCAATCGATTGCAACTTATGAGCAAAAAAAAGGGTGCTGTATTTTTTCATATTTCTATTACCTGCTTTGTTATTTTAATACGATAATAAATCCATCATTCGCTTTTAAGGAAACGCTTATTTTACCCGCATCAAGACTAATCTCTTTCCACTGAAAGGATGGGTCATCCTGATTATTATCACCTGAATGAATCAAAGTTGCTTTGTTGTTTTTTAGGAATGACAGATCAAGTGTTAACTCTTTTGTTGTATTCTCGCCATTGATACCTGCCACATACCATTTTTTACCAGCTCTTCTTGCAACTACATAATGCTTGCCTGGGTAACCGTCAATAAATCTTACGTCATCCCATGTACCC
>CAZTCS010000209.1:0-898 GCA_964611995.1 uncultured Sediminibacterium sp. | reverse complement strand
GCTGGCGTAAAAAATCTTTGATAGTTGAAGGCACATGTTCCATCCCATCCGGGCTTTCGGCGTAATGTTGAATACCTGACAGAAATAATACGGCTGTTGCCAGTTCAAAAGACGCTGTAGTAACTTTTTTGATCCTTGGAATTTTGTAGAGGTTCATGGGTGTAAAATCCATCGGATCAAATGCGTTTCTAACCATTGCACTCATTACCGCATGTGATGGATACCTGTTTGCATCACGCTGGTTAAAAGTGATCATTTCATATCCGAGTACCGCTTCTGCCGTCATCAGGTTTGGATAGGTTCTATGCAACCCCCTTGGTAAAGTAGCTCCATGAAAATTTACCAGTAACTTAAAACTTGCTGCATCTTCTAGTATGTCCTGGTAATAATTGATCATTGACTGACCATCTCCGGAAAAGAAGTCAACCTTAATACCCTTAATACCTATTTTTTGTAGCAAACTGAATTCTTTTACCCTGCTCTCATGTGTCAGTAACTTATCCTTTGGTGTAAACTTCACTGTATTCCAGCTACCGGCTGAATTGTACCATACCAGCAGACCAACATTTTTCTCTTTTGCATATTTAACCAAGATGGCCGCTGAATCATAACCGATAAGTTTATCCCACATTGCATCCATCAAACAATATTGCCATTTCATATCAGCCGCAAAATCAATGTACTTTTTTTGAACACTGAAAACAGTAGAGTCATCTTTCTTTAATATCCAGCTCCAGGATGATTTGCCAGGTTTAATAAAAGAAGGATCCATTTTTTTAGCAGGAAATGCCAGATCGGTACCAAGTGTAGATTCGGTAACTGTTTTCAAATTCCCCACCACCAATATTCTCCATGGTGTTTTCCATGGTAAACTTGATTCAGGATTTAGTGTAGGCAC
>CAZTCS010000208.1:1200-3585 GCA_964611995.1 uncultured Sediminibacterium sp. | reverse complement strand
GAATAGACATCGTTAGACTCGGGTTAATTGGAATATACAAAATTACGCTAAAAGCGCTAAAACCAAGGTATCAGTTGTTAAAAGGTAGTACTAACAAGGAGAAAATCAGTAACAGTGGAGTTATATTTTTTACAGCAGATTCGCAGATTTAACCTTCAAAATCTGCCATCAGAGACCCTACAACTGCAGACAATAAAAAATGCCCCATTATTTATTAAAAGGTAAAGCTGCTGAACCTTCAAAAACAAAGCGAAAAAAAACACCTTTCGATGCCTCCATCACCGGCATTATTTCTTCCAGTGAATAATCGGGAATACGAGCAATTACCTGCTTAATATGATGTTGTCTGCATGCTGCTGGCAGGTCCGACAAATGCTTAATGCTGTAATCATTGTTTTCATGTAAAAAAACCGATCCTTTCACAATACTGTTATGATTTTTTTCATCCAATACCCTGCTAACCTGTTCGCAAGCATTTTTACTACCTATGATGAATGCACTACTACTGGTGTTCAAATGGCTGAGCATATCTGTAGGAGGCAGCAGCAATTTTTTTATGCCAGCCAGCACCTGTATCAATAATATAAAAGGATTTATCAGCCAGCCAGCTTTATAGTGTTTGTTTACAAACAGTCGCATGGCTTTATAGAAAAAAGTGTTTTGCTGTTGCGATCTGTTCTTTGAGCTCTGTCCTTTGTAATGAATAATGGAAACTTCGCCGAGATAGTAAATAGTATAACCTGATTGAAGTATTCGCAGTGAAAGGTCAATATCTTCTCCATACATAAAGAATATGGGGTCAAAGCCCTGCAGCGTCTCCAGCAAATCTTTTCGTACCATCATAAAAGCACCAGCCAACACCGATATGGGATGTGTGGTATTGGAAGAAAGCTTTCCCAGTGCATAATGATTAAACAGACCCGATTGGGGGAACAAAGCTGCCAAACCTGTTATTTTGAAGAAAGTATTACTGAGTGAAGGCCTGGCTCTCTTACTTTCAGGTAAAAACCTGCCAAAACCATTGATCATTTTCACCCCCACCGCACCACATTGCTGGTTAGTAGTGAGGAACTGAACACAGTAGTTGAGGGTGTTTTCTGCAACCAGGGTATCAGGGTTTAAAAAAAGTACATAGTTGCCTTTGGCCTTGGTTAATCCAAGGTTACATGCTCTGCCAAAACCGATATTCGTTTCAGATTGAACAAAATGCACATCGGGGAACAATGGACCCAATAATGCCATACTATTATCTGGGGATGCATTGTCTACAACGATAATTTCACCATTGATCGATTGCATGGCTTTTTTAACCGAGATCAGGCATTGTTCCAGAAAATCGGGTACACAATAGTTTACTATGATAACACTTAGTTCCAAATACGGGTTTTCACTGCAATAATAAGCAGGTTTAACGACCTTCTTTATTGCTTATTTCTTATTCCATATTCCGTATTCTTCTGCCGGTTCGTTACTTTTGCGGATATGTTGAAACAAACGCTCATCAAAGCAACCGAAGCAGGCGCTGAGGAATTAAAGCGCTTTTTTAATGGCCAGTTTAAAATCAGTAATAAAGAAGGCGTCAATAACCTGGTAACTGAAGCAGACCATGCTGCTGAAAAAGCCATATTTGAAGTGATCAGACAGGACTATCCCGATCATTTTATTTTAAGTGAAGAAACAGGAGAAATTGTACAAGACTCTGCCTACAAATGGATCATCGACCCAATTGATGGTACGGTGAACTTTGCCAATGGTATTCCTATCTGTTGCGTAAGTATTGGTATTGAGCAGAATGGCGAAATGATACTTGGTGCTGTATATAATCCTTTTATCAATGAATTCTTCTTTGCACAAAAAGGATTTGGTGCAACGCTGAACGATAAAAAAATTCATGTAAGCGATAAGTCGCAAGTTATCAAAAGCTGTCTGGTAACCGGTTTCCCGTATACCTATCTTGATATGGAAAATGGTCCCTTACAGGTATTCGAAAAACTAATCCGTAAAGGTGTTCCGGTAAGAAGATTAGGTAGTGCGGCCATTGACCTTTGCTGGGTAGCGGCTGGTAGATTCGATGGATTTTATGAACACAAGCTACAGGCTTGGGATAGCGCAGCCGGATTTTTAATAGTAGAAGAAGCAGGAGGAAAAGTAACAGATTTCAAAGGCAATCATTACTCACCCTATCAGCCACATATTATTGCTACCAACGGAAAGATACATGACGAACTGGTGGCGATTGTAAATGGCGGCATAGTAACAGAGTCGTAAACAAACAGAGGAATATCCAATAATCAATATCCAATTTTGAAGTTGGATATTGGACATTGAACATTCAATATTTTCTATGAGTGAAGTAAGAACAGAAATATCCGATTTGGGCGAGTT
>CAZTCS010000208.1:0-1162 GCA_964611995.1 uncultured Sediminibacterium sp. | reverse complement strand
GTATTGGGTGTGGGTGATGATGCTGCGGTGATAGACCATTTTGGTAAACAAACCGTGGTGACCACCGACTTATTACTCGAAGGAATACACTTCGACCTCATGTATACGCCGTTGAAACATCTGGGTTATAAAGCTGTGATGGTAAACCTGAGTGATATCTATGCCATGAATGCTACGCCTACTCAGATTACGGTAAGCATTGGCATGAGTAACAGGTTTAGTGTAGAAGCCATGACAGAGTTATATGAAGGTATTCATATCGCTTGCGAAAAACATGGGGTTGATTTGGTAGGAGGTGATACATCTACTTCACAAAAAGGATTGATCATATCTGTAACAGCTATAGGAGAAGTAGCACCTGATAAATTTGTAAAAAGAAGTACCGCATCGAAAGGAGACCTGATTTGTGTGAGTGGCGACTTAGGCGGTGCTTATTTAGGTTTAACCTTAATGGAAAGGGAAAAGAAAATTTATCTTGAGAATCCACAGATTCAACCAGACCTCGAAAACGAAAGTTATATTGTAGGCAGGCTGTTGAAACCAGAAGCAAGAAAAGACATCATCACCTTCTTCGAAGCAAATAATATTATACCTTCTGCCATGATGGATGTGAGTGATGGCATCAGCAGTGAACTATTACATCTTTGTAAACAAAGCAATTTAGGCTGCCGTATTTATGAAGAGAAATTACCCATATTTGACCATAGCAGAAAAGCGGCGTTTAAGTTTGGATTAGATCCAACGGTATGCGCTCTTAATGGAGGAGAAGATTATGAGTTGATCTTTACTTTGAAGCAGGAAGACCATGAAAAAATTACCCTGAACGAAGAAATCAGTGTAATCGGGTACATGACAGAATTGGAAGAAGGTTGTAAATTACTCACCAAAGGAGGCAATACCTTTAATATTACCGCACAGGGCTGGAATGCATTTCAGCAATAAATAAATATGAAGACAGTCCGCATCACGCTATTTTTTCTTGCATTGATCATCGGACTATCTGCTAAGGTGGAGGGACAATACATTCCACCACCACTCCCTAAAATGGCGGCTAAGCCATTGGTAGAAGATATAGTGTTGCTGAAAAAAATACTGGAAGCCAATCATCCAAGTCTTTATTGGTACACACCCAAAGACAGCATCGATTATTATTTTAATGAAA
>CAZTCS010000207.1:0-3607 GCA_964611995.1 uncultured Sediminibacterium sp. | reverse complement strand
TGTCTGCATCCATCAGTGTTAGGGTTAGTGTTCCTTCTTTAATTTTCCGGATATCTTCATCATAACCAATAAATCTTGATGGATAAAATACCGGCACCCATCTTCTGCTATTTGGATTGAAGAACCATCGGGTAAATGGTTGTGCAAAAACCGGCGAAGAGGTTTTTCTGTTTTCCTCTTCAATCATAACATCATACACCAGGTACACATCAGGATTCTTTTTTACCTCTTTCCATCCTTTCTCTTTCAGGTTTTTGTTAATTGCCTGTTTTATCTTTCTGTTAGTCAGATCATCGTTGACTATCTGTGCTGATGCTTTTTCTTTACTGGCCTGGGTAGATATCCAACTATAAGTGCTGATTTTGCTAAAGTCAACATCATTGTCCTTCTGCACATACGCTGTTCTTCCGCAACTACTAAATATCATTACCACCAATATGAGTGTGGTTAACCATTGTATCTTTTTCATACGATGCGGTTTTACTAAATAAGATTGTTTACATAGGTATATATTCAATCTTCATGCCCGCTATGCAAATAATGGCCTAAATATGTGTCAATATTGCGTTAAATACAGCGTATTTTTTCTCTTAATTAAACAAAAAAAGCCGCTTTTCAGCGGCTTTGCATACACATGAGAACTATTACTGTCTGTAGAAACAGTTGGTAATGTTTTTATTGTAACGATTTTCTGAGGTATAAGTTACCGTAAGTTGATTTTAATGCATAACCGGGACCATTCCCCATAGATGAGGTGATGGATGTATAAAAATCTCTTTCCTCTTTGTCTGTAATATTCAACTTCAGGTTCGAGTAAATCTGGCCATAGTGCGTAATAGCCGATAGTTTACCTGTATTTGTTTCATTGATCGATGCATCTATTCCACCATAGGTTGCATCTACTCTTATTGGTGCTCTATAATTTACCAGCTCAACTATTCCGTATTTGGCTTTACAAAGGTTGATGCCTGGCTCTTCGGTATTTTAATATCGAGTGTTATTTCCATTTCTACTCCTTCAGAATAAGACCTTGGGCCATTTAAATCGACCGTAAGTTTTTTAAACTCTTCTTTTGAAGTGTACACTGTTTTTTTGCCATTATGTATTACCGTATATCTTTTGGGAATTTTATCAAGGTCCTTAATAATGTTCTTGATACTCAACGTTGATCCGTTGGTGGCTTCAATCAGTTGAAAAGCATCATTGTTTTGACCATCGTTAATGCTTACAGTGGCAGTAATCGAAACTTCCGGTTTATCCCAGGTGCTCAATTTTATAATCCTTGGATAATCGAATGAAAGCTCGAGTTCCTGTCCGGCTTTTAGCGGATAAGTTTTGGTAATTGTTTGCTGTGCCTGCAATGCAAGGCATATCATGCCGCATAGCAGTGTTAATATTGTTTTCATCTGCTTGATTTTATTGATTTTGGCAGTAACCGTTTAGTACAGCGGAGTAGTATTATCCAACCGTTTTTTGTTCAAACCAATAAGTGCTATAAACACCTATTGCTACACCGCTGAACTAAGCATTGATTAGTTTGATTTGCGTAAGTAAACTTTTCCGTAACTGGAAGTAAGTGTCATATCAACGCCACCACCATTGAGTTTCCCTTTGATATGGTTCTCGCTATAGCTAATCATGTCTGCTGAACCAGATTTTTCAATATCAATTTTAAAATCCGCAGATGCCAGTATTTCACCCCAGGATGTGTTCATTTTCAGATTTGCTTTGGTAGCAGGCGACATAGAAACATCTACGTATCCATACACAGATACCAGGGAAACAGGTCCTTTGATGTTTTGTCCAAATTTCACATCAATACCGCCGTAAACAGATTTTACCGTTAATGGCCCTGTTACATTTTCCAGGTCAATTTTATTGTATTGCACAGATACTTCTATTTCGCTTTCAATATTCCTGAAAGTTGCTGTGCTGTTACCGATTACTTTACTGAAAGAGTAAGAAATAGAGATTCCTTTGGCGCCTTTGTCTGCCACATTAATACCCAGTCCGGTATTATCTTGTAAACCAGAAGCACTTACGGGGCGGAGACCTTTAGCTCTTTCATCCTCTTCACCTCCTTTTCCTTTGCCGGTGAAAATAATTTCATTGCCATCATAACCTTCTACAGTTACACCTGGTGTACTGATAACCAGTTTACCGGTTGATTTTGCCAGTTTATATTCCTGCGCAAATGAAGTAGCTGTTACCAATAGTGCTACGATAGTACTGAATATGATCTTTTTCATTGTTGTTTTCGTTTTTATGTTTGTGATGGGGGTTTTCGGAATAAAATCGTCATGCATGAACCGATGTATTCCTTTTTATTATTATTGTTATGATCCAAGCGTTAATATACTGGAGTAGGCCCTGTCTTTTACTGCATCGGTAGTATTCACATCTTTCACTAATTTCTCCAGTTCAGAAAGAATGCTTGTTTGTTTCATTTTGGTAAGCACTTGTATAAGTTCTACCTGAACCATTGGGTCTTTCTGTTTTTTTAATGCAGCAGTCAACTGCTTTTTAACATAGGGTTCCCGATGAAATTTTGCCAAAGCATCAAGTGCTGCTAAGCGAACATTCGTATTCGGATCTGTATTCATCACCGTTAGCAGGGCGTCTACAATTTCTTTATCTGCATTTTTCATTTCATACACTTTCATGGCCGCTGCCAGTCTGGTGCTTGCAGACTCCATATTATTCAGACTTGCAAAAAGAATTGTTTTCTGTTCGTCAGTTTTCGTCGCGATATTTTCGGCCGGCGATTTTGCAATTGTTTCAGAAGCAATTGCTGCAAGTGGATTTAAGCTTGCTTTTTTTTCAATATCCTGTACAGGTGGTTTCTGTTCTGCAAGTATTTGATCCGTTGGTTTTGTAGTATCAAAATTCATCCACCATACACCCAAACCTGCAAGTACTATCACACAAGCTGCTGCTGCCCATCGAATGGCTTTAAAAGAAATCACAATCCCCTTTTTTTCAGGTGCCGGAGCTGTATGACCTATCTTTTGCTGTATTCGGGAGAGCACATCGTCACCTGGCGTACGGTCGTCGAAAGACGATCTGTTTTCAGCAATAAATTTTTCAAGTTCTGTCTTCATACTTCACCTCCTTTACTAAGGCTTTTCAATATCTTTTGTTTCGACCGATGGTATTGTATCCTCACATTATTATATGATATACCCAGGATGGTCGCTATTTCTTCCTGCGGAATATTTTCAAACAGGTAGAGTTGAATAATGGTTCGATAGGAATCAGGTAGTTCTTCAATGGCTTTTTTTACTTCTTCCACCTTAAAACTAAACTGTGCTTCATCTATAGGCTCTTCTTCTATATGACCAGATTTGCTGTCGTCCAGTTCCACCAGTTTCAGTTTCTGTTTTCGCATCCATGAGATAGACTGGTTAATAGCAATTCGTTTAATCCAGGCCCTGAATCCACCCGTGTGTTCAAATTTGTGGATGGCCTGAAAAGCCGCCACAAAAGCTTCCTGCAACAAGTCTTCGGCTTCACCAGTGTGCGGTACCAGTCGGAATATGGTATTGTACACTTCTTTGGCATGTTGATGGTATAGTTCAGTAAAAGCAGACGAATCGCCCCTTTTACA
>CAZTCS010000206.1:0-3622 GCA_964611995.1 uncultured Sediminibacterium sp. | reverse complement strand
GCTGTTTTTTGAAACAAGCATTTGCAACCGAATTAAAGTTCAGGAAATAGCATGGCAGGCAATCGGTACTAAATTAATCAAAAAAAATAAGATTTTAAAATAAGTTGTTCAATCAATGTGGATATTGATTGATTATTATTCAATTTTAATATGTTTTTATCGAATTTTGTTCAAAATGGAAACTAACGTTTGTTTCTATTTTGATACTACTGAAAAATGGGGTGTCGCTGAGAAAATTGGTTGGAAGAATTCTGGTGCAATTAATGCGTAGGATAGAACACGGATTATCATGATTTTCAAGATTTATCATGATAGATCTTGAAAATCATGATAATCTGCGTTCTATTAATAGCAGATTGTGCATTAGCGGCAATCAAATATTTATAAAATCAGTTTCCCTGGAACAGGTAATAATGTGCAGGAAATTGAAAATCGGGTGTGGCATTTTTGGGGAATATGCCGAATACGGTGCTGCCAGTGCCTGTCATAGCAGCATATAACGCTCCTTGTTCCTGCAATTGTTTTTTGATGGCTTTAATTTCAGGATAGGCATTCATTACTGGAATTTCAAAATCATTGGTCAGCTTATCTTGCCAGGTTTCAATGGGTTGTTGAATGATAGTTCTGCAATTAAAAGCAGGTTGGTCAGGTTTTATTTGAGAGAAGGCCCATCCGGTAGGTACATGTATACCTGGGTTTACCAGAACAAATTGGTATTCGGAAAGATCAAGTTCAATATTACTCAACAGCTCACCTCGTCCAGTTGCATAAGCAGGTTTATTGAGGATAAAAAAGGGGCAATCACTGCCCAATTGCAACGCATATTCAAGTAAACTGGATTCGGATAATGCTAAACCAAACTGTTTATTGAGCATCGACAAGGCAAATGCTCCATCAGCACTACCACCACCAAGTCCGGCTCCCATTGGAATTACTTTATGCAAATGCATTTGAATAGGTGGCAGGGAGGGAAAGTCTTTTTTTAAAAGATGGTAAGCCTTTATACAAAGATTATTATTCGTATCACCGGAAATAGATAGTCCGGTTTGGGTAAACTTCACCATCTCATCTTCACTTCCATGTATTATTTCCAATGCATCCCTTAATCCGGCAATCGGATAGAAAACCGTCTCAAGGTCATGAAACCCATCTTCCCGCTTTCGGATGATATTTAGTCCCAGGTTAATTTTAGCATTCGGAAAAGAAAGCATAGTGGGGGAGATTTTTGATCTCTGATCGCTGATCTTTGATTTTTGAGCTTTGATTTTTTCAAAAAATGTTCAATAAAACCTACCCCAAAGCAGTTTCTTACTACTCACTACTCACCATCAAATCCGACATCAGAGATCAGAGATCAGAGATTTCTTTTTCACTTTCTCTTATTCATCTCATCCCTAATAGCAATAGCGCGTATATAGTCTTCGTGTTCGAGAACATCGTTTAGTAGGTTTTGAAGTTCTTCGAGGCTCATGTTTGAAAGGTCTTCTCTGTTGCTGGTTTCGTCTTCAACGCCTACGGCTTCGGCTTTTTGTTTTTTACCGCCATCTTCCATGAGAATACCGGCATTTTCAAGGATATGCTCGTAAGTATAGATGGGGCAACCAAAACGTACGGCTAATGCAAGCGCGTCACTGGTGCGGCTGTCTATTTCAACGGTATCGTGTTCAGTGAAGCAAACCAGTTTTGAATAGAAAATTCCTTCCTGTAAATCGCTGATGATGATTTCCTGTAATTCTACATTAAAGGCATTCATGAAATTCTTCATCAGGTCGTGGGTAAGGGGGCGACTGGGCTGCATGTGTTCGAGTGCAACGGCAATGGCCTGGGCCTCAAAGCCACCAATAACAATGGGAAGTCTCCTCAAACCCTTTTTTTCTCCTAATACTACCGCATAGGAATGGGTTTGGGTGATACTGTGCGACAATGCTACTATTTCCAATTCTATCTTTCTCATAGACTTCACGAAAATAAATCAAATTACCGTAACTATAACAGATTGGCCATTATACAGGGCTTCTGCAGGAAATAGCGGGTTAGAATGGATTATCAGTCCGTAATTTCTTGTCGAATATAAAAGTGCCAAATGGGAGGAAGGCTGCCAGGAATGCCCATGCGAGCATTTTGAATGGCCATTTCTTTTCTTCTTTTACGATGTAAGCCATGCTGCAATAGGCAATAAAGAGCAGGCCATGTATCCATCCGGTATATTTTACTACTTCCGGCATGCCGGCAAAATATTTGAGTGGCATGGCAATGCCCATTAAAACAAGAAGGGAAATACCTTCAGCAATACCGATTTTTCGAAAGAGTGGGAGTGATGATGACATATTGCAAAGAAACGATAAAGATCGCTTGACTGTATCGTTAACAGAATCTGTAATTTGCGTTATAAATTATCCTTATGCCTTTAGTAGATCTGTCAAGTATTACACCGAAAGAAATTGTACCCGGTTATAAAGCACGTTTTATTCATACGGAGAACATGACTTTCTCTTACCTCGATGTAAAAGCAGGTTCGGCGCTGAAAGAACACTCACATCCACATGAGCAGGTTGCGCATGTACTGGAGGGAAGATTTCAGCTCACATTGGCGGGAGAGCCCATTGAGTTTGGTCCGGGTGAGGTTATCGTAATTCCTTCTAATGTGCCACACTCAGGATTGGCTATTTCTGATTGTGTGCTACTCGATGTTTTTTATCCGGTTAGGGAAGATTACAGGGCACTATAAATCATATAAAATGAACCTCGATTTAACAGGCAAAACCGCATTGGTTTGTGGGGCATCACAGGGGCTGGGCGCTGCTGTAGCGCGAGAGCTTGCTTTGCTGGGTGCTAATGTTTACCTCCTGGCAAGAAATGAAGCAAATTTGAAGGCGGTATTACACTCGCTTGATACCACGCTGCAGCAGCAACATGGTTATTTTGTAGCTGATAGCAATGAGCCTTCAAATGTTGCCTCTTTGGTGTATGATTTTTTGATTAAAGGACATACAATCGATATACTTATTAACAACAGCGGGGGACCTGCATCGGGAGAATTGTTGAAAACGGAAGCAACGGCTATTGAAGACAGTTTTCGCTCGCATCTTATTACTGCACATACACTGGCGCAAGTAGTAGTGCCGGGTATGCAGGCTAAGGGATTTGGCAGAATCATCAATATTGTATCCACATCGGTGAAACAACCGATTAATGGTTTGGGTATTTCGAATACGGTTCGCGCTGCTGTTGCTAATTGGGCAAAATCGCTTGCTAATGAAATTGGTGGTTATGGTATAACGGTAAACAATGTTTTACCGGGATATACCAAGACAGACCGGCTTGATTATTTATTTGGCAAACAAGCTGCTAATGCTGCAACAACAGTAGATGCAATAGTAGATAAAACAGTTGCAATGATTCCTGCCGGAAGACTGGGTGAACCGGAAGAATTTGCGGCAGCGGTTGCCTTTTTATGTTCTCCTGCCGCCGGATATATCAATGGGATTAATTTACCGGTTGATGGGGGTAGGACGGGGAGTTTATAATCAATACTGTCCGGGGAAATTTGGCTTCAAGCTACAAGCCGCAAGCCTTGATTGATGCTTGTTTTAGGCTTTCTGCTATTAATGGAATAAATAAA
>CAZTCS010000205.1:0-3637 GCA_964611995.1 uncultured Sediminibacterium sp. | reverse complement strand
AAGTGGCGGCAGATCTCCTTTTGTAGAAAATATAGTAGAAAATCTGTCGGTCAGGATAAACAATGCCGCAGTAACAAAACCCACAGCCAGATGCACCCCACTTCCCCCCCTTACTTTCCTTCCTGCTACTATAGCTCCAATAAGAGTTAGAAGCAGCACTGTTACGCAGGTTGCATCACGTCTGTATCTTTCTACTTTGAGACTATTCAACCCCTCCGATCCCCTCAATTCCTCCAGGGCAATAAAACGGTCTAATTCCGGGGTGGTTAATTTGTCTTTGGTGTATTTGTCGCGGCTAAGGTCAAGGGGTTTGAAATTAAAGTTCATTTGTTTTTCCTGGACCAATTCAACTGCTTCCCCCTGGTCTGAAATTTTCCTTTCCAAAATAGATTCCAGCTTCCATTTACGGGTAGCCGTATCCCAGATAATCTGGTCGGCCCGCATATTTTGTACCACTTTATTCTTACGAATGGTATAAGAAAAATATGGCCCTCCCCGTTTGGTTAAAGTATCATAAGCATATATACCCGCATAGGTAAATGAGTCAACCCTCAAATAAATATAGTTGCTAGAACTAAGCAGGGCATTATAGCTGTTATTCTTATCAATATAATTGGCCTCAAAAGTTCCCCTGATCTGGTTTGCCCTTGGCACAACATACTGATTGGCAAACCATAATAATCCTGCCAATAATACACCGCCAATCCAATAAGGTCTTAACCATCGTTGGTAACTGGTTCCGCTTGCCAGAATGGCAATAATTTCACTTCTCCCAGCCATTTTTGAGGTGAAAAAGATAACGGCTATAAATACAAACAAAGGCAGGAGCAAGGCAATGATATGGGGCACGAAGCCATAGTAGTATTGTGTAATGATTTCTTTCAGCGATAAACCGGATCTTACAAAATCATCCGTCTTCTCACTAACATCCACCACAATAGCAATAACCGCAAACAGGAAAATGGAAAAAAAGAAAGTAGTTAAAAACTTTTTTAGTATGTACCAGTCTAATTTCTTCATAGCGGCTTGTATCGCAAAGATACAAGGTAGATCGCAGATGGCAGATGGCAGATGTATGATCTCTGATCTCTGAATTGGGATTTGGGGTTTGGGGTTTGGGATGGAATATTTGTTAATATGCAGCAGCAAAACAAATCAGAGATCAGAGATCAGCGATCATACATCTGACATCTGCCATCTGCCATCTGACATCTGCTATCTTACAGTCTTCTTTTCACACGCTCAGTCATTTCTTTTTTCCAGGAGCTAAAATCACCGGTTAGGATGTGTTGGCGGGCCTCGGTTACGAGCCAGAGGTAGAATGATAGGTTTTGGATACTTGCCAGTTGCATACCCAGTATTTCATCGGCCGCAAAAAGGTGGCGGAGGTAGGCTTTGGTGTAATATTGGCTCATTTCATTATCCAAGCCAGCATCAATTGGAGAAAAATCAGTGGCCCATTTTTTATTTTTGATATTCACTACTCCGTCTGTTGTAAAGATCATCCCATTTCTTCCGTTACGGGTAGGCATAACACAGTCGAACATATCGATACCTCTGTCTATACATTCCAGTATGTTCCAGGGTGTGCCTACACCCATCAGGTAACGTGGTTTATTGAGGGGAAGGTATTCCGTACATAGTTCCGTAAACTCATACATCATGTCTTCCGGCTCACCTACACTTAATCCACCAATAGCATTTCCGACTGCACCTTTTGATGCAACATATTCGCAGGATGCTTGCCGGAGGTCTTTATATGTACTCCCTTGAACAATAGGAAATAGATTTTGTGTATACCCATATTTATCAGGCGTTTCAGCCAATCTATGTATACATCGATCTAACCAGCGATGGGTTAGTTCCATGCTTGTTTTTGCATATCCATATTCGCTGGGGTATGGCGGACATTCATCGAATGCCATGATGATATCGGCACCAATACTACGTTGTATATCCATCACTGATTCCGGAGAGAACATGTGTTTGCTTCCATCAATATGCGATTGAAACAATACGCCTTCCTCTTTTATTTTTCGATTGGCCGCCAATGAAAACACCTGATAGCCGCCGCTGTCTGTCAGTATAGGTCTATCCCACCCATTAAACCGATGCAACCCTCCCGCTGCTTCAAGCACTTCAATCCCTGGTCTCAGGTATAAATGATAGGTATTGCCTAAAATAATCTGCGCTTCCACATCATCTTTCAATTGTTGCTGGGTAACTGCTTTAACCGTTCCCACGGTACCAACGGGCATAAAAATAGGTGTCTGAATTTCACCATGATCCGTAGTTATTTTACCCGCCCTGGCCCTACTGCCGGCCGCTGTTGTTTCCAGTTCAAATTTGAGTGAAGCCATTGGGCAAAAGTAGAGGTTAAGTCCGAAAGTCCGTGAGTCTGGAAGTCGGAAAGATGGAGCATTAGTCTAGATGATGCACGCTCAACCTCTGTCTTTCGGACTCCCCGACTCTCGGACTTCCGGACTACCTGACTTCCGGACTTCCGGACTTTCCACCTCTCTGACTTTTCCACATCTCCACAGTTCCTCCAAACATAGCAGGTTCAAGCCCTATTTTTGCGGAATGACTATACCAACTCTGCTCTGGGATATTTGTTTTTATGCCTTTTGTGCGATTATAGGCATTCAATTGTTTTACTACCTGTATTTTTTTCAAAGACTGGCATTCTTTAAGGCACCAGAAAAAGAAACTTCAATTGAACATGCGGTATCGGTGGTAATCTGCGCAAGAGATGAAGCGCATAACCTCGTTAAAACACTCCCGGGCGTTTTGGTTCAGCAATATAAGACAACGCATGAAGTGGTATTGGTAAACGATAATTCTACCGACGATACCAAATACCTGGTCGATGAGTTCAAAAAAATGTTTAAAAACATCAATTATATCGAACTCACCCAGGAAGCTAAAATGATCAGTGGTAAGAAATTCCCCTTATCAATGGGTATCAAAAGTGCGCGTCATGAAATTTTACTACTAACAGATGCCGATTGTGTGCCAGCTTCAGAACATTGGATCCAACGTATGCAGGAATGTTATACTGATGGTACTGAAATTGTACTTGGGTATGGCGCTTACCACAAGAAACCAGGTTTGCTGAATAAGCTGATCCGTTTTGAAACCTTTCATACCGCTATTCAGTATTTGTCGTATGCCATTGCGGGTAAACCGTATATGGGTGTAGGTAGAAACCTGAGCTATAAAAAAGATGTATTCTTACGCAATAAAGGATTTTCATCCATCAACCAGATTCCGAGTGGAGATGATGACCTGTTTATTAACCAGGTTGCCCGTCCGGATAATACCAGTATTTGTATTGATCATGATGCCCATACACTTAGTGAACCTAAAACAAGATGGTCTGATTGGATGACCCAAAAATACCGTCATTATACCACCAGTAACTACTATAAAAGTTCACACAAATTTTTGCTTGGGTTATATTCATTCTCTTTGTTTTGGGTATATCCATTATTAGCTGTCAGCATTATCTTTTACAACTGGTGGATGGCCCTTGCAGTGTTTGGGGTTCGTTTTCTGCTTCAGGCTATCGTGTATTATAAGGCCATGAAAAAATTAAATGAAAAGGATTTATGGCCCTGGTTTCTTTTCTTTGATA
>CAZTCS010000204.1:1102-3659 GCA_964611995.1 uncultured Sediminibacterium sp. | reverse complement strand
AATATCTTAGGCCGTGAAATTCTTGCAGTTACACGTTACATTAAAGTACCTGCTATCGCCGGAAACGGTCGCGGTGCCTATGGTGGTGAAATCGCCAACCAGGTAACACTTGCCTTTGAAAAAGGCCCAAGCAACAATATCTTCCTACGCACCATTACATTGGTTAATGCAGCAGATGTAAAGGACGATATCTATAAAGCCGTTACCAATTCTAACCTGAATGCTATTGCCGCTTCTTTCCCGATCGCAGCATTCGGAAAGGATAGCAGTTCGGTTGTATTAGATGTTACCGATTATTTTAAAGGAGACAACCAGGTTGTTAGCATCAATGCTGGCATCAAGCGTTCTTTCGGACTTGGTCCGATTGCAGCCGACAGGTCTTTTATCCAAAAAATAAGCACCTACCCTATTAATACCGAAATCAGAACGGTGAAAACCTACAACAGCGGTGCTGGTGGGGCTCCCGCAATCGGCGGCGGCGGCGGTGGTGCAAACATTCCTGCAGCTAGTTCTGCTGGTGCAGTTACCATTGAACTCAATACTTCAATGCTTCTGTTACCAGAAAAACCAATGACTCCACGTATTGCAGACAAACGTGTTGGATTCTTCACCGACGATTACGTATTATTTGGTGACGATCAGCAAAAAGTTGAAAACAAGGAATTTGCCGTTCGTTGGAGACTTGAGCCAAAAGACGAAGACGTTGAAAAATGGAAAAGAGGTGAGCTGGTTGAACCTAAAAAGCAAATCGTTTACTATATCGATCCGGCTACACCAAAAGTGTGGAGAAAACACCTGATCCTTGGTATCAACGATTGGCAGAAAGCTTTTGAAAAAGCTGGTTTTAAAAATGCCATCGTTGGTAAAGAATGGCCAGAAAACGATACTACTATGAGCCTGGAAGATGCACGCTTCTCTGTAGTACGTTATTTCGCTTCTCCTACCGAGAATGCTTACGGACCTAACGTTCACGACCCTAGAAGTGGTGAAATCCTCGAAAGCCATATCGGTTGGTACCATAACGTTATGAAACTGGTACACGACTGGTATATGATTCAAACCGCAGCTACAGACCCACGTGCACGCAAAATGAAATTTGACGATGACCTGATGGGAGACCTGATCCGTTTCGTTTCTTCACATGAAGTAGGCCACACACTAGGTCTGCGCCATAACATGGGAAGCAGCAGCAAAACACCGGTTGAAAAACTGCGTGATAAAGCCTGGGTTGAAGCTAATGGACACACTGCTTCTATCATGGACTATGCACGTTTCAACTACGTAGCACAGCCTGAAGATAATATCAGCAAAGAAGGTTTATACCCACGTATCGGCGACTATGATGCTTGGGCAATGCGTTGGGGTTATGGATATATTCCTGGTGCAACAGAAGAAGAAGTGAAAAAGAACAGCAACAAACTGATCACTGAAACACTCAAAGCCAACCCACGCACATGGTTCGGTACTTATGAATCAGGTAACCAGGCTGATCCTAGAAGCCAGAGTGAAGACCTTAGTGATAACGCTGTTAAAGCAAGTGATTACGGTGTGAAAAACTTACAGCGCATTCTTACCAACCTGGTAGAATGGACCAAAGAAGAAGGCGATTTGAATGAAAATATCGCCACTATGTATGGTCAACTTTTGGGTCAGTTCCGTCGTTACTACGGACACGTATCACGCAATATCGGCGGTGTTTATGAAACCTTTAAAGTTGCAGAACAGGATGAGCCTGTTTATGAGCCAACTCCAAAAGCACTGCAACGCGATGCACTTGGATATATGAACCGTCAGGTATTCCAGACGCCAAAATGGTTGATCGACAAAAAAATCTGGGATAAAGTAAATGCCCCAGGTACTGCTGATCCGCTGGCTTCTGCACAGGAATCTGCGCTGGGTAGCTTGTTAACCCTCGACAGATTAAACCGTATGCAGTATGCTGCTGAGCGTTTTGGAGCTGATAAAGCTTATAGCGCAATGGAAATGATGAACGACCTGCAAAGCGACCTGTTCAGTGAACTAAAATCTAACAAAGCCATCGACAACTATAGAAGAATGTTGCAGAAGAGCTATGTAGAAAAACTGAACAACCTGTTGAACCCACCACAAACCAATGCAACCACTATCGTATTCGGTGGCGGATTTACCAATCCTTATGCATCTGGTGCCAACAGCCGCAGTGATGTTTACAGTATCGCCCGCGCACAACTTACCCAGTTACGTGCACAGGTAAATGCTGCAGCAGCTACCAATAGCGACAAAATGAGCAAGATTCATTTACAAGACCTTGCTGAAAAAATAAAAAGAGCATTAGACCCTAAATAAAACAGGATTCACCTCTTTGAAAAGGCGCAGTAACTAACTACTGCGCCTTTTTTTTTAATTTGAAAATTTGAAAATGAAATACAGTTACATCTTTAGTGATGCAGATTCTATTCAATTTATAACAACGAAGTTGTTATAAACCCCCTCATTTCCAAATTTTCAAATTTTCAAATTTTCAAATTATCCTTACATTGTGTAAAACCATTCGTATGCTTGAACCATGGCGCATAGG
>CAZTCS010000204.1:0-1076 GCA_964611995.1 uncultured Sediminibacterium sp. | reverse complement strand
TCAGGATTGAAGACGCTACCGATTCTACCCGACGTTTCTGGATCGAGATTCCGGAATTGGCTTCTTTTGATTTTAAGCCCGGTCAGTTTGTAACACTCGACCTCCCCATACATGAGAAGAAAAATAAACGCTGGCGCAGTTATTCCATTGCCTCCGCCCCAGATGGAACAAATATTATAGAACTGGTGATTGTGTTACTCGAAGACGGCGCAGGCACCAACTATTTATTCAAAGAAATTCAGGTAGGCTCTGAACTTACCTTACGCGGCCCTCAAGGCGTCTTCACCCTACCGGAAATCATAGAAAAAGATTTATTCCTGATCTGCACCGGTACCGGTATTGCTCCCTTCCGTTCAATGGCTCACCATATCCACAGACATAAACTTCCACATCAGGATATCCATATCATTTTTGGTTGCAGAAAACATGGCGACTGTCTTTATGGACCAGAACTGAAACAACTTGAAAAAGAAATGCCCGGCTTCTACTATCACCCTGTCTTCTCTCGCGAAGAATCAGTAGCTGAAGGAGCTTATACAGGGTATGTACACGGCGTTTATGAAGACCTGCTTCGCATCCAGAAAAAACCCGCCCATTTCTTCCTCTGCGGCTGGAAAAACATGATCGACGAAGCCAAACAACGCATCATCGCCATGGGGTATGAAAAGAAAGACATTCACCTGGAGCTGTATGGCTAGAGAACAGAAGAATGATGAATATTGAATATTCAACGTCCAAGTTTGTTTTGCAACGGGCATTTATTCTGGTATAAATGCCCGTTTTTATTTTAAGTCCTTTTATGAAATTTGTTGATGGCAAGTGAACAGAGGAATGATGAATATTGAATCAGTGCTGTCCGGGGAAATTTGGCTGCTCCAGAGGAGTCCTTCTGAAAAGCTGCAAGCTGCAAGCCCTGATTGTTGCTTGTTATAGGTTTTCTACTATTAATGGAATAAATATAGAGGGTATAATGTAGAATGAGCTGGTTAATGAAATAGTTGATTCCTGCTAATGCACTATGCGCTATTAATAGAACGCAGATTATCATGATTTTCAAGATTTATCATGATAGATCT
>CAZTCS010000203.1:0-3699 GCA_964611995.1 uncultured Sediminibacterium sp. | reverse complement strand
CATGATTTTCAAGATTTATCATGATAGATCTTGAAAATCATGATAATCCGTGTTCTATTAATCACGGTAGTGCAATAACAACAATCCAATATTTATTTAACCAGCTCATTTTAAATTATACCCCCTTCATTTATTCCATAATAGCAGAAAGCCTATAACAAGCACCATCTCGCCTAGGGAGAGACTAGCAGCTAGAGGCTAGCAGCTCGTAGCTATTTTCCCGGGCAGCACTGACTTCAACCCTTGATTCGCATTAATAGATTCATTATCTTCCTTTTCCCAAAGCCACTAAAACTATGAGAAACTACCTACTTATTGTCGTGCTATTTGTATTAGGCGCCTGTAACAACCACAAAGTTGATACCATCATTCATAACGCTGTTATCTATACTGTTGATAGTGCTTTCACTACAGCCGAAGCAATGGTTATTCAAGATGGGTTAATTGTTGCTACCGGTACAAATAAAGAGATCATGGAGTCCTACCGGGCAGATGAATTAATAGATGCTGGAGGACAAGCCATTTATCCAGGATTAATTGATGCACACGCACATTTTGTAGGGTATGGAAGATCATTATTTCAGGTTGATTTATTTGGTGCCACTACCTGGGAAGAAACAGTTGCAAGGGTAAAAGCATTTGCTGACCAATACCCAGATATCTATTGGATACAGGGAAGGGGATGGGATCAAAACCGCTGGCCAGGTAAAAGCTTTCCTACCAACGAGGCACTCAACCAATTATTTCCCGACAAACCTGTGGTGCTTACGAGGGTAGATGGACATGCTTCCATCGCCAATCAAAAAGCATTGGATCTGGCTGGTATCCAGGCAGGACAAACAGTAGTCGGCGGATCAATTGAAGTGAAGAATGGTCAACTTACCGGTGTATTAATTGACAATGCCGACAACAAAGTATACGCACAAATACCAGCACCTAATAAAGCAACTTATACCCAATGGCTGCAAGCCGCTGAGAAAAATTGTTTTGCGCAAGGACTCACCACCATCACCGATTGTGGATTGCATTATACAGATGTTGAAGCAATCGATACCCTTCAAAGAGAAGGCAAGTTAAACATGCGTTTGTATGTAATGCTTAGCGATGATGAATCGAACTATGAAAAGTTTCTTACAAGAGGTCCTTATAAAACAGATCGTCTGTATGTAAAAGGCATTAAAGTATATGCTGATGGCGCTTTAGGTAGCCGCGGGGCATGTTTACTATCACCCTATTCAGACAGAAAAGATTGGTCGGGATTTTTATTACGTAATAAAAACCACTACGATTCTTTAGCCGCCGTTTTATCAAAAACAGATTTTCAAATGTGCACACATGCAATTGGCGATAGTGCAAACAGAGAAATACTCAATATCTATAACAAATACCTTGGGGGTAAAAACGATAAACGCTGGCGCATTGAACATGCACAAGTGATACATCCTGATGATTTTAACCTCTTTGCCAGTGCAAGTATAATTCCGTCTGTACAACCAACCCATGGCACCAGTGATATGTATTGGGCAGAGGAAAGACTGGGCCCTGAAAGAGTGAAAGGTGCTTATGCCTTTAAACAATTATTACAACAAAACGGTTGGATACCCCTAGGTACAGATTTTCCTGTAGAAGATATTTCTCCCTTCAAAACTTTCCTTGCAGCTGTAGTTAGAAAAGATGCGAAAGGGTTTCCGGAAGGAGGTTTTCAAATGGAAAATGCACTAAGCAGAGAAGAAACCATCCGCGGCATGACCATCTGGGCAGCAAAAGCCAGCTTTCTGGAAAAGGAAGTAGGTAGCCTCGAAAAAGGAAAGAAAGCCGATTTTATTATCCTAGATCAGGATCTAATGAAAGTTGCACCAGAGAAGATATTGTCTACAAAAGTAAAAGCAACTTATACGGGGGGTAAAAAAGTTCATGGAGAATAAAAGAATAGCCACAGATTCACAGATTAATTTTCTATAATCTGTGAATCTGTGGCTAAATATATATCGCAAATTACTTAGCTAGGCAACTAAATCTCCCCCACCATATCTCCAGGAATAACCCATGCATCAAATTCTTCTGGAGTAAGGTATCCCAGCTTCACGGCCATCTCTTTTAAGGTAGTTCCTTCTTTATGTGCTTTTTGTGCAATTTCGGCTGCTTTGTAATAACCGATTTTCGTATTAAGCGCTGTTACCAGCATCAGGCTATTGTCTACATGCTTTTTGATATTGGCTTCCAAAGGTTCAATACCCACCGCACATTTATCATTGAAACTTACGCATCCATCTCCAATCAGTCGAGCACTGTGCAGGAAATTATAAATCATTACAGGCTTGAATACATTGAGTTCAAAGTGACCGGTTGCACCACCAATATTTATCGCAACATCATTTCCTAATACCTGTGCAGCAATCATAGTAAGGGCTTCGCACTGGGTAGGATTAACTTTACCTGGCATAATAGAAGACCCCGGCTCATTATCAGGAATAAAAATTTCACCGATACCGCTTCTTGGTCCAGAACTCAGCATACGGATATCGTTGGCGATTTTCATCAAACTAACTGCAACCGTTTTTAGTGCGCCATGTGCTTCTACTATGGCATCATGCGCAGCCAGTGCTTCAAATTTATTTTCAGCAGTTACGAATGGTAAGCCTGTAAGATTGGCAATATGTTTGGCAACATTTTCTGCATATCCTTTAGGAGTATTAATACCTGTACCTACTGCAGTACCACCCAAAGCAAGTTCACTCAGGTGGGCAAGTGTATTATTAATGGCTTTCAAACCATGGTCTAGCTGACTAACATAACCACTGATTTCCTGTCCGAGGGTTAATGGCGTTGCATCCATAAAATGGGTACGACCAATTTTCACAACGTGCATAAAAGCTTTGCTTTTAGCTGCAAGTGTATCCCTCAATTTCTTAATACCCGGAATGGTTACTTCCAACAAAATTTTGTAAGCTGCAATATGCATGGCTGTTGGAAAAGTATCATTGGATGATTGTGACTTATTTACATCATCATTTGGATGAAGGAATTTGTCTTTGTCGTTAAGGTTACCACCCTTCATAACATGACCACGATAAGCAACCACTTCATTTACATTCATGTTGCTCTGTGTACCAGAACCAGTTTGCCAAACTACGAGCGGAAATTGATCGTCTAGTTTGCCGGAAAGTATTTCATCACAAACTTCTCCAATCAAAGTAGCTTTTTCTTCTGCTAAAACGCCCGCATCAAAATTGGTAAGTGCGGCAGCTTTTTTCAGGTAAGCAAAAGCCTGTATAATTTCCTTGGGCATTTTGTTGATATCCTGCGCAATGCGGAAGTTTTCAATACTGCGCTGAGTCTGGGCGCCCCAGTAAACATGAGCAGGTACTTTTACCTCACCCATCGTGTCTTTTTCAATACGAAATTCCATGTTCCGGATTTTAAATGATCAGGTATAATGAATTGCGGTGCAAAGTTACTAAGAAGCAGAGGTAAATTGGGAAAAAACATTGAATGGAAGGGGGAAAATAGCCTCAAGCTTCAAGCCATTGCTGTCCGGTAGAAAAATACACACCGCCCTGAAGTGCTTCAGTAACAATCATCTTGTCACAAGTTGAAAACAGAACCCTTGCTTTTTTAATAGCTCGTAACTAAGGCAAAAGCTATCATTATTCCATTATAGCAATGAGTAAAGCCGATCATGCTTCTGTTCAAAATTCA
>CAZTCS010000202.1:478-3714 GCA_964611995.1 uncultured Sediminibacterium sp. | reverse complement strand
GGTTTCAAGAGATCCGCCAATATCCAAATCTAGAAAATGTAAAATAGCTTGAATTCTTGCTGGAAGCGACCACCCAAATTGATAGCTGCCAAACTTGATTTTGTACGGCGATTGTAGTCTTCGGAATTTCGAAAATGACCATGCCTCTAATGGTCTAATACCTTCGGGCATCTCAAGATATTTAACCTTATCCCAATAATAATATTCCTCGTTGATCTTATTTATGAGCCTATTGAACTCTGGGTTAGTAACCAGCTCTACTATCCTTTCATGGCTAAAATTACCTATTGGAATGACACCGGGCTTCTCTAAATCTCTCATAATATCAAAATTTATAACAAATTGGGATATTTTTTGGTTTAAATATACTCATATTGTTAGTAAAATGTACTAAAATATCCAAATTTATCAAAAATTTGGATATTTTAATGCGTAGTAACCCTACATTGCGTGAGCCACTTATGTTCCAGCAGAACATATATGTCAGCAAAGTCTTTCCATCTTGAACCATTGATAACACTCACATTCAACTTCATAGCGACTATGTCTTCGATCGACGCCATGCGAATACCCTTTTAGCATAGAATCCTGACTTGTCCAAGGATACCGTTGCGCCATGCAATAAGTTTTTACATCTTCGCTTTTTTTATTCCTACACACTCCCCGGACTAACATGTTGTAAACCAGGGAATACTCTTTTCCCGCCAACCTGACAGATATCTGGCATAAGCGCCTAACATTATACCATAACTGGTCTTTAGGCATACTTCACCCGGTTTACACAACCACTAAACACACACTAAACACACAGTAAACACACATTAACACACATTTTTTGTGTTGAACACTGTGTTTAATATGTGTAAATAGTGTATTAAAATAGAGTAAAACCTGAAGCATTTGCACCAGAAGGCGGAATAAGCAGGTGTCTGAATGGCAGAATGGAAGTATAGACTAGTGCGGATAAGCTTAATGAAAAAGAGACGTGCTTTTTATTGATTTTTTCCTGGTTGACCGTGCTGGTCTCATAGGTCCAATCACAGGTTAGACCAAAAGAGGAGATGAAAATCTTCGCTTATCTAAACCTTTGAAAACTTCAACCTCAAACTATTCCCCACCACACTCACACTGCTTAATGCCATCGCCGCTCCGGCAATCATAGGGTTGAGTAGAAACCCGTTAAATGGATATAATAAACCCGCGGCTACCGGGATGCCGATGAGATTATAGATAAATGCCCAGAATAAATTCTGTTTGATAGTGGCTACAGTAGCTTTGGAAAGTCTGATGGCCTTGGGTATACTGGTAAGCTCTGAGCTGATCAGTGTCATTTTTGCTACATCCATTGCTATATCACTTCCTTTCCCCATTGCAATACTAACATCAGCCAATGCAAGGGCATGACTATCATTGATACCATCGCCCACCATCGCAACAATTTTACCCTGTTTCTGTAGCATATACACATCAATACCCAGGGCACTTAATTCAGCAATAGCTTTTTTTGAGCTGGTTTTAATTTTGTCAGTTATGGCAATCACTGCTATTGCATTTTGGTCTTCTGCAAAGAGAATAACAGTTTTAGCCTGTTGTTGTAAACGAATCACTGCCTGCTGTAATACTTCATCTATGTGAATCCCATGTTCCTGCATCATTGCCGGACTTCCAACTAAATAATTTTGTGTGTTATATTTTGCCATTACTCCTTTGCCGGTAATACTTTTAATCTGGTCAATCAAAGGTTTTTCCAATTTTTCTTTTTCAAGGAAACGCACTACAGCTTCTGCCAATGGGTGTTCAGACTGGCTTTCTATGGTAAGTAATATGGCTTTCACTTTTTGCACGTTAATGTTATCTGCAAAAATCATGTCGCTTACTTCAGGTTTACCTTCGGTAATAGTACCCGTTTTATCCAGTACAATAGCATTGATTTTATGCGAGCGCTCAAGACTTTCCGCATCTTTAATGAGGATATTATTCTCGGCACCTTTACCTATACCTACCATTATAGCGGTTGGTGTGGCAAGTCCTAATGCACAAGGGCATGCAATAACCAATACGGTAACGGCATTCATCAATGCAAGTGTAAAGGCATTTTCAACACCGGTTAGAGTCCAAACAATAAAAGTGAGTATGGCAATACCAATTACTACCGGAACAAATATGCCCGCAATTTTATCGACCAGTTTTTGAACGGGCGCTTTACTTCCCTGTGCCTGCTCTACCAGCTTAATGATCTGTGCAAGAAAAGTGGAAGAGCCAACCTTCTCGGCCTTAAAACGAAAACTTCCTTTTTGATTGATGGTACCGGCAAAAACAGTATCGCCTGTATGCTTCTCAACCGGAACAGGCTCCCCTGTAATCATACTTTCATCTATAAATGAACTACCGCTGATAACAGTACCATCAACCGGAATTTTTTCTCCGGGTTTCACGAGTATTACAGCATTTTGCTGAACCGATGCAATAGGTACTTCCCGGGTTTCACCATCGTTTATTACTAACGTTACAGTTTTAGGCTGTAATCCTATTAGTTTTTTTATTGCAGAAGAAGTATTTGATTTTGCCTTTTCCTCCAGTAGTTTACCGAGAGAGATAAAAGCTATAATAACTGCTGCAGCTTCATAATACACATGTGGGTGTAATCCCCTGTTGTGCCAGAAAGACGGAAAAAAAGTATTGAAACAACTGAATGCCCAGGCAATTCCGGTACTTAATGCAACCAGGGTATCCATATTGGCTTTACCGTGTTTGGCCTGTTTCCATGCAGTAGCAAAGAAACTGCGGCCAAAATAAAAGACAACAGGTGTTGAGAGTACCAGCATTATATAATTGGCATAAGGCATATCCATAAAGAACATGGCTATAATAACTACTGGTATCGATAAAATGGAAGACCAGATAGTTCTTTTTTTGATTTGCGCATAATGTTTCAGTTGCGCATCTTCTTTAATTTGTTGTTGATTATCTTCTGTAATAACAAGATCATATCCGATAGAACGAACGGTAAGTTGAAATTTTTCAGGACTGGTAAGAGACGGATCATAAACCACCCATGCATCCTGATTGGCAAAGTTTACACTGGCTTCCTTCACACCTTCTACTGAGTTTAACATAGATTCTACACTTACTGCACATGCTGCACAGGTCATTTCAAGTACCGGGAACGATTTTTTTATTAGGGTAGTCGAGGACTGAGCTGTTTGCATAATAAATTATTTTACACAAAGCTAAAC
>CAZTCS010000202.1:216-468 GCA_964611995.1 uncultured Sediminibacterium sp. | reverse complement strand
ACCAGACCCCGCTCTTACATAATTTGCTTTTGTATGTATATAATTTACCTGCTGCATATTTGAATGAGGGGTTAGGGGTTGGTAGTTAGCAATGGTTCAGGGCTGTTAACGCTACGCTCGACACCCAAGCCAATTATGATCTGTAAACAGGAAGACTGATTCTATTTATTCATTTTTAACTGGCTTTAACTTTAACCTACCTATTATTTTCTCTGACTAAACGTAATGTCTAGTAGCTAGAAGCTATTGCTG
>CAZTCS010000202.1:0-206 GCA_964611995.1 uncultured Sediminibacterium sp. | reverse complement strand
ATCATTTTTCTTTGAAATGCTCCTACCGCAATCATCTTGTTGCGAGTTGAAAACGGAACCCTTGCTTTTTAAATAGTCCGCAACTATGGCTAAAGCAATATCTATTCCCTTATAACGAATGAGTAAAATCGATCACTCTGTTGTTCAAAATTGCATGTTACTCCTGGGCCGAATGGCCCCGTACCTGTTCCCAGACTCCATTGGCC
>CAZTCS010000201.1:0-3724 GCA_964611995.1 uncultured Sediminibacterium sp. | reverse complement strand
AGATTATCATGATTGTCAAGATTTATCATGATAGATCTTGACAATCATGATAATCCGTGTTCCATCATACGCACAACTATAGCTCGCGGTCAAATTTCTTCGTACAGCAATGGCTAGAAGCTCGCAGCTATTTAAAAAAGTGGTAAACAAAAAACCCCGGAAACATATACAGGCTGTATTGATCCGGGGCTCTTAACGTGGGGGAATTAGATCCACTGTAAATAAGGATACTCTGCATTATCAAAATATCCGGTGATTCGTTGCCATAGGTCCTTTTTTGCTTTCTGGGCCTTGTTATTTTCCATCAAAGCATTCGCCTGAATTTCATCGGCATAAGCCATTGCTGCCGCATGTAATTGTTTGCCTTGTATTTCGCGGCAAACGACTTTTGCATTATACCTGGCTTTAATAGCCTGGAGTGAGTTTACCAATAAATGCAATGGTCTGCCAGCTCTGCCTAATGCCCTGAGCGCAACCAGGTGAATGGTAAATCGAAATCTTTCCGCAAATGCAGCAATGGTATTGATCCTTGTTTCAGGCACAAAGTCGGTTATAGGAATAACCACATCGCTCCATTCAAATGGTTGTCCGGGTACTTCAAGTAATGTTAATACGGGAACAGATAATTCTTTCTGCAGCATATCTGTTTTCGTACCAAAGAGTTTTTGCCAGAATGATTTTTTATGTTGGTCGTATAATATTACCAAATCTATGTCTGCTTCTTGTGTATAGGCTTTTATTTGTCCGGATATATTCCCTTCCAGTAAATGCGTTTCAATGGGTACATCAAATTTCTCTCTTACCCATCTTTTGGTGGTTTCCAATTGTGTCTTTTTCGATTGCCAGAAACTTGAATAGGCATCAGGCATTATCTGTTGCACTTCTGGTGTTTTTACAAAGGAGCCGGCAAAATAATTGGTTACATGTACCAGGTGAATGGTAGCGTTAAGCTCACCAGCCATAGTGGCGGCATGTAGTAGTGCTTTATATGCCGATTCCGAAAAATTGGTTGGTACCAGTATGTTTTGTGTTTTCATGGTATCGGATTTAAAGGTGAATAATATTGCCTTTAGCTTTTACACTATCAGCGTTGTTTCGTTTTCACGATAAACTATTTGGTATAAATCTTTTTTTCTGTCGTTCCAGGTTCTTGCATTACCTGCTACCCGGTTTTTTTGTAACAGGTTCATATCAAGGTCCTGGTATATTAACGTTTCATCGCCCGGTTCTGCAATTGCGGCTACGGCATCGCGGTGAAATTCAACATCCGAAGGTGTAAGTATGGCACTCTGGGCATATTGAATATCGATATTATCTACCTGCGGCAGGTTACCAACGCATCCGGCCAACACTACATAAATCTGGTTTTCAATTGCCCTGGCCTGTGCACAATACCGAACACGGTTATAGGCCCTTCTGTCGTCTGTGTTAAAAGGAACAAATAGAATATTGGCTCCTTTCATCGTCGCGATACGTGCCAGTTCAGGAAATTCAACATCATAACAAATAGATATTGCAATCTTGCCACAATCTGTGTCGAACACTTCAACCTTCTCTCCCGACTTAACTCCCCACCATTTTCTTTCATGAGGGGTGATATGAATTTTGTATTGTTTGTCGTAAGAGCCATCTCTTCTGAAAAGAAAAGAAATGTTATACAAGTCGCCATCTTCTTCTTCTGTAAGATGTGAGCCGGCGATGATATTGGTATTATACTTTACCGCCATGCTACTGAAAAATTGAATATAGCGTTCTGTGAAGGCGGTTAGTTGTCTTACAGCCCTCCCCGGTCGTTGGTTTGGGAGAAAGGACAATAATTGCATGGTAAACATTTCCGGGAAAAGCACGAAGTCGCTTTTATAATCGGAAGCCACATCAATAAAATATTCGCAATGACTGGCCAATTCATCGAAGCTTTTAACCAAACGCATCCGGTATTGTACCGCACATACCCTTACATAGGGATTTAGTTTTTGTGCATTAATGCCATCCGGATTATAATCGAGGTTTACCCATTCCATATAGGTAGCGTAGCCACAACTTTCCTTATCGCCGGGCAGATAATCCTTGATGATACGTTTCAGTTTAAAATCATTGGCCAGTTGTGTGGTAAGTACCGGATCGAAAATCTTTTTGTCCATTACTTCCTGAACATACTGTTTAACTGTGAGGTCGGCAGCATGACGGTGGTAGTTGGGTAAGCGTCCACCAACAACAATGCGTTTGTAATTATTCTGAATGGCGAGTTTTTTCCTTGCTTCATATAATCGTCTGGCAAGTTTCATACCCCTTGCCACTGGCGATACCATTATTTCTATACCATAAAGTGTATCACCCAAAGGGTTATGCGTAGAAAGGGTTCCATTACCAGTGATTTGTAACCAGGAATGAGAAGAGGAGAATTCATCAAAGTTCAACAAAAGTGAACTTGATGAAGCAACGAGTTCATCATTCAGAAATACGCCTATTTGTCCTTCAGGAAAAGTGGTAATAATTTTCTCCCATTGCTCAGGGTTTCATTTCTGGAAATGCTAAAAGTTGCAGAGAGGAAACTGCTTCATAATCTTCAATACCAAGTTGACGAAGTGTTACCTGGTTTTGTATTGTATCTATTGTATTTAACTCCATGGCTTCTGTTTTTACTGAATCAATTATCTACCCTGCATGCAGCAGCCCAGATGGTTTATCCAATAATACTTCGCGAAGCTTAGGGGTTAATTAGTTTAATGTTAGAATGAAATTAGAATCAGCAGGTAAATGTTAAAATTAATTATCTGGATTCATCATGAACATCACGCAAATCAGCGTTTTATTAATAGCAGATAGCCTAAAACTAGCACCAATCAAAGCTAGTAGCTAGAGGCTAGCAGCTAGAAGCTCTTTTCAGCTCTTCTTCGAATAATAATTATTCCGCTCAATTTCTTCCCTCACTTTATCGGGCACGAGGTAACGAATTGATTTTCCTTCTTTCAGGTTGTTGCGGATAAATGTTGCCGATATATCAAGCATCGGAGCATCTAATACCTGAACATCGGCGTTCCAGGTGTCTGTTACTTCAAAGCCCGGGCGTTTATAAATAATAAAAGGGTATTCCTTCACCAGTAAATCAGCATTCTTCCATTTGGGCAGGTTCTGGAAACCATCGCTTCCCATGATGATGCTAAACTTATGTTGCGGGTATTTTTCTTTAAGGTAGGTTAATGTGTCGATCGTGTAAGACGGACGAGGCAACTTAAACTCTACATCCGAAGAGCGAATGGAAGTTTCATCATCAATGGCTAGGTTTACCAGATGGAGCCGATCGTATTCATTGAGTAGCGCGGCAGCAGGTTTAAACGGATTCTGCGGCGACACCACCAGCCATACTTGTTGTATATCGGTCTGGTTTACTACATGAGATGCAATAATTAGGTGACCGGTATGGATGGGGTTAAAAGAACCGAAATAGAGTCCAATATTCATTTAACTAATTGATAATCAGTTGATTATAATTATTCTGTTTCCTCTACAAAGATACTTCTCGCTTCGCTAATACGGAGGCTTAAGTGATATCCGGCTACAGAAATTGATATCGGGTCGCCCATTGGAGCTACCTGCTCAACCTGTACAATTTCTCCTGGCACACAGCCCATTTCCATGAGTTTGATAAAGATCTCATCCTTTTCGAATGAATTGATCACCGCTTTCTGACCTGCTTCTAAATCTGACAGTCTTTTCATCGCCT
>CAZTCS010000200.1:0-3750 GCA_964611995.1 uncultured Sediminibacterium sp. | reverse complement strand
AAATAAGTTGAGATCGCAAATACGTCCCACAACAATGGTGAGTTAAAGTTTACCCATAAAGGACCACGTGTATTTGGATAAGGAAGTACAAAGAACGCCATCCATACACGACCCATGTGGAAGATCGGGAACTGACCCGCACACATTACCGCGAAGATGGTCATCGCTTCAGCCGCACGGTTCACACCTGTTCTCCATCCCTGACGGAACAGTAACAGGATCGCTGAGATCAGTGTACCTGCGTGACCAATACCTACCCACCATACGAAGTTGGTGATATCCCAACCCCATCCGATGGTTTTGTTCAGGTTCCACTGGCCAATACCATAAGTTACCTCACGGTATACACTATACACGCCAAACAACAATAAGGCAACAGAAATATAGAAGCCGATATACCATAACTTGGTTGGCTTGGCTTCAATTGGCCTTACGATGTCTTCAGTTACCTGATGGTAATTCTTATCACCGTACACCAACGGTTCCCTGAGCTGTGATTCGTACTTTAAATGCATCTGGTCTTATTTAAGTCCATGGGCCATCGGAATGGACCATAGGTATTTTTTGATCTTTTGTGAATGGTGAATAGTGAATGGTGAAAAAATTGACCATTCACCATTCACTATTCACGCTATGCGTGTTCTGCTTCTTTTTTCGCCTCATGCTTTCCTTCCTCACCATGTGCCGATTCTGTGTTACGCACTTTTGCTAAGTAAGTAACGCCAGGTAATACGTGCAGTTGTTCCAGTACATAGAACTGACGGTTCGGATTCTCGGTTCTCACCATGGTAATAGCACTGTGTTTATCATTTGCATTACCGAAAGTGATTGCGTTTGTAGGACAAGCCTGCTGACACGCTACTTTGATGTCGCTGTCAACAATTGGTCTGCTTTCTTTTTTCGCTTTCAACTTGCTTTCCTGTAAACGCTGTACGCAGAATGAACATTTTTCGATCACACCACGAGAACGTACGGTTACATCCGGATTCAGTACCATGCGTGTGAGGTCGTCATTCATATCCAACACCACATCATTTACTTCACCCACCTGATTGTCACCGAAGCTGTCTGCTCCTGTGTAATCGGCCCAGTTGAAACGACGTACTTTATAAGGACAGTTGTTCGCACAATATCTTGTACCGATACAACGGTTATAAGTCATTTGGTTAATACCCTCAGAACTGTGGTTGGTAGCAGCTACCGGACAAACGTTCTCACAAGGAGCGTTATCACAATGCTGACACATCAATGGTTGGAACACCACATTCGGGTTATCCATATCACCACTAAAATATTTATCGATACGCAACCAGTGCATTTCATGACCACGTAATACTTCAGGCTTACCAACAACTGAAATGTTGTTTTCCGCATTACAAGCAACTACGCAGGCACCACAACCGGTACAGGTATTCAGGTCTACGCTCATGCCCCACTTAATACCTGGTCTGTCGTACACAGGATAAATGGTACCCTGGCTTTCAAATTTCTCCAGACCACCCCATGGTTTTAATTCATGTTCACGCTCATCGCGGATTTCAGTCGGATGTTTTTTATAGTCAGCCAGTGTGAGTTCTTTCATTACCTCGGTACGGTTACCTTGTGTAGTATCGTAACGATTGTGTGTTTGAGTTAAAGCAACAGGGTATTTTTCACCAGTTACTGCAATCTCAACACTGCTATTGCTAAAGCTTACGGCACCATTGCTGAGTGTTGCCATTGGGAAGGCATTTTTACCTACTCCATCAGCAGCTTTACCAATTTTATTGCTACGGCCATATCCTACAGCGATACCGATGGTATCAGGATGTGTACCTGGGATAATCAATACAGGCAGTGAAATTTCTTTACCGTTGGCAGTAACTTTCACTACTTTTTTTGGAGGATTAACTTCATAAGCATCCGCCTGACCACCGTTGTTCAGGTCGATATCTAAAATGGTTCTAGCAAGTGCAGGAGATACGATAACATAGTTATCCCATGTTGCACGTGTAACCGGATCAGGTAATTCCTGTAACCATGGGTTTGCAGCACCCTGACCAGCTCCGATACCTACTTTTTCATAGAGTACCAATTCGTATTTCCCACCTTTTTTACCTGATGTTGCAGCAGCAACTGCAGCACTTACCGCAGCACCATTAAAGGTTCCTGGTTTGGTTGCAGATTCTCCGATGCTTATTACTCCATCCTGAAGTGCTTTATCCCAACCAGACTGTCCGCCCAGTTTTGCGCTCCAGAAATTTTTAAGGTAAGCAAGGTAGTCGCTTGTATTACCGCTCCATTTCAGCAGGCTATCTTGCCACTGACGGGTTTTGAATAAAGGATAGATGGTAGGCTGGATGAAAGAGAAATGGCCAGTTTTTGCTTCAGCATCACCCCAGCTTTCTAGGTAATGATGATCGGGAACAACCACTTTACAGAGTTCAGCAGTTTCATCTACTACTGTAGCAAAAGAAACGGTTGTTTTAACTTTTTTAAGTCCAGCTTTAAATTTATCAGCATCATACCATGAATAAGCAGGGTTGGCACCATAAATCAACAGGGTGTTTACAGCACCGGCATTCATATCTTCTACCAGTTTCGCAAAATCTGCATCTACGCCTGCACGCTGGTGATCGAGTACACCCCAGTTAATGGTAGTTCCACCAGCTCCAATAGCATTGTTGATGGCATTAACGATGATCTGAACATTTACATCGTTGCTTCCGGCTACTACTAATGCAGCGCCTTTATGATCGTTCAATGCTTTGGCAGCTTTTTCAATACCAGCTTTCAGTTTTGCATCACTGATACCAGTAACACCTTGTCCGTTTACAGCACTCAATAAAGCTGCTGCAATTGCTGAGGTTTCAGAAGGACGGTGTAAATATTTTTCATCGGCGTTTGAACCAGTAAGAGTAGCAACAGATTCGAAATGAATATGCTTGCTCATTGATGGGTTCTTCTCGTCGATTCTCTTTCCTGTAGCATATTGTTTTGCAAATTCAACCGGGCTCAACCATGTTCCGAGGAAATCGGCACCAAGGCTAACGATTGCTTTTGCATTATCAAAACGGTAAGATGGAATGGCACGCACACCATAAGTTGCTTCATTTGCTTGTATCATAGCACTGTATGAAACAGCATCATATGTTACGTGACGGCTACCAGGATATTTGGCAAGAAACTCAGCAATTACCGCTTTGGTTGATGGAGAAGTAACAGTGCTTGTTAACAATACAACATTTCCGCCAAGACCATCTGCTACTACTTTATCAATGGTTGCAAATGGAACTTCTTTACCATCTAAGGTTGGAAAACGTAAACGGGCTGTATTGTATAAATCAAGAACCGAAGCCTGAACACGTGCAGATGTACCACCTGCTGTGATTGGACTAAGGTCATTACCTTCTATTTTAATTGGACGACCATCACGCACTTTCGCCAGTACACTAACTACATCACCATCCTGTACATAGGTAGTTGCATAGTAATTAGATACACCAGGAACAATATCTTCAGGTTTATTGGCAAAAGGGATGGCTTTTTTTACCGGCATTTCGCAACTTGCAGCTACTGCAGCAGCCGCGGTGCTGAAGCCCAGGTATTTCAGGAAATCTCTCCTTGGAGCAGCCGTTTCCATGAAACTTTTGCTTTCATCAGCTACAAAAGGCAGTTCTTCCTTAAACTCGTCTTTAACCTCTTTATTAAAAGCCTCAGACTGATTCAGCTCTCCAAAACTTTGCCAGTACTTTTTTTCCATCTTGTTAA
>CAZTCS010000199.1:0-3752 GCA_964611995.1 uncultured Sediminibacterium sp. | reverse complement strand
CCAAAGAATTTCTCTACAATCTCCTGTACTTTAGGAATACGGGTTGAACCACCTACCAGGATTACTTCATCTATTTGAGATGTACTGTAACCTGCATCTTTCAATGCAGCTTCACAAGGTTTTAAACAACGGGCAAATAAATTATCTGCTAATGCTTCAAATTTAGCACGTGTTAATTTTAATACCAGGTGTTTAGGCACACCATCAACTGCGGTAATATATGGCAGGGTAATTTCTGTTTCTGCTGAAGAACTTAATTCGATCTTCGCTTTCTCAGATGCTTCTTTCAAACGCTGTAAAGCCATTGGATCTTTGCGCAGATCAATTGCTTCCTGGCTCTTGAATTCGTCCGCTAACCAGTCCATAATCACTTTATCGAAGTCATCACCACCAAGGTGTGTATCACCGTTGGTTGATTTTACTTCAAATACGCCATCACCTAGTTCAAGGATTGAGATATCGAATGTACCACCACCAAGGTCAAACACGGCAATCTTCTGATCAGCATGTTTTTTATCCAGACCGTAAGCCAATGCCGCGGCGGTAGGTTCGTTTACAATACGGCGAACATTCAATCCCGCAATTTCACCAGCTTCTTTTGTTGCCTGGCGCTGTGCGTCATTGAAATATGCAGGAACGGTAATAACCGCTTCTGTTACTTCCTGTCCAAGATAATCTTCAGCTGTTTTCTTCATCTTCTGAAGAATCATCGCTGAGATTTCCTGTGGGGTGTACAAACGATCATCGATCGCTACACGCACGGTATTGTTATCGCCTTTGGCTACTTTATAGCTCCAATGGCTGATTTCTTCGGTTACTTCATCGTGACGGCGGCCCATAAAACGCTTCACACTGGTAATGGTGTTTTGCGGATTGGTAATTGCCTGACGCTTGGCGGGATCTCCCACTTTGCGCTCCCCGTTTTTCAGGAATGCCACTACGGAAGGGGTCGTTCTGCGTCCTTCATCATTTGCTATCACTACCGGCTCGTTACCTTCCATAACGGCCACACAGCTATTCGTTGTTCCAAGGTCAATGCCTATTATTTTGCCCATAACTATTGATTTCAGGTTAATAATCGGGATATAACTGTCAATCATTATGCCATCCCCTTTTTAAATGAAAAATTGTCATACCCCACCCTTTCCCACTGTAAAGCTTGCCGAATAGACTCGATATCAATGCGTTTCTGGCAGTTGGCTTGTGTAAAATCTGCCATTTGGCATCCTATATTTCAGAAAATCTTAGTTTTAAGCATGTTTTTGAAAACGCTGTTCACCGGTTTATCGTCTATTTTAGTGCTGGCAGTCACTGCCCAGGATTTACCGATTTCAACCCCCTACCGGAATATGAAGATCATTTCCTCCACGCGTTTTCAATCGGGCATCTACAACCTGAACAGTCCGGTCGGTAATGCGCTGATAGAAATTGCTGGAGAAAACATCACCATAGACCTTAACCATACCGTACTGCAGGGGTCAAATGACGTATCTAGACCGGACGAATTTTATGGGGTAGCTATTCATGTAAAACCTGGCTCAAAAAATATTGTGATCCGTAATGGCAATATCCACGGGTATAAAATCGCCATACTGGCAGATAGTGTAGACGGACTAACCATTGAAAACTGTAACCTGAGCTTTAATTACCGCCAGGAACTGAAAAGCAACCTCAACAGGGAAGATATCAGCGACTGGATGAGCTATCACAAAAATGAAAACGAAGAATGGAAAAGATATGGCGCAGGCATTTACCTGGAACAGTGCAAGAATGCCCGTATCAGCAACAATACCGTTACCAGCGGACAATGCGGTCTTATGATGACCCTCTGTGAGAAAGCTCTGGTTTTCGATAATAATTTCTCCTTTAATTCAGGAATCGGTATCGGTTTATATAGAAGCAGCCATAACAATTTCTATCATAATCGGCTCGACTGGAACGTAAGGGGTTATAGCCATGGGAAATATAAGCGTGGGCAAGACAGTGCAGGCTTCCTGGTATTTGAACAATGTAATGACAATATTTTCGCCTTCAATAGCGCCACTCATAGTGGAGATGGCTTTTTTCTATGGGCCGGTCAGCATACCATGGACACTGGCGAAGGTGGATGCAACGATAATTTTATTTATGGGAACGATTTTTCCTATGCCCCAACCAATGGAGTAGAAGTTACTTTCAGCAGAAACCTGGTGATGAAAAACGTGATTCGGGACTGCGACCACGGTATCTGGGGAGGGTATAGCTATGATTGCGATTTTACCGATAATGATTTTGCCTTTAACCGGATTGGCATTGCCATTGAACATGGGCAGAATATCAACATCGCCATCAACCGGTTTTTATACGATAAAACTGCCATCAGGCTTTGGTCGCGAGCCACCCAACCTGCAGATTGGAAATATGCGCAGGTTAAGGATACCAGAAGCATGAATTACTGGATAGCAGCCAACCAATTCACTGCTAATGAAACCATTTACGATATAATGGGTACAGATACAGTGGCATTTAGTGGCAACCAGAAAATGGCCTATACCACAAACCTTAAACTTGGTGAAAGAACCAATGATATAGACAGTTCCCGCGAAGATGACCCGCTCGACATGGACTATGTACCTGATGAGCGATTAAAACAAGTGCCGGTTAATAAAAGACCCGAACCACTATTTCCAAAAGGGAAAGACAATATTCGTATTACCCTTTGGGGACCATATAATTTTCAATACCCTTTGTTGTGGCTGAAACAAGTGGATAGCCTGGGGCAATATCATTTTGAAGTACTTGGTAAAAGCGGTTCCTGGAAAATAAAAAACCTGATGGGTTTTGAACTGGTGGAAAAAGGGAACGACAGTTTCCCATCTATGCTGGTAGCCCGACCAATTACCAATAGTGTTTCAAAAAACATCAGCTTAATGTATGAAGGCCCCGAATTTATAGATGCATTTGGAAAACAAGGTGTAAGCGGATCATTGTTCGAATTCAATGAGTACAAAATAAAACAGCAATGGGTAACCAATTGGTTTAAATGGAATGAGGACTCAGATCCAATACTCGCGAAAGAAGATTTCCAGAAACTGTTACACTCAACCCCTATCCTATCAGACACGCTTAATCAACTAGACTTTACCTGGTGGGGTGCAATCGGAAAAAACCTGCCTGCTGATTCTTTTGCCACAGATGCAGTGACCACTATTGAAACGGAAAAGGGCATGTATGATATAGCTGTAACGGCGGACGATTTTGTACAGGTATATGTAGATGGCAAGTTAGCCATTGATGGATGGGATCCTAAATACACTGTATATGATGAATATACCCACCACAGAGCTCCTTTAGAACTAAGTAAAGGAACGCATACCATTCGCGTAATACATGCAGAAAAAACAGGCCTTGCAACGCTAATGTTTTATATAAAGCCAATTAAAGACAAAGTCAACGAACCTGTTTACCAGCAACGGATTATTGCCAATTAATTGATGAGGGAAAGAGAGCTGCAAGCGGCAAGCTACATGCTGCAAGTTACGCGTAGGATGGTACGCGGATTTTCATGATTTTCAAGATCTATCATGATAAATCTTGAAAATCTGCGTTCTAATAATAGCGGATAGTGCATTAGCATGAATCAACTATTTCATTAACCAGTTCATTTTAATTTATACCCCCTTCTTTTATTCCATTAATAGCAGAAGGCCTCAAACATGCATCAATCAAGGCTTGCAGCTTGCGGCTTGAAGCTTGAAGCCAAGTTTCCCCGG
>CAZTCS010000198.1:0-3839 GCA_964611995.1 uncultured Sediminibacterium sp. | reverse complement strand
GAACTAAAGGGTATTGTTAGCTCAGGAATGGAAGCAGAAAGACTAAATAAAAAAATGATTGCCACTACCCGTATGTTTGGTTCACCTGTAACAAAACTGGAAGATATTAAGGAGGCAGTAGCTACCTATACTTCAAGAGCTGCAGAAAAATTAAGAAGACAATACAGTGCTGCCAACATCATCAGCGTTTTTGTGGTTCCTAAAGAAAATTCACATACAACACATTTCAGACATGGTCCTACCCTGAGCAGCTATATCAAACTACCGATTGCTACTTCCTTCACCCAGGAACTCATTAAACCTGCTCTTGAATTAACAGAACGATTATTTGAGCATGGCCGTACCTATAAAAAGGCAGGTGTTATGTTAAGTGGCATAGTACCCGATACTTCCGTTCAAGGTAACCTTTTTAAAACGCCGGAAGAAAACAATCACCGGATGTTAATGGATACCATCGACAATGTAAACTTTGCTATGCGTGACGACATACTAAAATTTGCTTCCTCTGGTACGACCAGGAATTGGAAGATGCGACAGGAATTACGTAGTCCACGTTATACTACCCGTTGGGGGGAGCTTTGCGTTGTACGATAAATTAATTGGCTTTAAATGGGTATTGTGCAAACAATTTAGCTAGTGCCGCATTCGCAATTTTACCTGTGGGGTCTGATTTTTCAGGAACAATACCTTCCATCGATCCCTTCCAGATCATTTTATTGCGGGATGTTTCAACAATATGTAAGGTAAGTGTACCTTCTCTGTAACGCCCTACTTCCACTTCCTCGCTTTTCCAGCTATAGTTTCGTTGCCCCATGTAAGTAAACCTCCCATCATTTTGCCAGTTGGTTAGACGAGTCTGAATCTCTTGTTTTACCACTATGCCAATATTTATCAGCAAATCTGGTTTTGTATCTACAAAATGATAACCTTTCATTTCCATTTGAGTTCTAATGGCTGATTGTAATATCGATGTTCGTTCCACAAAATTGCTTGAAATAGTATCGCCGGAAGCCTTCAATTCATAAAACCCAAAAGTCTTATACTTAGCAGGCTCTGCATCTGTTGCAGCTTCAGTATTAAAGACCCTTATCGAGGCGCATTGCGTAAAAAACAGTGCGATAAACAAAAGGAATAGCAGCTTTTTCATAACAAATACTTTGTATAAAAGTACACAACCATTGTGTGGTAAAAACTGACATTCGTCATGCCAGTCAAAACAATGTTTGCTGCTGATTTACAAATACCGGTTTTTGCAATTGTAAGCCGCAGGTGCTATTTAGCCGGTCTACCATATACACCGTAAGCTCTGGCGAAAAAGCTTCATCATGCATGTGCATAAAGAAATATAGTTCTTCTATTCCCTGTTCAAGCCAATATTGCATCCGGCTAATCCACGCATCCACCCTTGTATAATCGGTTGGGTGCAAACTATTTCCAACATACCTGATAAAGGCTTTGGGAATGGTAAGATGCATATGGGCACAGTCTCGCCTACCGCTTGTATCAGTAATAACTGCTCCCATTTTCATTTCTTTGAGTGTGCTGAACAGTTCTTCCCGGATATCGGGTTTTCTAAACCAGTCGGGATGACGTACTTCAAGAAAGAATTGCATATCGGTTGGAAGTGACTGCAAAAACTGAAACAACTCATCTTTCCGATTGGGTGAAAAAGCATCACTCACCTGTACAAATACAGGTCCTAACTGCTCTTCAAAAGCAACTATTCCACGCAGAAATTCGGTAGTAATAAAATCCTTCCCCTTTAAACTTCCCCGATGTGTAACCCCCTGGTACATTTTCGGACAAAATTTAAAATCCATTCCTTTTGCTTTCTCTGCCCACCTGGCAATACCTGCTGGCCCGTATACTTTATAGTGTGTGGCATTTAATTCAATGCTGTTATAATGTTTCACATAATGCTCAAGAAAATCTTTTTCCTTTGTCTTAGGCGGATATATTTTCCCCACCCATTCTGTTCTTCCCCATTTTGCACAGCCCAGGTATATGCGCGGTTCATTTTGTTTCTTACCTTTCAATACCTGTTGATTAAATACAGGTTCGGCAGGAAGTGCAAAATCAACGGTATTCAGTTCAGCTTCAGGTACACGGCCAAATTCCATTTGAAAAGCTTTGTACACAAAGCTAAAAGGTTTATGCCGCAATTTTATTTAGATATCAAAAACTGTTTATGAAAAAACTACTGATCGCCTGCTTATTGCTTCCTGCTATCAGCATGGCACAGGTAAAGCCAAATATTATTTATATCATGAGCGACGATCATGATGCAAATGCTATAAGTGCTTATGGTTCTAATCTGGTATCAACACCAAATATTGATCGTATTGCCAAAGAAGGTATGTTGTTTCAAAAAGCTTTTGTAGGAAATTCTATCTGCGGACCAGCACGCGCTACTTTATTAACCGGTCAACATTCACATAAGAATGGTATGAAAGATAACCGTACCCGATTCGACGGTAGTCAGTTAACCATGCCTAAAATTTTACAACAGCAAGGTTACCAAACCGCCATTATTGGCAAATGGCACTTACATACTTATCCAACAGGGTTTGATTACTGGAAAATTTTACCAGGACAAGGACTGTACTACCAACCCCGATTGATTCAAATGAGCGGCGATACCAGCACTTATACAGGGTATGCTACGGAAGTAATTACTAATGAAGCAATAAACTGGTTAAAGCAGGGAAGAGACCAAAGCAAACCATTTATGTTATTACTTCATCATAAAGCACCTCACCGCTATTTTTTTCCTTCTCCAAAACATATAGACGCTTTCAAAGACAAAGTATTTCCTGAACCAGCAACATTATATGCTGATACAACTGGCAGAGGATCGGCATGGAAGCTTCAAACTATGAGTATCCTGCATGATATGAAGCTGTCAAGTGATTTGAAAGTGGATCCTGCCTATTTGATGGACATACCCTGGCTAAAACCAGATTCGGCCGAAATCAATTACTATAACACCATATTCAATCGCATTCCTGCTGCTGACAGAAAAAGAATTAAAGCGTTTTATGCTGAAAGGGGAAAGATATTGCAGGAAAAAAGACCGAATGGCCATGAACTGCTGAAACTCAAATACCAGTGGTATATGCAGGATTATCTGGCTACAGCTATATCCGTAGACGAGAGTGTAGGTAAAGTGTTGGATTATCTCGACAGTAGTAAACTGGCACAGAATACCCTTATCATATATACTTCAGACCAGGGATTTTTCCTGGGACAAAATGGATGGTTCGACAAAAGATGGATGTATGATGTGTCGCTGCGCACACCTTTAATGGCCAGATGGCCCGAACATATAAAAGCCGGATCTGTTACCAATACTATGGTACAGAATATCGACTATGCCCCCACTTTTCTGGACGTTGCAGGTGTTTCAATTCCGGCTACCATGCAGGGGCTTAGTCTGAAACCACTTTTAAACAATCCGAAAGCCAGCCTACCGCGTAACAGTTTGTACTACCATTTTTATGAATACAACGCAGATCATACCGTATTACAGCATTTAGGGATACGCACAGACCGTTATAAATTAATCTATTTTTATACCGTAAACGAATGGCAGTTATTCGACCTGTTGAAAGATCCGGAGGAACAACATAACCTGATAACAGATAAAAAGTATAAAACGATACTCGACGAACTGAAAGCAGGCTTAGCAAAGTTGCGGGATCAATATGATGACCATGAAAAAGCGGGGGAATTGAAATAAATCAGGTTTTATTGCGACTAACCATTTTATAAAAAAATCCTGCCCCATAAAATATTAGCCAACACAGTTCGTCTATCAGATAGTATGGATCAGGCATGGC
>CAZTCS010000197.1:0-3920 GCA_964611995.1 uncultured Sediminibacterium sp. | reverse complement strand
GCTGGTTTTCTTCTTTTACGGTCTTTATTCAGGCTGGTAAGGTCCATCTTCTTTCGGGGTCTTTTTGTTGGTTGTATGAAAACGTCTAACTGATTCCTTAGTTGAGGCTCCATGTTACGGAATTGTTACCTCGGCAGTTAGGGGGAGCGAATATGGCGTAGAATTTCTTCATCTAAAAATTTTTCTTTGCCATTTTTCATCCACATCAATCCACAGTTCCACGCAGGTTATTCACTGCTCTATTCACACAAATTACAAAGCTTATCCACTAAAATCAAAAGTTTTCCGCCTTTATACCCCTGAAATACACATAACAGTGTGCAGAAAGAATTTTCCGAAAAAGGGGGCTTGGGAAGGATAAAAAACGTAACTGTGGGGGTAGAGCTGCAAGCCGCTAGCTGCAAGCTGCAAGCAATAAATGGTGCTTATTTTAGGATAACAGCTATGAATGGAATAGCTAATTCGTGACCCTTTTTATTTTTCCAAAAATAGCAGAAAGTCTGTAATACCCACTAATCAAGGCTTGCGGCTTGCAGCTTGTAGCTTGAAGCCCAATTTCTCCGAGCAGCGTCGACTCAATGCCAGCGGCTTTGCCGCTTATTATCCTTACTTTTACACCCCGAAAAGAGCAACCGAATATGACCATTAGTTACAATTGGCTGAGTGAATATTTACCCCGTACGATCGAACCAGAAGCTTTATCTAAGATTTTGACTTCTATTGGACTCGAAGTGGAGAGTCTGGAAGCTTATGAAAGTATTAAAGGAGGACTTAAAGGTCTTGTTGTAGGAGAAGTACTCACCTGTGAGCAACACCCCAATGCAGATAAATTGAAAGTTACCACCGTAAATATTGGTGGTGATGAACCTATTCAGGTAGTATGTGGAGCGGCTAATGTTGCTGCCGGACAAAAAGTAATTGTTGCAACTGTAGGTACTACTATATACCCAACTAGTGGCGATCCACTTACCATGAAAGTGGCAAAAATTCGCGGAACGGAAAGTTTTGGAATGATTTGCGCTGAAGATGAAATTGGTTTGGGAACAAGCCATGATGGTATCATGGTTTTATCCGCCGACAAAGTACCAGGAACTCCTGCGGCAGATTTGTATAAACCTTATACAGACTGGATTTATGAAATAGGACTTACTCCTAACAGAATGGATGCGATGAGTCATCTAGGGGTTGCTCGCGATGTCTGCGCATACCTTACCCATCATGAACAGGAAACCAAAGTGGTTAGTCCATTTGTTGCGGCATTTACTATTGACAATAAACAATTACCCATCACTGTTGAGGTTGAAAATACCCAGGCTTGTCAGCGATATGCTGGCGTAAGTATCAGTGGGGTAACCGTGCAGGAATCGCCAGATTGGTTAAAGAATAGATTAATAGCCATTGGACAAAGACCAATTAATAATATAGTAGACATTACCAATTATATACTGCATGAAACGGGACAGCCCCTGCATGCATTTGATGCAAATGCAATTTCAGGCGCTACAGTAGTAGTTAAGAACATGACCGAGGGCAGTAGTTTTATTACGCTTGATGAAAAAGAAAGGAAACTTTCTGCTGAAGACCTTATGATTTGTAATAAGTCTGAAGGAATGTGTATAGCAGGTGTATTTGGGGGAGTGAAAAGCGGGGTTACTAATGCTACTAAAAATATCTTCCTGGAAAGTGCATGGTTTCATCCTGTAACTATTCGGAAAACATCATTGCGTCATGGTTTAAGGACAGAAGCAGCCACCAGATTTGAAAAAGGCGTAGATATATCTAATTGCGTACAGGTATTACAACGTGCTGCTTTAATGATTAAATCTGTAGCCGGAGGAACTATTTCAAGTGATGTTGTGGATATATATCCGCAGCCAGCACCGAAAAAAGAAGTCTCGGTTAAATATCATTATATCAAAAAACTAAGTGGAAAAAACTATCATCCTGAAAACATCAAAAGAATATTAATCGCACTTGGTTTTGAAATAGGCAAAGAAGATATTGATGAGTTAACTGTTAAAGTGCCTTATAGCAAGCCTGACATCAGTATTCCCGCTGATATTGTGGAGGAAATAATTCGTATTGATGGCTTGGATAATATAACTATCCCAACAACGATAACCATTAGTCCGGCAATAGAGCAGTTGGGGATGAAAGAGGCATTGAAAGATAAGATTGCTGGGTATCTTGTAGGATTAGGGTTTGTTGAAATACTGACTAACTCAATAACCAACAGCAAATATTTTTCTGAAGCAGTATTGGGAGAAACTGTAAAAATGATCAATAACCTCAGTACCGAACTGGATGTACTGAGACCATCCATGCTTGAAACCGGTTTAGAAACCATTGCTTATAACCTGAATAGAAAAAATCAGCACCTTCAGTTGTTTGAGTTTGGCAAGACTTATGCTACCAAAGCTGTTGGAGATTATAAGGAAACAGAACATTTGTGTATCTACCTAACTGGTCAGGCGCATGAAGCTGGATGGAGAGAAAAGCCAAATAGTTTTGATATTTATCATGGTAAGGGTATTGCAAGCGCAATTCTTTCACTGGCAGGTATTACTTCGGTTCAGGTTAATCCTTTACAGGAAGAACCGGGTGTTTTAGGAGTGTATGCCGGCAAACAACAGGTAGGCCGTGTACTGGAAGTAGACCGCAAAACTGCTACTGCTTTTGATATCAAACAAACGGTGGTTTATATTGATATCGATTATGGACTGTTGGTGAAAGCCGTACAAAAGCAGCAGATTGTTTACAAAGAGGTAAATAAGTTCCCTGCCATGCAACGTGACCTGGCTATGGTAGTAAGTAATACTACCAACTATAGTGCTATTGAAACAGTGGTAGAAAAATTGAAGATTTCCCGCTTACAGGATATGCGCTTATTTGATGTTTTCGAAAGCGAGAAACTAGGTGCAGGCAAAAAGTCGATGGCCATCAGTTTTACCTTTGTTGATGAAGAAAAAACCCTCACCGACAAAGAAGCCGATAGCATGATGGCTAAATTGATACAGGGGTTAGAAAAAGAGCTGGGAGCAGAAATCAGGAAGTAGAAATTTGTGAATTGTCAATGGTGAATGGTCAATAGGTATTTTTTTGCAGGATGTTTTTTGATAAATGCCATCCATTCACAATTCACCATTGACAATTCACCCCGTGCATAATTGGTGCACTAAAACAGTATACATACATAAAATTGAGTTTAACTTAGAGAGATGCTAGATCTTGACATCCAGATAAAAGCCATACAGGATAAGCTTCAGTTACTGCTGAAGCAAAATCAGGTATTGGCCAGGGAGAATCAAAGGCTGCAAAAGGAGCTGGAAAAGAGCCAGCAACTATTGCAAAAGCAGGATGATCAGATTGGTATGCTACAACAGCAATTGGATGCTCAAAAACTAGGTACTGCTACTCAAACACCGGAAGAAAAAGCGATGCTGGAAAAGCGCATCAATGGCTATCTTAAAGAGATTGATAAATGCCTGGCATTACTAAATACCTGACCTTATGGCTGAACTGATTCCTGTAAATATCGTTATTGCTGATCGGAGTTATCGACTGCGTATTGAAGCGGCTGATGAAGAAATGGTTCGTAAAACTGCCGGTCTGATCAATGATAAAATCGCTGAATTCCGGAATAGTCTGGCAGGTAAAGACATGCAAGACTATGTAGCCATGGTATTACTTTGGTTTGCAACCGAACAAAACCAAAGTGGTATTGAATTGGTAAAATGGCAGGAAGCCTCGAATAAACTAAGCAGTCTGGAGCGCCAGCTCGATAAAGCGCTGGAGGAAGTTGATAATCCATAGTCGATAGTCCATGGTCCATGGTCCATGGACTTCTTCGACTTTCCTCTCCTTATTGCACTTTTCTTCTACGTATTTAATTATCTTCGCTTTTATCCGTTTACTCATTA
>CAZTCS010000196.1:936-3931 GCA_964611995.1 uncultured Sediminibacterium sp. | reverse complement strand
AATAATCACTGCAATTGAACCTGTGCTGTTTGTTGGTCAGGCGACCAACAAAGGCTTAACAGATGCACAGATTATGAACGATTAATCTGTGAATCTGTGGCTTAAATAATCACTGCAATTGAACCTGTGCTGTTTGTTGGTCAGGCGACCAACAAAGGCTTAACAGATGCACAGATTATGAACGATTAATCTGTGAATCTGTGGCTTAAATAATCACTGCAATTGAACCTGTGCTGTTTGTTGGTCAGGCGACCAACAAAGGCTTAAATAATCATTGCACCTGAACCTGTGCTTATTTAATCAGGCAACCAACATTTAATTATGTAATTGATTTTCAGTGAATTACACTCCCCATCCTTTTTAATTTCTCATCGACTCTAATTCGCACATTATCAAGGATTTAGCCGGACCATCTACACAGTATCTACAGACCTTCTACACAGTACAACACATATTTTGTGTTTTGCAGTGTTTTAAGGCTGTTTTAGAACTGGATTAGGTACGGGGAAATACACTGGTAATAATGAAGGTTTTGTTCTAAGAAGCTGATTTAAGGTGCAAGGTAATCCAAATATAAACATATTATTAACGTACTTATTATCAATGATTTAAGTTATCAATTTGCATGAGTTTTCAATTTATTTTCTTGCATTTTAGCCCCCTTTTTAATATATTTGTCTTGTAATGAATAAAGTGAACACACTTAAAAAGCATTTAAAGCCAGGGAAAGTGTATCGACGTGCGGAACTATCGCAATGGTCGAACGCTGTTGATCGCCATTTAGCCCAATTGGTTGAGGATGGAACGGTGAAAAAGCTTTCTTCTGGTTTATATTATATGCCTAGGCAAACTGTGTTTGGGGCAGCTCCTCCTGAGGAAAAAGAACTTGTTCGCAGTTTCCTGAAAGATGACGAATTCTTGCTTACAACACCCAACGACTATAACAGCTTAGCAGTTGGTACAACACAGTTATACAATAAGCGTGTTGTATATAATCATAAGCGACATGGTACATTTATTCTGGGTGGAAGAACATTTTATTTCCACGCCAAACACCGTTTCCCCAAAAAACTAAGTCCTGAGTTTTTGGTTGTTGACCTGCTTAATAATTTGAGCAGTCTTGCTGAAGACAAAGAAGAAGTTTTGAAAAAGACACTTACTAAGGCAAAATCTTTGGATAGAAAGAATCTGCAACAGTCGGTAACCCGCTATGGCAATGCAAAAACAAAAACATTACTTGCTTCTACTTTAACAGAATCATCTTATGCCGTCTAAATATATTCATGACCTAAAAGAATTTCCGGATTTGCTGAATATTTTGGCAAATGAAAAAAACATGGAGGTAGGTCTTGTTGAAAAAGACTATTGGATTATGCATGTCTTGCATGGATTAAAAAAGCAAAATTTCTCCTTTGAGATGAAAGGGGGCACTTCTCTTTCGAAAGGATATAAGATCATTCATCGGTTTTCTGAGGATATTGATATTCAAATTAACCCACCGACAGAACTAGGCGTAATTACGGATCCTAATAATTCAAAAAAGGAGGCAATTGAATCACGGAAAAAATACTATGATTGGTTAAGAGATCATATTAATATTGAAGGCATTATCTCAATTGAAAGAGATAAAGAATTTGATAACGAACGAACTTATAATAGTGGAGGAATTAGACTGCATTATAAAACAGTTACAAATAAAGTAGAGGGTTTGAAAGAAGGGATACTACTTGAAGTAGGCTTTGATACAGTTACGCCAAATGAGCCCCTAACAATCAGTTCATGGGCTTATGATAGAGCATTAGTAACCACAGGATTAGATATATCAGATAACAGAGCTGTTGATATTGCTTGTTATCATCCAGGCTATACATTCGTTGAGAAGCTTCAAACCATTGTTACCAAATTCCGAAGAGAACAAGAAACCGGGCAAGAAAAGCAAAACCTTATGCGCCAGTATTATGATGTTTACAGTCTACTTGGCAATACCCTTGTACAAGAATTTATAGGAACTGATGATTATAAAAGGCATAAAGAAACCCGATTTGTTGGTAAAGACAAGGGCGCTATAATCGCTGAAAATGCAGCATTCCTGCTCACTGGAGAAATAAAAGAACGATTCAAAAAAAGGTATGAAGCAACAAAACCACTGTACTATAATGGGCAGCCACCATTTGATGAGCTTCTATCCCGTATACATCAAAATATAGAACGGCTATAGGCCTTTCTAATTTAGTTTACAAGATTATCTGAGACACAAAGTGTAAATGGAAAGCAAAACCCAACGAGTATTGCTGTCAACATGGAGGATAAATCCTGAAAAAGTAAACCGCTAAATAAACCCCGTTATCCAGCCAATTCAACATACTGAACATAAACACCTAAAAGAATATGCCAGCATAAATAATGGCCTAATCTCAAAGTAAGTGAAGCGAGAAATCCGGCCTTCTTAAAATATACCGCCTGAAAATAGTTCATAAGAAAACCGGTCAGTAAGGAATAAATGATTAACAGTGTATTTCCACTGGGAAGCTGTTCCAAAGGTTCTCTTAGAGAGGTTAGAACTATTGCGGTCCACATAAAATAGTTGAAATACTTTCCACCAGCGGCCCATTTTCCGATGAGTAATAAAACCGTTAAAGGAATCAACCTGTAAAAAACCTCAATTTCTAATGCCCCTGAAAAATAGAGAAACAAGGAATAAGGAAATGGTTGTAAAAACGGAGGTAGCTCTGTGTATGGTTCAGGATGCTGTATTAATTTAATAACAATAATGTCGAGCAGTCCAAATAGCACACCAATTAATAAAGGGTATAAAAATCTTTTTTTATTAGGTACACTACTGTCTAAAAAATCTGGTAAAGAAGCTTTTGATTGTAAAAACAAAAATGGAATGCCTATGCCAAGCAGTAAGATATTTTCATAGGACCAGATCCTTAAATTGTTATAATCAGTTTTAATTGCGTTTCCATAGATAATACCTAAGAAAGCAATAAAC
>CAZTCS010000196.1:0-926 GCA_964611995.1 uncultured Sediminibacterium sp. | reverse complement strand
CAGGAATGCGAAATAAATAATGAGGTTTTGTTTGTTGTGCTTCATTTTATCCTTGTTTCTAGATTTAATTTAGCATTATGTATGCTTAGTCGCAAATTTTATGTGTGCTATTTTTTAGGGTGTCTAACGATTTAGGAGGATGATTGTTACAGGTAAAATCTTCTTTTTCAAGTTGTACAAAATGCAGGTCAATCAGGAAAGTGATAGATATTAGCGGTGGATGGAACGCAGATTATCATGATTTTCAAGATCTTTCATGATAAATCTTGAGCGGTACTTTTTGAAAGTTCTAAAACTTTCCAAAAGTTTGATTTGAAGCGGGACACGATTACTTAAATAGATGGCTTCGCATCTACGCACCCTGGTATTTATGTCAGTCGACCAACATTGAGAGCAGAAAACAAATGTCTCAGTAAGATACTTACCCGCTAACTTTAGTGAATGAAATACCAATTAAAAGCGGAAGCATTGGGATTGTTTATCCTATTTGTACTTACGTATTTTCATTTTTATCCGGGTACCTGGGTGTTTTTTGTTTCCTTATTTTTTGTACCCGATTTTTCATTCGCATTGTACTTCTTTTCAAAGAAATGGGCCACGATGGCTTATAATCTTTTTCATCACCAGGGAGCATTGGCATTATTACTAATCATTGGGTATTTATTGAAAGAAGATATTCTGATGAAACTTGCTTTAGTATTCCTGGCACATTCTACCTTCGACAGAATAGCCGGATATGGCCTTAAATACTTTGATAGTTTTGATCATACACATCTGGGATGGATCGGTAAAAGTAAACACCTGAACAAGGAATAGATCCGCTGGGAGAATTAAGCTACAGATTCACAGATTATGAACGATTAATCTGTGCATCTGTGGCTTAAATAATCACTGCAATTGAACCTGTGCTGTTTGTTGGTCAGGCG
>CAZTCS010000195.1:0-3970 GCA_964611995.1 uncultured Sediminibacterium sp. | reverse complement strand
ATGTAGCAGCAGAACGTCAATTTATGTTTGAACATGTTTGGCGCAGAACAAAGGAAACCTTCTATACTAAAACCATGCATGGGATTAATTGGGATAGTTACAAGCCAGACTACGAGCGTCACCTGCCGCATATTGGTAATAACTATGAGTTTGCAGAACTGTTGAGTGAAATGCTGGGTGAACTGAATGTAAGTCATAGTGGATCATCTTACAATTCTTTTAATCCTGGTGGCGATGCCACAGCCGCACTTGGTGCATTTTACGATCAAAACTATAAAGGGGTAGGTTATAAAATTGAAGAAGTGATTAAGGGTGGTCCGCTCGATAAAGCCGGACTAAACATCAAAGCCGGAATGATCATTGAAGCAATAGATGGCGAGACCATTGCAGCAGATACAGATCTTCCAATTTACCTGAATCGTAAATCAGGAAAGAATACTTTATTACTGGTTGTGGATGGTAATACTAAAAGAGAAATCATTGTTAAACCAATTTCAACTGGTGAGGAAAATGGTTTGCTATACAAAAGATGGATCAAGCGTAATCAGGATGAAGTTGATCGTTTGAGTAACGGTCAACTGGGTTATGTACATATTCCCGGAATGAATGATGGTGCTTACAGAACAACCTATGAAGAAATCATGGGCAAATATGTAAACCGTAAAGGTATTGTGGTAGATACCCGTTTCAATGGTGGTGGAGATCTGGTGGCCGATCTTGCCATGTTCCTGAGTGGTAAAAAATTCATGGACTACACTACCGATACACGCAGCAGTGGGTTTGAACCCAATTTCCGCTGGACTAAGCCAAGCATATCAATAGCCAATGAGGCCAATTACAGTGATGGTCATTGTTATGCTTATGCGTATAAAGAGTTGGGCATTGGTAAGCTGGTAGGAATGCCGGTACCCGGCACTTGTACATTTGCGGGATGGGAATCTTTGCAGGATAACTGTGTTCGTTGGGGTGTTCCGCCATTGGGCGTAAAAGGCCTGAAAAACCAATACCTGGAGAACTACCAAACCGAACCCGATATTAAACTGATGAATGAATATGATATCGTCATCAAAGGCCGTGACCAGCAATTGGAAGCGGCGGTAAAGGAATTGATGAAAGAGATTAATAAATAAGGAATAGGAAATAAAGAACAGAAGAATCCCCACTAACACACTGTGTTTTGTGGGGATTTTTTTTGTTTAACATTTATTTGTAGTAGAAATGAATTGAGCCCTATTCCTTTTATCTCAACTTTAGTATTTTACTGGATTGTTTTTTAACTGAATTATATTTCATGGTTTATTAAGTATGAAACTTCTGTTGCTCATATCGGGTTTTCTAATAGTTATCAATTCAGTTGCGCAAAAGAAGGCTGACTATATGGTGGTTAGCTATGATACTACCGGTAAACAAAAATTTGGGTATGTATTTATAAGCCCAAAAGGTGATACGATAACCAGGCTAGATACAGCCAGGTATTTTATTTGTTTTAGTGATACCATTCAGTATTTCGCCATTGTAGGTATTGCAAAGCAAAAAGGGTGGTGGGCGATTGACAAACATGAACGACAATTGTTTGAAGTATTCAATACCAGTAATGGAGAACCATCGCCAGATGCTTTGAGGGAAGGGCTGATACGAATCGTAGATAAAAATGGAAAAATCGGATTCGCTAACTACAAAGGCGAAATAGTGATACAGCCACAGTTTGAAATAGCATCAAGCTTTTATAAAGGTAAAGCCATTATTGGTAGCGATTGTAAGCAGGTACTGTGGTGTTGTGCCGGTGAACACGCTGATAAACATTATACAACAACCTGCAAACAAACAGGTTACATTAACCTGAAAGGACAGATACTGCACATGGGTAACCAGACTTTTGAAGAGATACAAAAGAAGATCGGCTGGAAATCGGAGTATGATTACTAGCATCATAAAGCAGCTTTTCTCACATGTATATGTGATTAACCAATGATATTGGTTTTAACCTGGCAGTAGGTGTATTAAAAAAGGAAAAAGACTCAATGAAGTGATTCAGCCAGACATACCTATAGAGGGCGGTGACAATTTCACCTACCTTGAACAGGACCTGAATATTAATCGTGCTATACAGTGGATTGTCCAAAAACACTAAAGTTTTCCGGGATCAATAGCACAAGTAAACCATCAATTACAGCGTAGAACATGCTTAAAATAATTCATAGTTAGGTATATTTAGGCATAGCTACTGTTTTATGGATAAGTTATCCAATGAAAAATTTACACGCAATTTCATTGGGGGGTAGCAAGTTTTGAGAATCAATTGGCATTAATAATACTTGGTTTAATAAGCCTACTTTGTAAGTATGAGCATTAAGCATGTTATATTGTGGCTTCCTATGATCGTGATAGCATTTGCGAATGCTACACTGCGGGAATTGGTGTTTCTAAAATACTACAGCGAATTTCGCGCACATCAATTCTCAACAATTACTTTGATAATTCTTTGTACCATTTATACCTGGTTTGTGTTTCCTCAACTGAAGATTCAGCATGCGCAACAGGCTTTTTTTACTGGGTTTCTATGGGTATTGTTAACGGTAGTGTTTGAGTTTTCATTAGGCCGGTTAACAAATAAATCCTGGGAATACCTGTTAGCGGATTACAATATTTTTGCAGGGCGTATTTGGTTGATTTTTCTTTTATGTCTTTTTGTGGTTCCTTACCTGTTCTATGTTATCAGGAATCGATCATGAAACACCCGGCTTATTGGTTTGATTTTTAAGTAAAAAAACTTGTATTTAAATACGATGAATATACCTACAGATATATATGCTATCACCCCTGAAACCTCCATCATCAGCACCAGGGTTTTTGCTGTTCCACAAGCATCGCTTTATCGGGCATGGGCTGAGCCGGAACATTTAAAAAACTGGTGTGGGCCGAAAGGCTTTACCAACACATTTCATGAATTCGATTTTCGGGTAGGCGGCAGGTGGCGTTTTACCATGCATGGACCAGAGAAGGGAAATTATGAGAACGACTGTGAGTTTATAAAAATTGAAGCACCTTCAGTAATTGCCTGGAAGCGTTATTCGCAGCCGTTGTTTCAGGTGCTGGCTGTTTTTGAACCTGTTTCAGAAAATAGCACAAAGCTGGTTTTTAACATGTTGTTTGACAATGCAGAAACATGCAAAAAAATGAGACCCTTTGTAGTAGATAAAAACGAAGAGAATTTTGATAAGCTGGAACTGGAGCTGAAACAAATGATACAATAAATCACAAAATCTCAACTCCTCAAATAGTATACATGCGAATTATCGCCATCCTCTTTTCAATAACGATGTTATTCGGGTTTTCAATACCCCAAAAACAAACTGATAAGCCAATGGGTATATCTATCTATTTGTATCCGGTGAGTAAGGCAGAACAGCTCGCCACAATCACCAACCTGGAAGCCGAATTGTCAGCGGCCAAAAATGCGAAATTAGATTTGTATAAAATGACCGAAGACCTGGCTATTATTTTTCTGAATAACCCCAGCCCTTTCTTTGAAACAGCAACCATACCGTATAAAATGCTTTTCGGAAAACAGGAACGGAAGTCGGTTTCTATTGGCGAGATAGGGGGCTTTCTACCAGCTTCTGAAGTACAGCCGATTGTTGACTGGATACTAAATAACAAACTGGATACGCCCGACGGGTTTGCAAAAATGTATACCAGCCTCTCTGCAGCAGCAAAAAAAGCCTTGGAAGACATAGGCTCACCCGGTATGGATGAATTGTATAAAGCCTATGTAAAACCACTGGTTACCTTTTATAAAGAAGCGCTTAAAAACGAAAATGCCATTGTATTTATAGGAGCGTAAAACGTGTTTAAGCTAAAGCCGCTTTGTTGTATTTATTCCGGTAGGCTAAAGGAGAAATGCCCGTAATTTTTTTGAACACATCCCGAAAAGCTTTTACATCAGCATACCCCACATCATACATCACTT
>CAZTCS010000194.1:3431-4000 GCA_964611995.1 uncultured Sediminibacterium sp. | reverse complement strand
ACCCTATTTGTTGTACAGAATAAATAATTACCGTTACAAAAAATGCTCCCAGTAATCCGCCGGTGAATTTATACCACTCAATGCCCTGCAACTGCTGTGTACCGGGTAATGGTTGCTTGGTAATGGTAATGAATAAGGCTAATGCTATGGTACCTACCAGAAAGGAAATAAAAGCTGCTACCCATTGATTATTCACAGCTACTTTTAACTGGCTATTTACGCCGGCCTGCGTAGTAATGGTTAACCCTGCCATTAGCGGTAAGATATAAACAAGGTATTTCATCTTAAACAAATTATCGCTGTTGTTTTCGATTCGATCCGGAAGGGCCAGACCTTCTTTTACCCTGATATCCTCTATTTTGTCCATTCGCTCTTGGTGCTCTGGGTGTATAAGCCGGTGTTGAACCGAACTCCTCCGGTACATTTCCTTTGGGTACCGGTTCGCCCAATAATGATTCTATGGCCGCCATTTTATTCTGTTCCTTTTCTCCAACCAGTGTAAACGCAGTACCAGTACTGGCTGCACGCGCTGTTCTTCCAATGCGGTGCACATAATCTTCTCCATCATT
>CAZTCS010000194.1:0-3371 GCA_964611995.1 uncultured Sediminibacterium sp. | reverse complement strand
ATCCTGCAGTACCTGCTCCCGCTTCTGTTGATCTAGATCTGAATGAATTTCTTCAGCAGAAAGTTTTGCTCTTTTTAGTTCGGCTGTCAGTTGTTTTACATTTTGTTTCTTGGAACAAAAGACAATAACATTCTGAAACTTTTTACTGCTCAGCATATCTTTTATGATGGGCACTTTCTGTGCTTCATATACCACAAAAGCTTTCTGTACAATTTTCTCCGGTGGTTTTGATATGGCTATATTTATTTCAACGGGCTCATGTAAAATTTTCCTTGCCAGTTCACGCATTTTCTGTGGCATGGTTGCCGAAAAAAGCAAGTTCTGTCGTTCTTTGGGAAGGAAGGAGATGATTTTCATGATATCATCATTAAAGCCCATATCCAACATACGATCTGCCTCATCTAATACGAGGTATTTCAGTCCTTTGAGCTTTACATAACCCATATTCAAATGGGCAATCATACGCCCTGGTGTACAAACCACAATATCAACCCCCTGGGTTAATGCCTTTTTTTCATTGTTGAATGAATTACCATCACCTCCTCCATACACCGCAATGGAACTTACATCGGTAAAATAAGAGAGTCCTTCAAGTCCCTCAGCAATTTGAATGGCGAGTTCTCTTGTAGGAACGATAATCATGGCATTAATATCATGTACCGCATGGGGAACAGTTAATAACCTATGTATCAGTGGTAATAAAAAAGCAGCAGTTTTTCCTGTGCCTGTTTGTGCTGAAGCAATAATGTCTTTCCCTTCCAGGATAGGAACCATCACCTGTTGTTGCACCGGTGTGGCTGTTTCATATCCCATAGCATCTATACCATCCAGTATGCGTTGATCCAGTCCTAAATCTGTAAACTTCAAAATCGTTGAATTATAATTTGAGCGTTGCAGGTAAAGGTACTATGAAAGAATGGTTATAATTTTTCAAATAATTTCCTGAGCTTTTCCCTGGTCATTATTTTCTCCCAATCCTTTCCCAGTGCGTTTTCCCAAAGTGGCTTCATGCCCATGGATACATTGATCATGGTTTCAAACTGCTCATCTGTAAGTCCTTTACATATACCTTCCGGAATTTCAATCTTGTTCTTCTCTACCATGTATTTAAACTCCTTAACGCCTGCAGGATAATACTCTTCCAGGTGATTCATCACAATACAGTTACCGATGCCGTGTTTGGTTCCTAAAAGATAACTCAGTCCATAACTCACCGCATGTGCAACACCCACCTGTGAATAAGCAATGCTCATTCCACCTGCATACGATGCCATCATCAACTGGTCATCGCTTTCATTATCCCACTGGTTTTTGTCTACAAATACTTTCTGGCAAAGTTGTAATGCTTTTTCGCCATAGCTTTTGCTGAATTCGTTAAGATATGTGCCTTCCAGGCTCTCAATACAATGTATATAACAATCCATCCCGGTATAAAAACGCTGGTTAACGGGAGCACCTTTGGTTAGTTCAGGATCAAGTACAATTTGATCAAACGGGGTAAAATCGCTGTTCATACCCAGTTTTCTTGTTGGGCCGGTTAAAACGGTTGTGCGACTTACTTCCGCACCTGTACCACTAAGTGTTGGGATACCTGCTTTATATACTCCGGGAGATTTCACCAGATCCCAACCCTGGTAATCTGCTGAAGAACCCGGATTATTCATCATCAGTGAAACAGCTTTGGCCAGATCCATGGTTGATCCTCCGCCTATTCCAATTACACCACTGATGGTGCCGAATTTTTCCTTCAGGCTATTGGCCAGGGCATCCACCTGTGTGGTTTTGGGTTCATAAGTAACATCCGCGAAGATGATCTCATCCTTACCACGGAGAGGTACACGATCAGCCAGAGGCTTACCTTCAAAAAAATGGTCTACCAGGAATATCATTGGCGCATCACCTTTTCTTCTTGGTGCAAGAATATCATCTAACTGGTTAAAAGCACCTCTCCCATACACTACATAATCAACCATTTTAAAGTTCCGAAAGCTCATGATCGTTGTTTTAATAAAATAATGCAAACATACTCAGAAGGATTTACTTCCCGAAAGCAAAGAAGGGTGATTTTGCAAGGATGCTATCTGTTAAGGTTTTTTCTTTCCATTTCATGGATTGATGTATTTTACTGCTTGAAAGCACTGATAACAGATACATGTTTGTATTAATGCAACAAATATTAACTAGCCCTCTTCTCAAAGGTTCTATTGGAAGAGATTTCCTGACTTTTATGAGCCCGGAAAATCTGCTGATAGGTGTTCAGGTAATGGCTGTTGGTATACTGCTTATCATTCTGCTCATTTATGCCCAATTAATGGCTAAGAAAAGGATGCATTTCCATGTTACACGTATCAGAAGCAATATAGAAATCTGGATCAGTCAGATCATCCTCGAAGAATCAATTGATGGCATTGAAATTCCCAAAAAGTTCTTTCGTTTACTCGGTGATCCCAAAGCCCGACAGGTTGCTATCGACGAATTAGTTAATTGTAAAAAGAACTTCTCCGGACTTGTCGCAGACAATATTGTAAGCCTGTATAATAAGCTTGGCTTAAGAGAAGATTCGCTGAGCAAAATGCAAAACAAGCGGAAATGGTATATAAAAGCAAAAGGTATTCAAGAGCTCTATTTAATGGATCAGAAAAAGCTGCTTACTAAAATTTACCGCGAAACGAACAGCACCAATGAATTTGTTCGCTCAGAAGCACAAATAGCTATTATTTACCTCACCGGATTTAAAGGACTTCGCTTTCTCGATGTAATTTCCTATCCAATAACACTCTGGCAGCAGATAAAACTATTAGAGCAATTGAGGTTATTTGGCAAGAAGGAAGATCTGTCTGACAGAATACCACGATGGCTTCTTTCAAAAAATGATACGGTTGTTGTTTTTGCTTTACGACTTGCCGGTGAATACCAGCAATTCGCTGTTAAAAATGCCCTTATGGGATGTTTGGTGCACCCATCTATAGCAGTGCGTACCCGTGCTATTAAAACGCTCATCATCCTTGCAGATGAGCAAACACCATTTATTTTAACAGGTTACTTCTCAAAAGAAAATTTTGAAAATCAGATACATATTTTAGACAGCCTGCAAACCCTCGCTACAGATGATCAACAACCTTTCCTCGAAAAATTATTAGACACACCGGATAATATTATCAAGTTAAAAGCTGCTATCGTGCTTGCCAATAATTGTACGGATGGAATGTCTGTTCTGGAAAAAAGAGCAGCAATAGAGCCCGAGCCCTTTCAGCGAATCCTTGGTCATGTTAAAACTGTTAAATGAACTGGAGTTTAATTCAAGACATACTATTTAATATACTCACTTACGGAATATTTATATATTCCACACTATTACTATTATCCTATAT
>CAZTCS010000193.1:1026-4040 GCA_964611995.1 uncultured Sediminibacterium sp. | reverse complement strand
TACAAGGCTCTGGTTGCAAGTTGCAGTTCCTCATATATTTTGGCAGATGTATCGTCCCAGCTATATGCACCGGCTCTTTGCAAACCTTTTTCAATAAAGGCATTTCTCAAACCTTCATTTCGGTATAAGGAGAGCATTTCTTTACCAATAGCATCCGGATCAGCCGGATTTACCAATAAGGCTGCCCCTCCTGCTACTTCGGGTAAACTGCTCGTATCTGAGCAAATAACGGGTACCCCTGCCTGCATGGCTTCCAAAACGGGTAAACCAAACCCTTCAAACCAGGATGGATAAACCAATGCATAGGCTCCGCCCATTAGTTGTTGAAGTTGAGCTTCGGGTAAATAATCGAGTAATACCACATCCTCGCGGTATTTATAGGTTTTCATTTTTTCGAGTAAGTCATCGTATTGCCAGGCAAGCCTTCCAACAACCAGCAATTTCATATTACTATGTTGCCATTTTTTGAAATGTGAAAATGCTTTGAGCAGGTTCAACAGGTTTTTACGCGGATGAATTCCTCCCACAAATAAAAAATATTCACGTCCATCCGCATAGCCATCTTTCACCGCCAGTTTTTCTTCCCAACTTATTGGTGCAAAAATTTTTCTTGCGGCACCGGGAATAACTGTAATCTTTTCTGAGGCCGAAGGATAGGTTTTAATGATATCACTCTTTGAGAAATCTGATACAGTAACCAGTTTCTTTGCTTTTCTAATAAAGGATGGTGTAAACCAACGATAATATAACCGTTGGTACCAGCTAATGTATTGAGGATAGTGTTTGAAAGCCAGATCGTGAATCATTAAAACTTGCGGAACACCGGTTGTTAAGCTACAAAAACCATAAGGTTGAAACCATACATCCGCCTTCCATCTTTTTACTGCCGCTGAAGCTTTTACATCATACCAATATTTAAAGTTGAGTGGATGACGCGCTGCAGGCTTAACCAGTATTCTGGTAATATTGGTGTTCAGTATTCCATCATCAGTCCAAGGTCTATCATACAATAACAGAAATTCATCTTCCGGATGTTGATCGATGATACGTTTAACTACTTCTGAAGTATAATGACCATATCCCTCTAATGGATTGTTTTGCAGAAATATGGCGTTAATGGCGATACGCATGTGAGTGCGAAATTACTGGCTTAATTGGAATTGCATCTTTCAAACGATTATTTTCAGCTTTGAGCTGCCAGTCTTTAGCCAATGGTACTGGATAGGGTCATATAGCGTTTATTCGAAAATCTGTAAAAATTACTTGTAGCTAGAAGCTAGTAACTAGCAGCTCCTGACTCTTTACCGCTTCGCCGCCCATTGATCCATTTTCTTTTCCAGCAGCTCAAGCGGTAAGGCTCCATCTTTCAGAATAGCGTCATGAAAAGCATTTAGCTTAAACTTGCTTCCTAACTGCATCTCGTATTTTGTTCTAAGTTCCCTGATTTTTAATGCCCCTATTTTATACCCTAAGGCCTGCCCTGGGATAGCCATATACCTTTCTATTTCAGCTATTGCACCAGCTTCACTGATTTGCTCATTATCCATCATATACTGAATGGCTTCTTCTCTTGTCATCCCTTTCTCATGCATACCCACGTCTACAACAAGACGTATTGCACGATGCATTTCATCTCCCAGCGCACCTATATATTGATAAGGATCTCCATATAGTCCCAGTTCTTTCCCAATACTTTCGCAATACAAACCCCAGCCTTCTTCATAAGCATTATTAACTGTAAAGCGTCTGAACTTGGGTAACCTGATATTCTCTTGTTGTAGGCTTATCTGGTAATGATGCCCAGGTATAGCTTCATGCAGAAATAAACTTTGCATACCACTTGTTGTATTAAAAGTGGTGGCGTCTAAAATAGGTACATAAAAAATACCGGGTCTGCTGCCATCAGAAGTTCCCTGACGGTATTCTGCACTGGCACTAGCTGCACGAAATGCTTCTGTTTGTCTGATTTCAAAAGGTGTTTTGGGTGTTTTTCCAAAAGACTTATTCAGATTGGGTTCTATTAATTGTTGAATAGATTGAAAAGCTGCGATAATTTCTTCCGGCGTTTTATAGGGTGTAAACTGTTTATCATGATTGATGTATCCAAAAAATGATTTCAGATCACCTTTAAAACCAACCGCATCTTTTGTTTTTTCCATTTCAGTGCGAATGCGTTTAACTTCTGATAAACCAGTCTGGTAAATTTCATCCGGACTTAAATGAGTGGTGGTTTGTTGTTTTACTAAAAAGCGATAATAGTTGCTTCCATCCGGGATTGCCGCTATGCCCGTAGTTGTTCTTGCTACAGGCAGGTATTCCTGTTCTAAAAAAATTGCCATCCGCTGAAAAGCAGGCGTCAACTGCTCTTTAATAAGCATAGTAAACTCAGTTGCTAGTCTTTTCTTATCTGCTAGATCAAACGAAACAGGCATCAGATTTACAGGACCATAAAATATACTTGCTGCTGGCGTATCTGTAATTACAGAACGAAACTGGGGTATCATGCGTTCTACCAATATTTTTGGCAACACATATCCTGTAGTCATCCCTTTTTTAAAATAAACAATCGCACTATCCAGGTAAGCCGGAAATACAGCCGCACGTTTTAACCAGTTGTCGTAGTCCGAAACTGTTTTAAATGGCTGGAAAACCTGACCACTGCCCATTTGTATAAATGTGAGGTGGGCACTTGAAAATTGGTTAAAGGGCATATAATTATCCTTAAAGCCCAGTGCCGAAATATTGATTCCTAACTCTCTTTTTAAGACATCATAACTTAACTGGTCGTTGGTGTTTAATGCATCACGATCAAATTTGGAGAGATAAGTGAGTTGTTCTGCATAAAACTGTTTTAATAAAGCCCGATGCCCATCTGTAAAATCAAACAACCATCGATCATTGTATTTATCACTACCATTAATGGTTGCGTCTATCGGATAATATTGTAACCGGGTTTCATAATAGTTATCCAGAAAAGCTGCCAGTTCTTTATTGTCTTCGCCTGTAACATTGCT
>CAZTCS010000193.1:0-919 GCA_964611995.1 uncultured Sediminibacterium sp. | reverse complement strand
TAATCATAAAAGCCCTTCCCCGTTTTTCGCCCCAACTCACCTGCTTCTACTTTTTTGCGTTGCACGGGTGATGGTGTTAAGCGTGCTGGTTTGCCTAGGGCCTCCCAAACAATATTGCTCACACTATAATTTATATCCATTCCTATCAGGTCCATCAATTTAAAGGGGCCCATTTTAAAACCACTCGCTTCCAGGAGTTGATCAATGGATTCCATATCAACCTGTTCTTTTTCTACAAAACGCATCGCTTCAAGGTAAAAATGACGGGCTACACGATTTACGATAAACCCGGGTGCATCTTTGCACAATACAGGTGTTTTCTGCATTTGCTTTGTTATCGCAATCGTTGCGTTAATTGTATCTGTTGAAGTTTGGTCTGTCTGGATAATTTCCACCAGTTTCATCAAAGGTGCAGGATTAAAGAAATGCATACCAATAACCCTGTCTGGATAGGGTATTTCTACTGCTATCTCGGATATTGAGATGGATGAAGTATTGGTAGCCAGAATGGTATCCGGCTCATTTATGCCAGCCAACTGTTGAAACAGACCCAGTTTGGCTTCCTTTTTTTCAATGATCGCTTCAATAATCAGGTCTGCTTTACAGGTTTCCAGCGAGCTTGTAAACTGTAATCGGCTTAATATGGCTGCTTTTTCTTCCATATTTAGCCTGCTCTTATCTACCAGTTTTCCTAAAGAAGCTGTAATAGACTGCCTGCTTTTTTCAACCACAGCATCATTTAAATCGAATTGAATAGTTTTGAATCCAGCCTGTGCAGCTACCTGCGCAATACCGCTACCCATGGTTCCGGCGCCACAAACACAAATGGTTTTTATCTCTTTCATATATTAACTCCTATGCTGACTGCAAGATACTTACATCTTTTCCACTTTAACTAAGCTACATAAGTTCCTGCTTT
>CAZTCS010000192.1:0-4147 GCA_964611995.1 uncultured Sediminibacterium sp. | reverse complement strand
CTCCTGAAAGCCCCGATAGTGATGTCGGGGCTTTCTAGTTATTTCAGATGTCAGATGTCAGATCGCAGATTTTTGACTAGCAGCAAAAATCTGCGATCTGACATCTGACATTCCTAAATCCCTATCTTATTTTTGTATTATGGAATCATACATTCACATTGGTCGGATTGTTGCAAGCTTTGGTTTAAAGGGGGAAGTTATTGTGCAACATGCATTGGGCAAGAAAACTGCTTTGAAAGACGTAAAAGTATTATTTGTTGAAGAGCAGAAAGGTTCTTATCTGCCTTACTTTATCGAAAGCTCAAAAGCAAAAGACCAGGATGAAATGTATGTAAAACTCGAGGGCATTAATACCAAAGAATCCGCTGCCAGAATCAGTACCAGAAATATTTGGTTGAAAGATGCTGATTTCAGAAAGCTGGCAGGTAAGTCGTCCCCAATCTCATTAATCGGGTATACAATTATCACTGATGAAGATGAAAATCTCGGTCCGGTAGAAGAAGTGATAGAACAACCCCACCAGGTACTGCTAAAAGTACTATTGGAAGGAAATGAAGCTCTCATACCCCTTCACGAAGAAACCCTCGACAGCATCGACCACGACAAGAAAGAAATCCACGTAGTACTACCAGATGGGTTGCTCGACATATATCGATAGCAGATAGGAGATAGCAGATGTCAGATCGCAGATGGCAGATTTCAGATGTCTGATCTCTGATGTCTGATTTGTGATTAGGTTAATTGCGAATGTCTATCCAATATCTCAAATCCTACATCAGCGATCCCACATCCGACATCTACCGTCTGCGATCTGCCATCCCAAATCCCAAATCAGAAATCAGCGATCAGAGATCCGACATCTGCAATCTGCCTTTCTGCCTGTAGTATGTGTCTATGTTGGTGGGCTATATAGAATTGGAAGGTATCGCCTAGTTTAAGTTTTACCAGCTTTGATATTGATATCGCACAAGTTGCTTTGTTCAAGTCAACCTCCCTAGCAGATTCCAGTAACTGTAATAATTTTTCCTGCTGCTCAATAAAGGTTGCAATTATTTTATGACTGTTGGCATTGCTTGAAGGGTAGTGGTTTTTGGGTGATGACATTTTCTTCGCTACCAAACCGTCTTCGCCGGGCTTCATTAGTTTGGTGAAGTAATTACCCAACCAGCCTGGTTTGAAATGAATAGTAGGGGTATAACCTCTTTCTTTCGCTTTTTGAATGGCTCTTTCCATTTCTGGTAAATAAAAATTACCATAACTGTTCAGGTGTTCCAAACATTGGGCAGCACTCCATTGCTCAGGTGAGGCTTTAAACCCAAATTGACTATGTCTGATCATCTGCCATTCACTAACGGCTTTATTTAAAAATGATTCTGTCTGTTCCTGTAATTCTGAAAGGAGCATCTTTGATGAATAAATAGGCATTTTGCATTGTTTTTATTACTGCAAAGCTGAATTAGTTTTTCCCATAAAATCTTGGCGTAGACCAAGATTTTATAGGGGCGTGAATTGTGAATGGTGAATTGTGAATAATTGCTAATCTATAATATGAATTAATATTTTCATTACTCGCTATTCAAAATTCAAAATTCAAAATTCAAAATTCAAAATTCAAAATTCAAAATTCAAAAATCAAAAATCAAAAATCAAAAATCACACCCTCACCCTCCCCAACAACTTACTAAAAGTAGTTGCATCAATACCAAGGTAAGATGCAAGGTATTTATGGGGGATTAGGCGGAGTACATGGGGGCTTCTATTTAGCAGGATTTTGAATTTTTCTTCTGCGGAGAAACATTGTAGTTCAATTTGTCTTTCCAGCACACCCATTAAGGAAAAACTGGTGGCTTTTCTAATAAGGGTTTCGAAATTATGGTAACGATTCATTAGTTCATTTACCTGGTGATGACTTGTTCTTAAAAAGCTGCTCTTTGTTAGGGTTTCAAAGAAAAACTTTGAAGGGGTTTGTGTTAGAAATGAATCGGCTATACCCGAAAAAGAAAAAGGGTAGGTGAAAACTATGGTAGCTTCCTTTTCATCATCACCTGCATAGAACGCACGTTGAACGCCGTCTAAAACAAAATATAGATACCTTTCTGTTTCTCCCTGTTTGGTTAAAATCGATTTTCGTGGGGCCGCAAATGGTTGCCAGCAATCTGCAAAATCGTTCCATTCATCTTCCGACAAAAGATGAATTTTATTGCAAAAATCTCGTAAGGCAGATAAGTCTTTGGGATCGACGCTCAAAATAGATTAACGATTTAATACCCAATTTACAGCAGTTTCTAATACTTTGTCTTTTTTCTGTTTCAAATCTGCTGCGCTAGGGGAAACAATAATTTCCGGTATCACCGGCCCAAAATCTTTCTCGTCTTTATTGGCTCTCGTAAACAATTTTGTTGCACCTCTTGCAATGATATGGCTGTTGGGTAACATGAAATTATACATTTCTCCAAAATCATTCGGCGATTCGCCGGTAGGTTCACCAAAGGTTTTCGCCAGCTTATAACTTACAATACCATCAGCAAGCATATTGGCACTTGAAAAAGTACCTGTACCTATTAAAACGGCTACTTTACCATTAAAGAAAGGTTCCTTCGGAGTTGGTATTGTTAGTTGCTCATTGATGTATTCATAGGTATCACCATCTTTCTGACTCATATAAAACCGGGCATCAGCATCACTATAATTAGCCTGAGCTTTCAAAAATGTTTTATAAGGAGCACTTATTTTCCATTTCATACCTCCGGCAAAAATGTAAGGCTTCCTATTAAAATAGCGGATCAATAATTCTCCTAATTGCGAATCGCCACCACTATTCTCACGTAAATCTATGATTAGTCCGGTCGCATTGCTGTCTTTCAGCTTACCAAAAGTTTCGTCAAGAAATTTTTCAAAGGGGAGATTTTTGTCATTACGCATGCTTCTGTAATTGAGATAGCCAACACCATTCGGCAGGAATTTAAACTCATAAGGTTTATTGCCAGTACTGTTTAATTTAGCGGCCAATGCCTTATTAATGCTATCGGCCTCGGCACGTGAAAACCCTTCCACCGTATATCTTTTCCGCACTCCATTTTCTTTGATGGCTTCAATTTGGTAAGGACTGCTTATACCATCCAGAAAAAGTAGTTTTCTACTATAGTACCCAACCTGTTCATATTTCCATGTGTCTAGTCCGCCAAAGTAATCCAGGTATTTTTTGTTCAATTCCTCAACCGGAATGTTATTGATCTTTACAATACGGTCATTATACTCTAGTAGTTGGGCTTTACTAAGATCGTATGAAACCCGCCAGGCATCTTTTTCTGCTTTCCTGATCATAAAAGGAAACCGGATACTATTGGTATATAAACTATCAGTAATCCTGCTGCTAACCAAACCAAGATGACCTTCCTTTAATGAAGCACTTAATCTGCTGAAGAGGAAAACTGTTTGGTTATGGGTAAGACTATCGCTTTTGTAATCTGCCAGTAAATTTTCAGCCAGGTCAGCCAGCTCTTTTTTGCTGATGCCATGGTATAGATTTACATGTGAGGCTTCCTGGGTGGATACCCAGAATTGTATATCACTTCGTACCTGTTCTTTTGATATTCTTTTATAATAGAAATCTGCCGGATGCTTCTGCTCGAATGCAATAGTCTGTTGTCCAAAAGCGGCCATGGTGCTAAAAGTAATAATCACCAATAGAAATGCTCTCATGTAATTTTTTTCCATCAAACGTACATCTACTGTAGAATGTTACAATCGCATAAAAAGGGGATTTTAGGGAGCTTCTAGCCAGGATTGTCCGGGGAAATTTAGCTTCAAGCTACGAGCCGCAAGCTTCAAGCCTTGATTGATGCTTGTTTTAAACTTTCTGCTATTAAATGGAATAAATAAAGGGGGTATAAATTAAAATGAGCTGGTTAATGAAATAGTTGATTCCCGCTAATGCACTATCCGCTATTAATAGAACGCAGATTATCATGATTTTCAGGATCTATCATGATAAATCTTGAAAATCATGAAAATCCGTGTTCCATTATACGCGACACCTACAGCTCGCGGTCAAATTTCCCCGGACAATACTGACTCAAACTGCTCTACCTATAACAAAAAACCCGGCCTTTTGGGCCGGGTATATCGAATCAATGCTTAGGACTTA
>CAZTCS010000191.1:0-4166 GCA_964611995.1 uncultured Sediminibacterium sp. | reverse complement strand
GTTGATTCCCGCTAATTCACTATCCGATATTAATAGAACGCAGATTATCATGATTGTCAAGATTTATCATGATAGATCTTGACAATCATGATAATCTGCGTTCCATCATACCCACACCTATAGCTCGCGGTCAAATTTCCCCGGACAACAATGGCCTGAAGCTTGCAGCTTGAAGCCTAATTTCCCCAGAAATTACTATTTTTTATCTTTGCGTAATGGCAGAAGATTTAAGCATCATTAAAGGTAATAAGCAAACACAGTACGAATCACTGATACCACAGATTAAAGCTTTGGTTGAAGGAGAAAAGGACCTGGTGGCGAATCTGGCCAATATTGCGGCTGCGTTAAAGGAGCAATTTGGCTGGTTCTGGGTAGGATTTTACTGGGTTAAAAGCGATGAGTTGGTATTGGGTCCATTCCAGGGTCCGGTTGCCTGTACCCGTATCAGAAAAGGCAGAGGAGTTTGTGGAACCAGTTGGGCAGAAGCAAGAACACTGATTGTACCTGATGTAGAAAAATTTCCTGGTCATATAGCCTGCAGCAGTTTATCAAAATCAGAAATCGTAGTACCCATCATCCGCAATGGCGAAGTACTAGGTGTATTAGATGTAGACGCCAGCGAACTAAACCAGTTCGACGAAACCGATCAGAAATACCTCGAGCAGATAGTTGGGTTTGTGGATCTTTGATCTCTGATCTCGGATTTTTGATTTTTGATTTTTGAATTTTGAATCTTGAATCTTGAATCTTGAATTTAACTCAAATCCGAGATCAGCGATCAAAGATCAACAATTTCCCCTATCTTTGCACCATTCATATACTCTCTCTACACGACCGATTTCCTTCCGTGACAAAGTTCATCAGTCTTTAAACAGGTAGCAATAAGCATCCACAGTAGGAAGGTTATATAACAACTGAGCGAATTCAGTTGTCTTTTATTTAAAATTTATTCCATTGACTTTTGATTCATTGAATCTGATCGAGCCTATTTTACGTGCGCTCCAGACAGAAGGTTACACAAATCCAACCCCTATTCAACAACAATCCATTCCGGTAGTACTTGAAGGGCGTGATTTATTAGGTTGTGCGCAAACTGGCACAGGTAAAACTGCTGCATTTGCAATTCCGGTTTTACAATTACTCTTTCAACAAAAAAATAATACACCCGGTATTAAAGCGTTGATATTAACACCAACCAGAGAACTGGCAATTCAAATTGATGAAAGTTTTGCTGCGTATGGTCGTCATACAAATATCAGACATGCGGTAATCTTTGGTGGTGTATCACAATTGCCACAAACACAAGCATTAAAAAGAGGTGTAGATGTTTTGATTGCTACACCTGGTCGTTTACTTGATTTGATGCAACAAGGTTATATCAGTTTACAACAATTACAATTATTCGTTTTAGATGAGGCCGATCGTATGCTAGATATGGGTTTTATCCACGACGTGAAAAAAGTAATTGCAAAAATTCCTGCGAAGCGACAAACACTGTTTTTCTCTGCTACCATGCCACCTGAAATTGCAGGCTTAGCAGGGAGTATTTTAAACAACCCTGTTAAAGTAGAAGTAACACCCGTTTCCTCTACTGCAGAAAAAATTGAGCAGTCGGTTTATTTTGTTGAGAAACAAGACAAACGTGCTTTACTGCAACATTTATTGCAAGACAAACAAATTGAAACCGTACTGGTATTTACCCGTACCAAACATGGTGCAGATAAAGTAGTAAAAGACCTGCATAAAGCTGGTATTGGTGCCGCTGCCATTCACGGTAATAAATCGCAGAATGCACGTCAGCGTGCGCTTACAGATTTTAAATCTGGCAACCTGCGTGTATTGGTAGCAACAGATATTGCAGCAAGGGGAATTGATGTAGAACAATTATCGCATGTAATCAACTACGAACTACCCAATGTTCCTGAAACTTATGTTCACCGAATTGGCAGAACTGGCAGAGCCGGTGCCTCGGGTATCGCCATTTCATTTTGCGATGGAGAAGAAAAAGCATACCTGAAAGATATCCAGAAACTTATTGGCATACCGGTTCCACAAGTGAACGATCATCCATTTGTAATGCGTGATATTTCACTCACCAACTTTAAGCCTGCACCCAAGCAACAACAAGGCAACAGTGGTGGTTATGGCCAGCGCAGATCATTCAGGGGTGGTGATAGCAGAAGATATGCTGCTAATGGACAACAACGCCAAAGAAGAGATTAACTAACACAAGTGTAATCTACACATACAAAGCTATTTCGCTAATTTAGTAACATGAATTTGCGAAATAGCTTTTTTATTTGCCTTGGTTTTTTACTACTACAAGGCGCAACATTTGCACAGCAATCAACAGCAACTTATTTTCCACCTGCCGGTAAATGGGACCAACGCAAGCCTGAATCAATGGGTATTAAAGCATCTGTATTACAAGATGCCATCGCCCTTGCCAAAGCGGGAGAATCGAAAAATCCACGCAGCATGGAAATCAACCATTACCGCACATTTGGCAAAGAACCATTTGGAGAAGGTATTGGTCCATTTGCAGACCGCGGTGAAGCCACCGGCATCATTATTTACAAAGGCTATGTGGTTGCCCAGTGGGGTGAACCAGATCGTTGTGATATGACCCATAGCGTTACGAAAAGTTTTTTATCGGCGATTGTGGGTGTTGCGGTAGACAAGGGTATGATAGCATCGGTAAATGATACAGTTGCCAGCTATGTTCCACCTATTGAATTATACCAGCCTCTTAAGCCTGTAAACAGACCGGCAGAAGAAATTGGTGTTCCTCAAATGCTATCCCCTTTTAACACTCCTCATAACAAAACCATTACCTGGGATGACCTTTTAAGGCAAACCAGCGACTGGGAAGGCACACTTTGGGGCAAACCCGATTGGGCAGACAGACCCGACGCAGATGCTTCAAAATGGCTAACCCGACCCAGGAATAAGCCGGGAACCAGCTATGAATACAATGATGTTCGTGTAAATGCGCTTGCATTGGCTGCTACCAGCGTTTGGAGAAAACCCTTACCACAGGCCCTTAAACAATATATTATGGACCCGATTGGGGCGTCTAATACCTGGCGCTGGACTGGCTATCGTAATTCCTGGATTGTATTGGATGGACAGCCGGTGCAATCTGTAAGCGGAGGTGGACACTGGGGAGGAGGAATGTTTATCAATGCCTGGGATATGGCCCGCTTTGGCTGGCTCACGCTGAACCGGGGGAAATGGAATGGTCAGCAATTATTGAGTGAAAACTGGGTAAAACAATCACTCACCCCTACCGTTCCCAAGACGGATTATGGATACATGAACTGGTTCTTGAATACCGGACGGAAAATGTTGCCCAGTGCCCCGGAAACTGCTTTTACGCATGTAGGTAATGGCAATAACCTTATTTATGTTGACCCTGAGCATGAATTGGTGGCGGTAATACGCTGGATCGATGGTCGTTCGCAGGATGCCGTGATCGGAAAAATCATTGAATCACTGCCTATTAAATAAAGCAATGATTCAATACGTATTTTTTAACTAAAACCCCTACTTTTGCCACCCGATCCAAACAAATAAGCGGATGTGGCGAAATTGGCAGACGCACCAGACTTAGGATCTGGCGCCGCGAGGCGTGTAGGTTCGACTCCTATCATCCGCACAATAAACTAAAAAAAGCAAACCTATAAAGGTTTGCTTTTTGCTTAAAGCTATCATGAGGGATAATTGCACGTAATTATTTTTCCCTATTGACACAGCATTTAATTAAAAGATGGCAGATAACCCTAGTATCAATATTTGCAAAATGGTACTCCCCTAAAAATATAGAGCGCCTAAGAATAGGCGCTCGCAATGCATTATTTAAAAACTGTGCATATGAGATTTAAGCGGTAAATCTAGTGTTTGTACACATTGCTCATTACAGATACTGACTGAATCAAGATTATTTGATGCTCATTCAGGAATTATCCCTGCCGAAATAAAAAAGAAACATCATTGGAAAGAGAAAACCATATACTATAAAGCATAAAGATCCTGGCTACTAAATGATTGTACAGGTAGTGGATGAGAGCGGTGAACCATAGATACGGCCTATCTAAAAGCAAGGGTTCCGTTTTCAACCTGTGATAATATTATTAATGTATAAGGTATTGCAGAAAGAGATATTG
>CAZTCS010000190.1:3924-4312 GCA_964611995.1 uncultured Sediminibacterium sp. | reverse complement strand
CCAGATCACTTGTTTTATATGGTGAAGAATTAATAGCTCATACTGCAGCTTACCTGGGGCCAAATGGCAGCATCAAAGCCATTAGCAATGGTATGAACTGCCAGAACTGTCATCTTGATGCAGGAAAAAGGGTTTGGGGAAATAATTATGGAGCTGTAGCAGCGAACTACCCAAAGTTTAGAGCAAGAAGTGGTAGTATGGAAAGTATCTATAAACGTGTAAGCGATTGTTTTGAAAGAAGTTTAAATGGTCAGGCCCCGGATAGTAATAGCAGAGAATATAAAGCCATTGAAACCTATATCAAATGGCTGGGGAATGATGTACCTAAAAAGGAAAAGCCAAAAGGTTCAGGTATTAAAATACCCGAATTTCTAACCCGTGCCGCCGA
>CAZTCS010000190.1:2896-3866 GCA_964611995.1 uncultured Sediminibacterium sp. | reverse complement strand
GTAGTAATGGTGAAGGTCAAGCTAACCTCGAAAATAATGGTTATAGTTACCCGCCTCTATGGGGCAACCACAGTTACAATACGGGTGCCGGATTATACAGGCTGAGCAATTTTGCTGGCTACATACAATCCAATATGCCTTTTAATGAGGTAACCCATCAAAACAGTTTAAGTACTGAAGAGGCCTGGGATATTGCTGCCTATGTAAACTCACAACCCAGACCAGTATTTAAAAGCGATACAGACTGGCCCGATGTTTCAAAAAAGCCATTTGATCATCCATTTGGACCCTATTCAGACAATTTTAGTGAACAGCAGCATAAATTCGGTCCATATTTACCCATACTGGCCGCTAAAAAGCAATAAGCTAACAGCGTGACATGTATCACGCTTATCCAAATTGTTTAAACGCATTTTTGTCATTAATTAATTTCTATGAAGGAGTTTTTACAACAGCCCTGGCCCTGGTATGTGGCGGGCGCACTAATCGGACTAATCGTTCCCATACTTTTACTATTGGGAAACAAACATTTTGGTATCTCGGCCAACCTGAGGCATGCTTGTGCCGCTTGTTTTCCGGCAAAAATCACCTTCTTTAATTACGATTGGAAAAAAGAATCCTGGAACCTCTTTTTTGTAGGCGGAATACTTATTGGTGCAATGATTGCCGCTTTTGGTATTCCTGATCCAAATCCTATTGTTGTAAATCCGGCACTGGTAGATGAACTGAAGGAATATGGTATTACTAATTATAGCAGCATGGTTCCCGGTGATCTTGTATCATGGGATGCATTGTTTTCTGCCAGAGGCTTAGTGATGATGGCAGGTGGTGGCTTTTTGGTAGGATTTGGTTCCCGCTATGCCGGCGGATGTACCAGCGGTCATGCCATCATGGGACTAAGCAATCTGCAATGGCCTTCGCTTGTTGCCACCTGTTGCTTTATGGCTGGCGGCTTTATTATGGCCAATTT
>CAZTCS010000190.1:0-2886 GCA_964611995.1 uncultured Sediminibacterium sp. | reverse complement strand
CTCCCTATTATTATGAAATTGTAATTGAAACAAGATGAATCAACCTAAAACAGAAATAGTTACCGATTTTGAAGTACGCTCATTAGACACCATGTGTGTAAACGAGTCAGAAAAACAACACCCCTGGTGGTACAATTTCAAATACCTGGCAGTAGGTATATTATTTGGAATTGTGTTTGTAAAAGCAGAAATCATTTCCTGGTTTCGTATGCAGGAAATGTTCCGTTTCCAAAGTTTTCACATGTATGGTGTAATAGGTACCGCTGTGGTCGTTGCCGCTATTTCAATTGCGCTCATCAAAAAGTTTAAAGTAAAAACCATTCATGGTGAGGAGATTCACTTTACTCCTAAAAAATTCAATAAAGGACAAATTATTGGTGGTTTAATCTTCGGATTGGGTTGGGCACTAACAGGTGCATGTCCGGGTCCTATATTCGCACAAATTGGTATGGGTATTACGGTTATGATTGTTGTATTACTTAGTGCTATTGCCGGCACATGGGTATATGGATATTTCAGGGAAAAGCTACCCCATTAATACAATGTACTGGTAGCTGTTAGCATTTAGCTATTCATGCAAAAATAACTCCTACTGTTTTCGGCAGACTTAGATGGAACACAGATTTATCATGATGATCATGATAGGTCATGATACATCCGCGTTCCATTTACTCCTCGTTTTCGATTCCTAACTTTGATGCACATTATTAATAAGGGTTTATTAAACCACAGTGTTACACAGAGTGGAGCACAGAGTTTCACGGTATTTCATTGTTGGGTCCTCTATGATACACTGTGCCCCACTCTGTGTAACACTGTGGTAAAAAAAGCTAATTCCTACCCGATTCGAGTATAGCAAGAATCTTATCCAGCTTTTCAGTTTCAATTCTGTTCAGCTTTAGTTGCAACTCTTCTATTTCACGCTTTGCTTCTACATTGGTTTTATAATCATCTATAGCCTGTAAACGATCTCTTTCATTCTGTCTTTTTTGCGACATCATGATGATAGGTGCCGCATAGGCTGCCTGAGTAGAAAACAAAAGATTTAATAAAATAAATGGATAGGGATCCCAATGCATCATATAACCAATCAGGTTACAGGCCATCCAGCCCAGTACAAATATGGTTTGAATAATGATAAAAGACCAGGAGCCCATTCCATCAGAAATGCTGTCTGCTATTCTTTGACCAAATGTTCTTTCCGCACTGTGCATTTCATGCCATGTCTTAATCTGCGTGGGATATTTCTTTTTCATGCTTCAGGATTTGCGTATTTAGTTGAGGTTTTGAGAATCAAGATAATAAATAAGCTGTGAGCTTTTAGCCTTTACTGTCCGGGTAAAATATTATTTATGAAGATTACCTGAGTTTGTTGGATTAAAGTGAACATCCTATTTCAGGTTAGCATACACTGCTCTCCTTACCCCGGAGAGGGTAAGCTAAAACACTCAGACTCTAATCTGAATATAATTTGCTCTTTTGTCCAATTGTTATACCTTGATTATAGTAACTGCCGTATGAAATATGTATTGATCATCTTATTTGCTTTAGGCTTTCAATCGGGCATAATAGCTCAGGCATTTTTCCCTATTGATGAAAGCTCTGGCAAAGTGTTTTATACCCGAACGGAAACAATACCCGTATCAAAATCAGATAAATACTTGAGGGCTAAGACCTGGTTTATTAATTATTATCGAATATCCAGCTTTGAAGACCACTTTAAAGTTACTAAAAGAGGCAAGCCGGTTATGCTGATTGAAAACAAAAACAAATTCAGTATTACAGGAAAATGCGGGTTCTATATTATGCATCCTTCGGAATCATCCGGACTAATTATGAATCAAACATTTGTAACCCTTACCATGACGCTTAGTTTTACTGATTCAGGCTATAAAAATCATATCACAGATTTAATATGCTACACTGCTAATACCACTGCCGGTAATAATATGCGACCACCTGAATTTGGACTCGAAGCCTTTAATGAATTAAGGTTGAACAGACAGGAATATGTTCAGAAATACATCATTCCTCAAGTCACTAATTCAGTCCGAAAGATCCAGGATGAGCTCTCCCGGAATATCCGTTACGGTAATTTAACGGAGGCCAGGCTTTAAAAAACGGTGGTAAAAACGGTATCCTTGTAGTATAACAATGACATAAAATGTCATCTCCACACTATTTCAGGAGAATGACTTTCAGCCTTACTTTGCTATTGCAAGATGCACTAATCACATCTTGTTAGGTTAGAATCCAAACATCTTTAGAAAAATCCGAATCAGCCTGTTGACTCCTGTAGTGTAAGTTAAACGGGTGATATCCAGACATTGAAAAACCAAACGCTACGAGGCCTTTGCGGGAAATCCGGCAAAGGCTTTTTTATTGACTAGAAAAAGGAAGTAATCAATATCCGAACACTCCACACAATTACCATTATCCCTACTGCAATAAACATGGTTTTTAATGGGAGCTTACCTGCCAGTCTCGCCGCCAGCGGTGCTGCCAATACACCGCCTATTACTAATCCCGCAATGACAGGCCAGTGAGATATACCCAACAGCGAAAAGAAAGTGGCAGCACTCGCCAGTGTAACAAAGAACTCTGCAATACTTACTGAGCCAATAACATACCTGGGTGTTTTACCTTTTAATATCAATGTACTTGTTACCAATGGCCCCCAGCCACCACCACCAAATGAATCTAAAAAGCCTCCTGCTGCACCTAACCAACCTACATTGCGAAACTTTTTTGGCTTGTTCAGTTTCTTGAAACCCGTTCTTAATATCCGCAAGCCCAAAAAAAGTGTGTACCCAGCTAAGATTGGCTTTACAAAACCAGCATAGTTATCTGCCAATTTAGATAATGCAACCGCACCAAGTATAGCAC
>CAZTCS010000189.1:3555-4427 GCA_964611995.1 uncultured Sediminibacterium sp. | reverse complement strand
GAAGGTAATGTTTGGATCCGCGTATTTCCTGATAAAATCATTACCCGTAAGCCTCTTGAGGTAAGGATGGGTAAAGGTAAAGGTAACCCTGAATTCTGGGCTGCAGTGGTTGAACCAGGACGTATCATTTTTGAGTGCGATGGTGTATCACAGCAAGTTGCTCAGGAAGCCATGGAACTGGCTGCTCAGAAGCTACCAATCAAAACCAAATTCATTGTAAGAAGAGACTTACAAGCATAATTTGAAAATGGGGCAATTTGAAAATTTGAAAATGTTTTCAGGTTGTCTAAGCAGAGAAAGTAATTTCTAAATTTTCAAATTTTCAAATTTTCAAATTGACCAAAATGGCAAATAAAAAAGTTGAATTCAATAAAGGTCTGAAAGACATGAACGTTACAGACCTTCAGGCGAGAATCCAGGAGGATCAGCTTCGCTTGAAAAAACTGGAATTCGCACATGCAATTTCTCCACTCGAAAACCCGATGAATATTCGTGGTCTGCGTAGAGATATCGCACGTTTGAAGACTGAATTGAAGAAAAAAGAATTAGGCATATAATACAGCTACGAGCTGCGAGCCAGGAGCTGCGAGCTTGTACTAAACCAAAATGCTCGAATCAGCCTTAGGCTGATCAGACCTCATAGCTAAAAAAACATAACAATGGCTGAAGTAAGAAATTTACGTAAAACAAGGATCGGGGTAGTTACCAGCGATAAAATGGATAAAACCATTACTGTTGCGGTTGAAAGAAAAGTAAAACACCCTATCTACGGAAAGTTCGTAAAGAAAACCACTAAGTTCCATGCGCACGATGAGAAAAGCGAATGCGGAATTGGCGACGTAGTGAAAATTATGGAAACTCGTCCCCTGAGC
>CAZTCS010000189.1:0-3529 GCA_964611995.1 uncultured Sediminibacterium sp. | reverse complement strand
AATTTGAGCTGTAGCCTCTGACAAATTGATAAAAAGTTCGGCCGAGGAAAACAAAGCCGGAAGCTAAAAAGCTAAAACAATGATTCAGCAAGAAAGTAGATTGAATGTAGCTGATAACAGTGGTGCCAAAGAAGTACTTTGTATCAAAGTACTGGGTAACAGCGGACAAGACTATGCTAAGATCGGAGATAAGATCGTAGTTACTGTTAAAGACGCTATCCCTGCCGGCGGTATTAAAAAAGGTACTGTATCAAAAGCGGTTATCGTTCGTACCAAAAATAAACTGCGTCGTAAGGATGGTTCTTATATCCGTTTTGATGATAACGCAGTAGTATTATTGAACAACTCAGACGAGCCACGTGGTACACGTATTTTCGGACCAGTAGCGAGAGAATTGCGTGATAAAGGATACATGAAAATTATTTCATTGGCTCCTGAGGTTCTTTAAGATAATAAGCCATTAGCTATTAGCCATAAGCTATTAGCGATCGACATAATAAATCATGGTTGGCATTTGCCAACCGCTAAAAGCAAAAAGCTCAAAAAATGAGTACAAGATTCAAACCCAAATTCAACATCAAAAAAGGTGATACCGTTGTGGTAATTGCCGGTGATGACAAGGACTTGAAAAAGCCCCGTAAGGTGTTGGAAGTAATTGTGGATAAAGGACGTGTTGTAGTAGAAGGCGTAAATATCGTAACAAAACATACCAAGCCTTCGGCGCAAAATACCAAGGGTGGTATCGTTAAAGTTGAAGCTCCTATCAATATCAGCAATGTTATGTTATGGGATGCTAAAGCTGGTGCAGGTACCAAAGCAAAGCGTACCCGCGAAGAAGGAAAATTAGTTCGTATATCTAAAAAATCAGGGGAGGTAATCAAGTAATGAGTACTACAAAATGCCCTCCGAGATTAGCAGATAAGTACAGCAAAGAAGTTGTACCTGCTTTAATGAAAAAGTTTGCTTACAAAACTGTAATGCAAGCTCCTAAACTGGAAAAAATCTGTATCAACCGTGGCGTTAATGGTGCGGTAACAGATAAAAAACTGGTTGATATTGCTGTAGATGAACTGAACATGATCACTGGTCAGAAAGCAGTTCCTACCATGTCTAAGAAAGATATCTCAAACTTCAAACTTCGTAAAGGCATGCCAATTGGTGCACGCGTTACGCTGAGAGGTGAGAAGATGTATGAATTCCTGGATCGTTTGGTATCTGTAGCATTACCACGTGTACGTGACTTCAAAGGTATCAGCGACAAGGCTTTCGATGGCCGCGGTAACTATACCCTGGGTGTTACAGAACAAATCATTTTCCCAGAAATCGATATCGATAAAGTAAACAAAATTACTGGTATGGATATCACTTTCGTAACCACAGCTCAAACTAACGAAGAAGCTTATGAGTTACTGAAGGAACTGGGAATGCCTTTCAAAGGAGCTAAAAAAGAAAATAACTAAAAAGTAACTGGTAGCAGCCGGTTTGTAAAAAGCAAATCCGGAACCTACTCAAATCTAAACATAAAAAAATGGCAAAAGAATCAGTTAAAGCCAGACAAAGAAAGCGCGAGGCATTAGTTGCCCAGTATGCTGAAAAACGTGCAGCCCTTAAAGCCGCAGGTGATTACGCAGCATTGGACAAACTACCTAAAAATGCGTCACCTGTTCGTTTAAAGAACCGTTGTCAGCTTACAGGACGTCCGAAAGGTTATATGAGATACTTCGGTCTCTCAAGGGTAATCTTCCGTGATATGGCACTGAATGGTAAAATTCCAGGTGTAAAAAAAGCAAGCTGGTAAACACCTTATCCCGATTTGAAATCGGGGAGATGGACAAAACAATTTGAACACGAATTAATTCTAATAAAAATGGTAACTGATCCAATAGCAGACTTCTTAACCAGAATCCGTAATGCACAGATGGCTGGTCACAGACTGGTTGAAATTCCTGCTTCTAATCTGAAAAAACGTATGACAGAGATCCTGTACGAACAGGGTTATATCCTGAAATACAAATTTGAAGATGATAACAAGCAAGGTCTTATCAAGATCGCGCTTAAATATGATCCTTCTACTAAACAACCTGCAATCCGCTCACTTGAAAGAGTAAGCCGTCCAGGTCTGCGTCAATACGCTAAACCCGCTGATATCAAAAGAGTAATCAACGGTCTTGGTGTTGCTATCTTAAGTACATCTAAAGGTGTATTAACGGATAAACAAGCAAAAGCGCAAAATGTAGGTGGTGAAGTACTTTGCTACATCTCTTAATTGAAATTGTCCTGTCTGACAATTAAGCTTTTAGTCGGAGCTGAACACGGTCAGGATTTTAGTTGAACAATAAAAAAGAAACGACTATGTCACGTATTGGAAAAAAGCCCGTTACAATTCCTGCAGGTGTAACCATCACTGTTAGCAAGGAGAATGAGGTTACTGTAAAAGGACCTAAAGGTGAACTGAAACAACTGATCGATAGAGATATCATTGTTGAAATCAAAGACAATGAAGTTGTATTCTCTCGCCCAACAGATCAAATCCGTCACCGCGCTATGCATGGTTTATATCGTGCATTGGTTAGCAATATGGTAAAGGGTGTAACTGATGGTATAAAGAGAGAACTGGAACTGGTGGGTGTGGGTTTTAAAGCCGCAAATACTGGTAACCTTTTGGATCTTGCTTTAGGTTATTCTCACAATATTATTTTCGAAGTTCCTAAAGAACTGAAAGTAAGTACCGTAACTGAAAAAGGTCAGAACCCAAAGATTATGCTGGAAGGTATTGACAAACAATTGATCGGTCAGGTAGCTGCTAAATTGAGAAGCTTACGTAAACCAGAACCATACAAAGGTAAAGGTGTGAAATACGCTGGTGAGATCCTGAGAAGAAAAGCAGGTAAAGCAGCTGGTAAATAAAGTATAGCTTATGGTCTAAGGACCATAGCCTATAGACTTAAATAAAATGTAAAACTAATCTCCGGCCGAATCGGGGATGACAAATAAAACAAAATGGGTAAATTAATTCAAAGGCAAAAAATCAGGTACCGCATTCGTAAGAAAGTGGCAGGTACGGCTGCAAAGCCCCGCTTATCTGTATTCAGAAGCAATGCTGATATTTATGCTCAACTGATCGATGACGTAAATGGTCTTACACTTGCAGCAGCTTCATCTCGCGATAAAGACATCGCTGCACAGAAAGTAACCAAAATCGAAAAATCGAAACTGGTGGGTGCCGCAATTGCACGTAAAGCTACTGAGCTGGGATTGAATACAGTTGTATTTGATCGTGGTGGTAACCTGTACCATGGCCGCGTTAAATCCGTTGCTGATGGTGCTAGAGAAGGTGGTCTTCAATTCTAATCTGCTAACAACAATTAATCGTTAGATAAATGTCTAAAGTAAACGTAAATAAGGTAAAAGCTGGTGGCGACATGGAACTGAAAGAGAAAGTAGTTGCCATTAACCGTGTGGTGAAAACCACTAAAGGTGGTCGTACCTTCAGCTTCTCAGCACTGGTAGTAGTGGGTAATGAAAGTGG
>CAZTCS010000188.1:3521-4688 GCA_964611995.1 uncultured Sediminibacterium sp. | reverse complement strand
ACATAATCCGGTGCTACACACATTTGCCCTGCATTTGAAAATTTGGTGATGACAATTCGGTTAGCTGCTACTTTAATATTAGCATCTGATGCTACAACGCAAGGACTCTTCCCTCCCAATTCCAATGTAACGGGCACAAGACGCTCGGCTGCCATCTTGTAAATAATTTTACCAACAGCAGTACTGCCTGTATAAAAAACATGATCAAATGAAAAATGATTCATCATTGATGGAATCACGGATGCACCATCACCAGGCACGTATAAAATATATTCTTTTGGAAATGTTTGCTCAATAATTTGTTGCATAACATGAGCAGTAGCAGGAGCAAATTCACTGGGCTTAAGTACTACACAATTACCAGCGGCAATTGCGCCCACCAAAGGCATCAATAATAGTTGAAGTGGATAATTCCATGGGCCAATAATAAGTACTACTCCCAATGGTTCTTTTACAACATAACTCTTACCAGGGAAATTAAGTAGGTTAGTTTTTTTTCTTTCAGGTTCCATCCAGGCACTCAGCCATTGAAGCGTATACTCTATCTCATGCATTAATAACCCATTTTCAGTAATCCATGATTCTTCCGGGCTCTTTTTAAGATCTGCATGAAGTGCCGCATATATTTCCTGCTCATAGGCTTTAACAGACTTCTTTAGAGCCAGTAACTGCTGTTTACGAAATGTATAGGTACGCGTAGCTCCAGATTGGTAGTAAGTGCGAAGAAAGCAAATCGTTCGACATATTTACAAGGTACACAAAAGAGAAAGCTGAAAGAAGCTTTTTTAATAAATTGCATATTCTTTCATTCACGAAAGAGGTCTCACCAATTAAAAAAGATAATATATGGAATACAGAAGAATGGGCCGAACCGGCTTACAATTAAGCGTATTGAGTTATGGCAGTTGGGTTACGTTTCACAAACAGATTGATGATAGTATTGCCGACGAGCTAATGGGTATTGCATACGATCAGGGTATTAATTTCTTCGACAACGCAGAAGCCTACGCTCTTGGTGAAAGCGAAAAAATGATGGGAAGAATTTTAAAGAAGAAAAATTGGGATCGAACATCTTATATTGTTTCATCAAAAGCATATTTTGGATGGAGGGGGAAAGAAAATAAGCCAAACCAAACCGGACTTAGCCGGAAACATCTCATGGAAGCC
>CAZTCS010000188.1:2859-3511 GCA_964611995.1 uncultured Sediminibacterium sp. | reverse complement strand
TTAAACCGCCTTCAGCTTGATTATCTCGATTTATATTTTTGTCATAGACCAGATACCAATGTGCCAATTGAAGAAGTAGTTTGGACTATGCATAATCTTATTCAACAGGGTAAAATATTATACTGGGGTACCAGCCAATGGAGTGGCGCTGAAATCATGGAAGCTCACAGGGTTGCACAACAATATGGTTTAATTGGTCCAACCGTAGAGCAGCCACAATACAATATGTTCGAAAGATTTAAAATGGAACAGGATTATCTCCCTGTTTTTAAAAATGCAGGTTTAGGAACTACTATCTGGAGTCCGCTGGCTGCTGGCTTCTTAACTGGAAAATACAATGATGGAATACCTGCCGATTCCCGCCTGGCAATTGAAAGAAAGATGGATGCAGGAAGCCAAAATTGAGAAAACCAGGAAACTGGCAGCTTTAGCAAGAGAAATGAATGTAAGTCTGGCTGAACTAGCTATTGCCTGGACTATTAAAAACCCAAATGTTACCACAGCAATTCTTGGTGCCACTAAAAAGCAACAACTCGAAGAAAATCTGAAAGCATTACTGGTACTACCCATGCTCAACAACGAGATCATGGAGAAAATAGAAATAATTTTAGAGAATAAATCAATTAATGCTCATTCGTTAATTCTTTGTGAT
>CAZTCS010000188.1:0-2794 GCA_964611995.1 uncultured Sediminibacterium sp. | reverse complement strand
AACGAATCACTGGAACAGGAACTAACCATACAAACGGCTGTTGTGAGAAAAGCCTGTCTGGGAGACCAGGCATCGCAGGCATGGCTCTATAAGCAATACAGTAAAGCCATGTTCAATATATGTACCCGCATGACGGGGAATATAAGCGATGCGGAAGACTTGTTACAAGAAGCATTCATGATTGCGTTCCGAAACCTGAAACAACTCAAGGAACCCGCACAATTTGGAGGATGGCTGAAGAGAATCGTAGTAAATGAGTGTATACGTTTTTGCAAAAAAAACACCTATTGGACAACATGGAATGAACAATGGAACGACACATTGAGTAATGATGAGCCTGGATGGTGGCAAACAATAGATCTTTCAATCGTTCATAAGGAAATCAAAAATTTACCAGATGGATGCAGACAGGTATTTAACCTGTATGTATTGGAAGATTACACTCATAAAGACATAGCCGCGAATCTTGGTATTTCTGAGTCAACAAGCAAAAGTCAATACCATCGCGCCAGACAATTATTAAAAGAAAGAATCACAAAACAAATACAGGTACATGGATGAGTTAAAAAAATACCTGCAACAAAACAGGGAAGCACTTGACACTGATGAACCCTCACCTATGGTTTGGGAACAGATACAAGTACAGCAACCTGTAACAAAATCTTTAACTGTAATCAGTATTACCAGATGGGTTGCTGCTGCCTGTATAGTAGTACTGGCTGGCATTGGCACCTGGAGTCTCTTAAACACATCAGGTATCAACCATCGTTAAAAGAAAATATCGCAGCAAAAGAACCGATAAAACAAGCTATAGAACAACCTGCAGAAACCAATATTGCTATTCCTGAGAACACACCAGAAACAAATACAATACTTGCATCTACAGAAACAAGCAGGAAAAAAGCGATTCCTTTAAAAAAGCAACCTGAGCGAGCTGATTTGATTGCATTACAAAACGTTGAAAACAGTTTTAAACAAGTAATTAATCTTCAGCGCAACAAGGTTGGTACAATTCCAATGTATGCTGAGTCGGCTGAATATTTTACAGACTTCAAAGTACAGATTAAGCAGTTAGAGAAAGAAGAAAAAAGTATTAAAGCCGAAGTAGTGCAGCATGGTCTTACTGATGAATTATTAAATCAATTGATCAATCTATATCAAATTAAACTCACTACGCTTAAGCAATTACAAACTGAAATGAATAAAATAAATAACCGGATTAAACAAAATCGACGTCCGGTAGACAGCATTAAAACCTATTTCATACACATCTAAAACACTTAATAATATGCAATTCAACAATGTAAAAATCACTGGTTCTATATTAGGCATATTGCTTGTATCAGCCGGATGGGCACAAACCTTTGTATCAGGACATGGGAATAGTCAGGTTGTGAGTACAAACAATTATGGTGACTATGTAGTGACTGGTCAAAATATTTATAAATATTCCGCCGATGATACTACGAAACGGCAAGAGCTTAAATCAAAAGAGATTAGCCAGGAAATTGCTATGCCCAAAGGAGGAGAAATTTATATTGAAAACAGCTCGATTGCCTTGCAGGTAAAAACCTGGGATCAGGCAAAAGTAAAACTGGTAACAACAGTTTATTTCGATAAGGAACTTTCATTAACTGAATGGTTCGACAAAATAGGAATCAGCCTTAAAGCTCTTGGCACATCAGTTAAAGTTAAATCTAACAATACCAGATTCAGTTCGAACTACAACTTTTCTGTAACAGATCGTTATTCATTAGATCCGGTGGTAATAGTAGATGGACATCCTGCCCAGATTACAAATCTTCGTTCACTTAACGTTAAACCACAGAAAAAACTACTGGTAGTTTATGTGCCTGCAGGCAGCAAAATGGATATCGAAAGCAAATATTCAGATGTACAATTACCCGCTGGTATTGGTGACGTATTATTAGACATCTCAAATGGTAATTTTGAAGCGGAGAACTTGAATAAGCTTCGCCTGCGTTCTAAATACTCAAATGCGAATGTACGTGATATCAAAGAAGCCGAGATTGAATTTACCAACGGACGTTTCAACGCTAATAATATTGACGACCTTGATATTGAAAGTAAATATGCTACAATAGAAATGGCTTCTGCAAAAAAGATAAAAATGATTAGCACAAACGACGAGTTTGAAGTTGAAGATGCTGGGGAAGTAAGGGGTCGTAAGAATTATGGTAACCTTCGTATTACCAGATTAACCAGCTCTCTGGAACTAGACGGTAGTAATGCAGATATCAAAGTAAGAAATGTAGGTTCTAACGTAAAGCTTATTAAAGTAGACAACAGGTATGCAGATATCCGCATCCCTTTACGTGATACAAAAAACTATGGCATTAGTTTTCTGGGTGCCTACAGTACCGTTTATGGTGACTTTGAAAAAAATGCTGAACAGGTAACAGAAGCAGATTTGGCTGCTATGTCAAAAAACCAATCTGGTGTTGCATCCAATGCGTCAAGTGCAAGCGCGTCAAGTTCGTCAAGTGCAGGAACGGTTCGAGCTTCAACTGTTCCTCCAGTTTCTGCACCTGCTAAAATAGCAGCTCTTGGAAACCTAGACGTAGTTTCGATAAACCGCAGTGGCTCAAACACCCCTGTTAAATTTTCATCAACCGTAGGTGATGGCAAAGGGCTCAAAATTGAAATGAAATGCCAAAACTGTACAGTAGATTTTAAATAGCATATAGCTCATGGTCTATGGCCAATAGCTATCAACACCAACATATCAACTCGGATCTATATACCCCGAATGGGTGGTCACTTGCCGGCTGCC
>CAZTCS010000187.1:0-4803 GCA_964611995.1 uncultured Sediminibacterium sp. | reverse complement strand
CTTGAAAATCATGATAATCCGTGTTCCATCATACGCGCAACTATAGCTCGCGGCCTAATTTCCCCCGGACAACAATGATTCACAATTGACAATTCACGCCTATCAGCTGCCTCCTATTAACGGTAATAGCTTGCCCTGTAAATATTGTGCCCAGGCGGGGGTGCAGTTGTCAAAACATTCTGAGGCGGGGGTTAAACCTTCGTGGGTAAACTTTAGGTGCGTTTGATCTCCCTCTCTTGAAATTTCAAATATTATTTTCGTGCCGGTCCATTCGTCCTGCTTCTCGAGAAAACTAAGTTTGCTGTCTGTTACCAGCCACACGATTTTTTTATTGGGTACTAGTTCTATCAGCTTTTGCTTTGAGTAATGTGCCTCGTCTCCGGCATGAAAGCTGAACTCTTCGTTTAATTCTGCTGATGTTCCTTCAAAACTTTCCGCAAAATATCCGGACCACCAGCTTCTTACATTTAAAACTGTTTGGAATACCTGCTCGGGTGATTGTGTTGTGGTTAGCGTTCTGGTAAAATCTGTGGTAAGCATTGTTCAATCTTTAATAGGTCAAACCTACTGTCTAAAAGAGATATCGAAGGGGTGTAAAAAGGACATTCTTAGGGTGTGATTAGGACAAACGGTTGTGCTACCTTTAAACAAATTACTGGTATGAAACATATTACCATCCTCGTTTCCAATGGAAATAATAACCTCAGCAGCATTGTAGGCGCTTACAAAATACTTACCAGGGCCAATAGCTATTGGAAGCAACATCATAAGCGAACACTTTATAACATTGAATTGGCGGGTATTTCAACAGAAGTAGATTTTCATGGAGGATTGTTTAGCGTTAAACCGCATACCCATATTAATAATATAACCCGAACTGACTTAGTTATCATCCCATCACTAAGTCATAATTATGAACAAGCCATAGCAGAAAACAAAGCGATAGCAGCCTGGATCGAACATCAATATAAATGTGGAGCAGAGCTGGCCAGTATTTGTACAGGGGCTTTTTTATTGGCTTCAATAGGATTGCTTGATTATAAATCATGTTCTACACATTGGTCCTTTGCCGATGACTTCAGGACTATGTTTCCGAAAGTAGATTTACAGACCGATAAGTTAATCACAGATGAAAACGGTATTTATACCAATGGCGGTGCTTTCTCCTTTTTGAACCTTGTGTTGTATCTGGTTGAAAAATATTTTGACAGAGAAACGGCCATCTTCTGTTCCAAAGTATTTCAGATTGAACCTGACAGAGATAGTCAGTCGCCCTTCATTATTTTCACCGGACAAAAACAACATAACGACGATACCATTAAAGAGGCGCAGGTTTATATAGAGAATAATCTTCAGGAAAAATTGTCGATAGATACCCTTTCATCTTTGTTTGCTATCGGAAGGAGAAATTTCGATCGGCGTTTTATAAAAGCTACCGGTAATTCACCTTTAGCATATGCACAGCGTGTTAGGGTGGAAGCTGCTAAAAAACTCCTGGAAACAAGTCGAAAAAATATCCATGAAGTGATGTATGAAGTTGGGTATGCAGATGTAAAAGCGTTTCGTGATGTATTCAAAAAGGTAACAGGGATATCTCCTTTGGCTTATCGGAATAAATACCGTAAAGGAGCTTTAGCTTAAATCTTGTTTTATGCCCCGATGAATACAATTGCATTATTGTTTTCCAACGCTTGCTTATAAAATGTTATCATTGGTTTTACATAAGCTTTATACAATTCATCCATTCCTGGTGAGCCAATGTCTTCTAAGGCTTTTTTTGATTCTACTGAGAGGTTGCTATACATTTTTGCAAACCCATCTGGTGTTTCAAGTTTGTTCCTATTTATCCAGTCGACAATCTGTTGAACTTCCGAAGCAGGAAGAAAACCTCCAATTTCACCAAATGAAACAGACCTATGCTCCTGTTTTCCAAATAGCATTTTATAAGGCATGGTTGAAGTAAGAAAAAATGGGTTGGGGTTATTCAGGAAAATAATGGCCAGGTCACTGGTCATTTTATACAAGTCGACTTTACTGTCTTTTGCTTTTAAAAGTTCGGTTTCCAGATTGCTTATGTCTGCCAAGCGCTCTGCTTTATTGATACGATATAAATTAATAGATATACCCATTGATTTGTTTTTCTGATTTTGGGGTATTGAAAAGGAAGATAAGACTACTGTTAATAAAAGAATTGGTATAACTCGCATCAGATATTTTGAGGTAAATAAATATTGTGATTTGTTTTATAATAAATATCTGCTCACAAAACCTTCATATCCCATTTCAGCTGGGTAGTAAAAATATAAAACAAGAATATTCTTTTTTGTTGCACTGCTTTTTGTGTTTGGTAAAATCGATGGCTTTGTGTTTGACAAGCTGTTTTTTAGTATAGTCATTAGCTGCTCATTTGCAAAAGATTTGAGCACATGTACTTCTTCAAGTTGGTCATCCTCTGAAAAAATAAGTTCAAATGCACTAAAACTATCCTTTTCTTCTTTGTACCCTTTTAAAGCAGCTCGATCAGGTGGTTTAAACGATACAGAATACTTTGTTGTGGTCCGAAGGTTAATTTTTGTTTTGCGTAAAAAGTCCAGGATTTGTAATTCACGTTCAATAGATTGCATGTATTTTTTGTGGTATACAGAATCTCGTATTGGCTCATTAGGGTTGTTTATAAGACTAGGATTAGAGCAGGAGCCGAAATACAAAGAACCATCTTCTGCTTTGTGGGCATAAATGAGCCAGATGGAATTAAGGGGCGTATTAATGCCACAACCTGATGTTTTAGGATTTTCAACTTTAAGTTCTATTACAGAATCACCTTTGTATAAACTGATGATTTGAATTTGGATGTTGCAGTAGTCACTGTTATCATCGACTTTATCAATATTTGTAACTTTAACAAGCGCTACAAAGTCAGCATTGCGGTACTGTAAATCATAAGCAGTGACTATACAATCACAAGCTTTTGATTCAAAAAAAATGCTGAAAAAAATGATAAACAGTATTGGTTTCATACAAAAATCAATTTACTAATAATCAGTTTATCTATGGGTAAAGCCAATAAATTCAAACCATATTATCCAGTTCAACCTCTAGCTTATCAAAATTTTCTTCGTTTTTATCCACCACAAAAGGTTTCATTTTACGGCAGGTGTCTTCATCATCAAAGAGCATATTAAAAACCAGTTTAGTACGATCATTTGTTAGCGCTTCAAAAACAGCAACCACTTTAAATAGCGGCTGTGAATAGCGTTTCCAGGCAATTAGAGCAGGAGGATCAATCTGAATAAACTCACAATCGTTTTCATAATTTCCCTTTTCTGGTCCATGCATGGTAAAGCGCCATCTACCACCTACACTAAAATCAAATTCATGAAATGTGTTGGTAAACCCCGCTGGGCCCCACCAGTTTTTTAAATGCTCCGGTTCGGACCAGGCACGAAAAAGCAATTCCCTTGGGGCATTAAAAACCCTGGTACTGATGATGGAATTATTGGAATTTGCTTGAAGCATATCTATCATCATTCATTTATATTTTAAGGTTGTGGGTATTGGTTGTTTGTCCATAAAATGTGTCATGACCGATTCCTGATCAAATAAACCAAGTAGAGCATCAAGAATAGACATAAGAGAAAAATCAACCAAATGCGACCGGCTAGAATATTATAGTTCTCAAACAGGTATTCCCAGGATTTATTTGTTAAGCGACCCAATGTAAATTCAAATATTACTGTTAGCACAACCCATAAGCCTCCCGCTAAAATAGCTTGTCGTGGTTGCTGAATATTCAGTTGTGGAAATATAAACCAGGTATAAATAGCACATAAGACAATAAGCGTTAGCGTAGACAATTGATGTGCCCGAAATTCACAGTATAGTTTACTAAATACCAACTCTCTTAATGTTGCATTAGCAAACGCAATTAAGATCATAGGAAGCCAAAATATAATCAGCTTAGTGTTCATACCTGCGAAGTAACAGAGCTAATATAAGTATAATAACAGCCATTATTACTATAAAGGGTTGTAACCAGGATACATAGCCTATTATGAATAGCTGTACAACTATCCATATCATAGAAATAACCCCGCTGATAACAGCGGCTTTACCAGCAATACGGTAATGTTTTAATACGGATACCCCTGCTATAAGCGCTGGTATACCTACACATACAAAAAGTATCAGACCCGGAATAAAGTAAGTTTTAAAAACACTGCCAGATAACCATATCAGCGGAATAGCTTCCGCTCCCGACATGCCATAATACCCCCCACCAAATGCATTTAATGCCTCCAATAATAACAATGACCCTAAACTGTAACGTATTAGTTTTTCGTTTGATTGTTTATGGCCTGTTTGCATATATTGGCTGTTATAGCGAACCATGGGTTGGGGCTTGGCATATGGTCCATAGTCCATGGACCATAGACTATGGACTATGGACTAAATACTACCTTTAAAGTTAGCAAGTTTTTAATGACTCAGGTTAACCCGCCTTTGTTTATTAGAGGGTAAGAAATAGATTGATGGCTTTTCTGTGACTGCAATCGTAATCAGGATTATGAAATCATTGATACCTGGGAAAATTTGGCTGCAAGCTTCAAGCCGCAAGCTGCAAGGCATGATTGATGCTTGTTTTAGGCTTTCTGCTATTGATGGAATTGATGAAGGGGTATAATTTAAAATGAGCTGGTTAAATAAATATTGGATTGCTGTTATTGCAATACCTGTCATTAATAGAACACGGACCTTCATGATTTTCAAGATCTATCATGATAAATCTTGAAAATCATGATAATC
>CAZTCS010000186.1:0-4810 GCA_964611995.1 uncultured Sediminibacterium sp. | reverse complement strand
TTTGACAGCAAATTTTGTGCTAATTTGAATTTTTATCAATATAGTACAGAAATGGAGAAAACAGAAAGATTCATCCCGGCACAGGAATCGGTATACCTTGATGGACCAAAGCCGCGGATAAATGAGTTAGGATTTGCATGGCAGATTTTTAAACAGTTTATCAAAGGGTTCAGAACCCTACACTTTGTGGGACCTTGTATAACCGTATTTGGTTCTGCGAGGTTTAAACCAGACCATCCTTATTATCAGGCAGCGGTAACATTTGGTAAGCGTATTGCAGAATTAGGTTTTACCACCATGACCGGCGGAGGACCAGGAATTATGGAAGCAGCCAATAAAGGGGCTTATGAAAATGGCGGACAATCGGTTGGATGTAATATTAAACTGCCTTTTGAACAATATCCCAACCCGTACATGCATAAATGGATCACTTTCGATTATTTCTTTATCAGGAAAGTATTGCTGGTGAAATATTCTTATGCTTTTGTAATTATGCCAGGCGGCTTTGGTACGATGGATGAATTCTTTGAAACACTCACCCTCGCACAAACCAAAGTGATCAACGATTTCCCAATTGTATTATTTGGGAGAGACTATTTCCAACCCTTATTAGATAGTATTGATGAAATGGCAAAGCGTGGCACCATTTCAGCAGAAGATAAAAAATTGATCTTCCTTACAGACGACATAGATGAAGCCATGCAATACATCCAATCCTATGTTCGTAAAAATTATACAGTAAAACCAAGGAGAAGGTTGTGGTGGTTATTTGAGAAAAGGTGAGGAACGGAAGAATGTCGAATATCGAATGTCCAACTTCGAAGTAGTACTGTTCTGGAAAACAATAACTTCGAAGTTGGACATTCGATATTCGACATTCAATATTGCCTAGTCTAACACCGGACTCAGCCATCTCTCCGCTTCTGCTAGTGGCATGTTTTTTCTCTTTGCATAGTCTTCCAATTGGTCACGTTGTATTTTTCCTACACCGTAATATTGACTTTGTGGATGAGAGAAATACCAGCCGCAAACGGAAGAAGCCGGGTACATGGCTAGACTTTCGGTGAGCTCAATACCAATGGTTTCAGTGGCTTGTAATAGGGCAAAAAGTTTGTGTTTTTCTGTATGATCCGGGCAAGCAGGATAACCTGGGGCCGGGCGAATACCCACATATTTTTCTTTGATCAATTCATCATTAGAAAGACTTTCATTGCTATCATAACCCCAATATTCTTTCCTCGTTCTAAGGTGGAGGTATTCAGCAAATGCTTCTGCCAGTCGATCAGCTAGTGCTTGTAGCATGATTTTATTATAGTCGTCGTGATTGGCTTCGAAGTTTTTGATATGGGTATCAATACCATGAATGGTTACTGCGAATGCGCCTATGAAATCTTTTTTGCCACTTGATTGTGGGGCAATAAAATCAGCTAATGATAAATTGGGTTGCCCGGGTGCTTTTTTAATTTGTTGACGCAGGAATGATAAAGTAGTATTCCCTTTATCATGGCTAACCGTAATATCATCGTCTGTACTAGCAGCTTCCCAGAAACCAATGGTTCCTTTTGCGGTGAGCCATTTTTCGCTGATGATTTTATCGAGTAAAGCATTTGCGTCGTTGTAAAGCTTGGTAGCTTCTTTACCAACTACAACATCACTTAATATCTCCGGAAAATTGCCATGCATTTCCCAGGCAATAAAGAACGGCTTCCAGTCAATATAGGGTCTGAGTTCGTTTAGGTCAAGGTCTTCAAATAGTTTGGCACCTGTAAATTGTGGGGTAACCGGTGTAAAGCTGTTCCAATCAATATTGGCTTTGTGCTGCAATGATTCTTTGTATGAGAGATATTGCTTAACCGATTTTTTATTGTCAAAACCTTCTTTCAGTTTCACATACTCATCTGTAATGGATTGAAGAAAGGGTTGCTTTTGTTCTTTGTTCAACAATGATCCTGCTACAGTAACACTTCTTGAAGCATCTAAAACATGCACCACTCCATGCTCATATTCCGGTGCAATTTTTACAGCAGTATGCATACGGGAAGTAGTAGCGCCACCAATCAGTAATGGCTGGGTCATGTTCCTTCTTTTCATCTCCTTGGCAATATGTACCATTTCATCAAGCGAAGGAGTGATGAGTCCGCTTAAACCAATAATATCCGCATTTTCTTTCTGTGCAGCTTCCAGAATTTTGTCGGCAGGAACCATTACGCCGAGGTCTACAATATCATAACCATTACAGCCTAATACTACACCGACTATGTTTTTTCCGATATCGTGCACATCACCTTTAACAGTTGCCAGAAGAATTTTGGCGGCGCCAGCGGTTTCTGTATTAGTAGTACCTGCTGCGAGGTGAGCCAATCTTTTTTGTTCTTTTTCGGCTTCAATGTATGGAGTAAGTATGGCCACACTTTTCTTCATTACCCTTGCACTTTTTACCACCTGTGGCAGAAACATTTTTCCTGCACCAAACAGATCTCCAACAATATTCATTCCGTCCATCAGTGGACCTTCGATTACATCGAGTGGTTGCGGATATTTTTGACGTGCTTCTTCCGTATCTGCTTCAATATAGTCGGTGATGCCATTGATAAGCGAGTGTGACAGTCTTTTTTCAACTGGTTCATTGCGCCAGGCTTCATCTTTTACTTCAACTTTTCCTTTTGCTTTAACGGTTTCTGCAAACGTGATAAGTTTTTCTGTGGCTTCGTTGTTGTCGTTGTTTTTATTCAGCAACACATCTTCACAAAGCTGGCGTAGTGTAGGTTCTATTTCATCATATACTACCAGTTGACCAGCATTCACAATACCCATATCCATACCAGCTTTAATGGCATGTAATAAGAATACGGAGTGGATGGCTTCTCTCACATGGTCGTTACCCCGGAATGAAAATGATACGTTCGATACACCACCACTTACTTTAGTAAGCGGCATCAATCGTTTAATTTCACGGGTAGCTTCAATAAAGTCTACTGCATAGTTATTGTGTTCTTCAATACCCGTTGCAACCGCAAATATGTTTGGATCGAAAATGATGTCTTGTGGCGGGTAGCCTACTTTTTCTGTAAGAATTTTATAGGCACGGTGGCAGATTTCAATTTTTCTGTCTTTGGTATCTGCCTGTCCAACTTCATCAAAAGCCATAACAATAACGGCCGCACCAAATGCCTTACAGATAAATGCCTGTTCAATAAATTTTTCTTCTCCTTCCTTCATGGAGATAGAGTTCACGATACATTTACCCTGCACGCATTTTAATCCTGCTTCAATGATCTCGAATTTAGAACTGTCGATCATAATAGGTATACGTGCAATATCTGGTTCACTCTGTAGCAGGTTGAGGAAGGTAGTCATGGCTTTAACCCCATCTAGTAGGGCATCATCCATATTTACATCGAGCACCTGCGCACCGCTTTCAACCTGTTGTCTGGCAACGGAAAGTGCTTCTTCATATTTATTCTCCCTGATGAGTCGGGCAAATTTTTTAGATCCTGTAACATTGGTTCGTTCTCCAACATTTACAAAGTTGGTTTCAGGGCGAACAACAAGTGGTTCTAATCCTGATAACCTTAGGTAAGGCTTGATAGTAGTGGTTTCGCTCATGTCTGGTCTTAATTAAGCCAATGAAGTTTCAACTTCCGGAATTGCTCTCGGAGTAATTTTTTTAACGTTGTCTGCAATATGTTTAATATGGTCGGGAGTAGTGCCGCAACAGCCGCCAACAATATTTACAAAGCCCTGTTTGGCCCATTCTTCAATAAAATGTGCTGTTTCATGAGGCGCTTCATCATATTCCCCCATAGCATTTGGTAAACCTGCATTAGGGTATGCTGAAGTATAACAGGCTGCTATCTGACTTAACTCTTCAATATGCGCGCGCATTTCGGAAGCACCTAATGCACAATTTAAACCGATACTTAAAGGTTCGGCATGCATTACTGAAGTATAAAAAGCTTCCAGTGTTTGTCCGCTAAGAGTTCTACCCGATGCATCTGTAATGGTTCCGCTGATCATGATCGGAAGTTCAGGCAAACCTGTTTCCCGGAAGAATTGTTTTGCAGCGAAAATGGCGCCCTTTGCATTGAGGGTATCAAAAATGGTTTCAATCAATAGAATATCTACGCCACCATCAACCAATCCCTTGATTTGTTCTTTATAGGCAGTTACCACTTCATCAAAAGTAACTGCTCTGTAACCTGGGTTATTTACATCTGGGGAAAGACTCAATGTTTTGTTCAACGGTCCGATAGCGCCGGCAACATATTTTTCATTCGTGCCGGGGTTTTCTTCCATGAATTCTTTAACCGCATCTTTGGCACATTTTGCAGCAGCAACATTTAATTCATAAGCCAGTGATTGCATGTCGTAGTCGGCCATGGCAATCGTGGTACTGCTGAATGTATTGGTTTCAATTATATCGGCACCAGCAGCAAGGTATTGTTTATGAATACCCTTGATGATGTCTGGCTGTGTGATACATAAAAGGTCATTATTACCCTTTACATCACAGTGCCAGTCTTTAAACCTTTCTCCACGATAATCTTCTTCTGTAAGTTTATGACGCTGAATCATGGTACCCATGGCTCCGTCGATCACTAAAATTCTCTTTTCGAGCGCTTTTCTAATACTCATACCGCTATGTTTAACCTTTTGGTTATTACTAAAAGTGGTCGGACTAAAAACGTAGGAGAAGTACCTTCGGGTCTTTTTGTACGTTTATTAGTTCGATTTTGTCTCGCCAAGGGCGAGATGACAGGCCGAACAATAAACAAATCCGCCTGAAAGGCAAAACTACAATAAGTAATCA
>CAZTCS010000185.1:0-4866 GCA_964611995.1 uncultured Sediminibacterium sp. | reverse complement strand
CGGACAAGTAAAACTCAGATACAAAAGGAATCGCTGATCTCTGATCTCTGATGTAGGATTTTAGAGACTAATAAAAACTACCAAATCCTACATCAGAGATCAGAGATCCTACATCCCCTATTGCGCTTGTACCTTTATTATCCTCCCAGGTCCTTCTACTGAAACATAGATATTGCCGTCGGGGCCTTCTTTGATGTTTCGAACGCGGCCGATGCCTTCCAGTATTTTTTCTTCTGAAATAATTTTATCACCTTGAACCACAGCCCTGCTTACATAATTGAATTTTAGTGAACCGGTAAGCAAACTGCCTTTCCAGGATTTAAAATTATTACTTGGTATGATGGCTAGTCCGCAGGTTGCAATCGATGGATCCCAATACTTCGCTGGATTGGTAAAGCCAGTTCCAGTTGGACTGGCAGACACAGCAACGCCGTCATAATTCTTACCATAACTAACATGTGGCCATCCGTAGTTTTTTCCTTTTTCAACCAGGTTTAATTCATCACCTCCCATTGGACCATGCTCATTTTCCCAGATGCGGTTATTAACGGGATCGTAGGTAAGTCCCTGAGGATTACGATGACCATAAGAGAAAATAGTTGTAGCTGCAGTGTTGCCTGGTAAGATTGGATTATCTGCAGGAACTTTTCCATCGTCAGTCATCCGGTGAACCTTACCCCAATCGCTCTTAGTATCCTGTGCGTTTTGATTGGGACTATTCACTCCACCATAACTTGAAACACCGCCCTCTCCTATGCTTAAGTATAATAAACCTGCTTTGTCGAATACAATCCTGCTTCCATAATGGCCATACCAATTATTGGGTGTTTTTGTAGTAAAAATTGTTTCGAGGTTTGCGATGGTATTACCATTCAGTTTAAACCTGCTTAGTCTTAACAAACTTCCACCTGATGGGTTATCAATGGCATAGGAAACGTAAATCCAGCCATTGGTAGAATACGAAGGGTGTACTTTTATATCGAGCAGTCCACCTTGTCCATTTGTGTTAATACCTGAAGGAACGCCTGTAATTTCTGTAGTACTACCTGCAGATGTATAACGATAAATACGTCCACGTTTTTCGGTAAATAATAAATCGCCACTGGGTAAAAAATCCATTCCCCAGATAATTTCATGGTTATTTACCAGTACAGTTGTTTTTATTGTAGGTGGTGTAGCAGGTGTTTCTGTACCAGTATCGGAAGATCCTTTACAGGAAAACAGCATCACTGACGTGAACAAAAACACAGTTATATTTTGTAATCGGTATTTCATATAATGCGCTATAATGAAGTGAAATAAATGTATTAAATATACGATTATTGCAACAAAAAAGCCCTGTAAATACAGGGCTTTCGTATCGTTAAGTTTGTTGGATTAAAACTTGCTGTGTAAAGCATCAAACTCTTTGAATTTGGCTTCGTATTTATCGAATGCAGCATTGTCTTTACCCCTGATCTTATCACGCTTGAAGGCATAAAGATTAGCTAACCAGTCTACTGATTTATTAATCACACTTTTCTCATTATTGGTACGATCAGTTTTGTCTTTCAGTAAGGTATAAGCTTTTTCGAGCCATTCAATAGCCTGATCAACTTCCTGAGCTATAGGAGCTTCTAATGCGGCATTTGCTTTTAAGAATGGCTCAGTTTCTGCTTTTGCTTTTGCATCTACTGCCGCTTTTTTCTTAGGATCTTTTTCATTTGGTTTTTCCGCATTAATGCGTTGAACTGATCTGATATTATCACGAACCTTGTCGTCCATTTCACCAAAGCTATTGTAATAGATTACACCAGTATTAAATGCAGCGATGGCATTTTTATTATTTAATGCATACGCTTTTTTGAAAGCTTCAAGTGCTTTCTGGCCATAGAGTACTGCAGTTGCGCTATCCAGGTCATCCCTCATTTTTGAGTTCGCAAAAGCACTACCATATTGTATGTATTTGTTTTCTGTAAGTGTACCTGCGGCCTGTTCTTTAGCATACATATTGATTTTTTCTTTCACGCTGTAAGAATCGATAAAATCAATTTCGTAATCATCCCACTCTGAATTTAATGAAGGATGTACTTCTTTGGCTAAAGCCAGGTATTTATAAAATTCGGTCTCATCTTTTTTACCGCGGGTATAATAATCCACCAGAAAACGATATACATCTGTATAGTTAGTATCGCTTATTTTATTGTCAGCAAGACGCTTATAGAATTCTGATGCTTTTTCGAGATCCTTACCATTCTGGTAGCAAATAGCCGTATAAAGAATAGTTGAGGTATCCATCGGAATATTTACAGCAGACCATTTTCTTGCAATGATCAAATCAATGTACTTAAGTGCATTTTCAAATGCTCCTCCAGCTTTCAGAAAATCCTTTGTGTCAAACATTTTACTACCCTGTTTAATATAGGAGTAGTACATATCAAAATATGGTGTTAGTCCATCATTTGCTTTTGCAACCTCAAAAGTTGGATCCAGCTCTTCGTATTTTTTGATGGCCGCAACTGTTTCTGATTCCGCGTTAGCGTATTTCTCACTTAATTGTGGGTTGTTGAAAATAGCGCCATAAATTTTAGCCTTCCACATATAGGTTTCAGCTTTCGCCTGAGCCTTGGGGTCGGTTGCCATTTTGTCTATTTCAGTTTTTGCGTCTTCTATTCTGCCTAATAAAACAGCATTTTTTACTTTTTTATAATCCTGGGCAGATAAGAACTGCAGTGACATAGCAAACATAGAAAGCAATAAAAGCTTCTTCATAAAGGGAGGTTTTTATTCTTGATTTTCGTTCGAATTTGTTTCGTTGTTATCGGTTATTTGGTCAGGGTTAGTCTCTGCATCAGAAGAATCAATTGGTTCAACCGGTTCTTCATCATCTTCCTCAATCTGAGAGATGGCTGCAATTTCATCACCTTCATCAATACGAATCAGTTTTACACCCTGGGTTGCCCTACCCGCTTCGCGGATATCGATAATGCCTGTACGGATGGTAATTCCTGATTTACATGTAATAATAAGGTCTTCTTTTTCAGTTACATAGAGAATGCCGACTAAACTTCCAGTTTTATCGGTAACGTTAATGGTTTTTACCCCTTTTCCGCCCCGATTCGTAATTCGGTATTCATCAATGGCTGTTCTTTTTCCGAACCCTTTTTCACTTACTACAAGTATGGTTCGGCTTGTATCTTCTTTATTTACACAGATCATGCCAATAACTTCATCTTTATCATCTTCTACCTCTATACCTGCAACGCCAATGGCACCTCTTCCTGTAACCCGTACTTTTTCTTCTTCGAAACGTATTGCCCGACCACTCTTCACTGCAAGCATTATTTCCGAGTTACCATCGGTCATCCTCGCTTCCAGTAATTCATCTCCTTCAACAATGGTTATGGCATTTACACCATTCGCACGTGGGCGACTAAAGTCTTCCAGGGATGTTTTTTTGATGATACCTTTTTTGGTACAGAGTACGATATAATGCTGCTGTACAAACTCTTTATCAGCCAGATTTTTCACATCAATAATCGCCTTCACTTTATCATCACCCGGTAACTGAATAAGGTTTTGAATAGCCCTTCCCTTACTTTGTTTTTCTCCTTCTGGTATTTCATACACACGCATCCAGTAACAACGTCCTTTTTCGGTAAAGAACATCATGGTATCGTGTGTAGAAGCTACAAACAAATGTTCTACATAATCTTCTTCCCTTGTTTTAGAACCTACCGCTCCCCGGCCGCCTCTGCGTTGCTGGCGGTACTCGGATGCAGAAGTGCGTTTGATGTAACCAAGGTGAGAAATGGTGATAACCACATCTTCTTCCTCAATTAAATCTTCGATACGCATTTCATCTGCGAGGTATTGTATCTCACTTTTTCGTGCATCACCAAACTGCACTTTAATTTCCAGTAATTCCTGACGAATCAAAGCATAGCGTAAATCTTCACTGGCCAATAAAGCTTTCAGGTCTTTGATCGTATTGATTAAACCATTGAATTCTTCAATAATTTTTTCCCTCTCCATGCCTGTAAGGCGCTGTAAACGCAGTTCCAGTATGGCTTTGGCTTGTGCTTCTGATAGACCTTCAGCCTGTGTATAGAGTTCATTGGTAAGATCACTGAACAGTTCCTGTTTGAGCAACCATTTGCCTTCTTTACTTTTTGTAATCAGGCTCTCTTTTGCTTCATCAGGTGTACGACTTGCACGGATCAGTGAAATTACTTCATCCAGGTGATCGAGTGCCTTGAGGTAACCTTCTAAAATATGTGCCCGCTCTTCTGCTTTTCTCAATTCAAACTTTGCCCTGCGAATCACCACATCCATGCGGAAGTCGATGAATTCTACAATCAGGTCGCGTAGGCACATAATACGTGGCTTGCCTTTGCTCAGCGCCACATTATTTATACCATAGCTTGTTTGTAATTCAGTGTATTTGTACAGTTGGTTGATAACCACCTGTGCAACTGCATCGCGTTTCAGGTCTAAAACAATACGTGTTCCTTCACGCTTGTTACTTTCATTGTTCACATGCGCAATACCTTCAACGGTTTTATCGATCACCAGTTGACCAATACGATCGGTTAACTGATCCCTGTTTACCTGGTAAGGTACTTCTGTAATCACAATCTGTTCCCTGCCACTAGCTTTGGTATCTACATGGCATTTACCACGAACTACTACCCTGCCGCGACCGGTTAACAATGCCTGACGAACACCTTCCATGCCGTAAATAACACCTCCGGTTGGGAAGTCAGGCGCTTTTACATAATTGATTAATTCTTCACCAGTAATTTCTTTGTTGTCGATATAAGCCACACACCCATCTATCACTTCACTCAGGTTATGGGGCATCATATTGGTTGCCATACCCACGGC
>CAZTCS010000184.1:3829-4883 GCA_964611995.1 uncultured Sediminibacterium sp. | reverse complement strand
CTCATATCCGGCTTCAGTAAGCTGATCGCGTAATGGATATAGTTGTTCCTGCGAACCTATTGCTCCATGAAGTAATAGAACCTTTTGCATAAGGCAAATATAATCAACAGACCTGCCTATGACAGTTGCAAAATTTTTGTTAAGGGCGAAGGATTTGCACCAGCCATACTTCTAACAGGTATTGTTTCATTCTAAATGCCTGCACATGAAAACAAAAACCCAACTGTTTATCTTAGGAATCAGCATACTATTTCAGTTTTGTGGTAAGAAAACAAGTGAGTCATCTATAACCAATATGCAAGGAAGTGGTACAAATGCAAGTACAAATGCGTCTCGTACACCAACACTACCAACTACCCCATATAATTATGCAAATCCCGGAATCCCATCTCATATTGTTAACGCATTGGTACAACAAGACAATATGCCTGCCGACAATCCTGTAACAGATCATGGTGCTACTTTAGGTCGGGTATTGTTTTACGATGTGCAATTATCGAAAACAAATACTATAAGCTGTTCCAGTTGCCACCAACCTTCACTTTCCTTTTCAGATTCCGCTGTGAAAAGTAAAGGCTTTGCCGGCGGATCAACTGGACGACATTCGATGTCTTTATTAAATCTTCGTTTTTACAAATCAGGCAAAATGTTTTGGGATGAAAGAGCGGCCAGTTTGGAGCAACAAGTGTTAATGCCTATTCAGGATATGACAGAAATGGGGCTTACACTTGATGAGTTGCAGCAGAAAGTAGCAGCACAATCATATTATCCTGCTCTTTTTCAAAATGCTTTTGGTAGTAATCAGGTTACCACAGAAAGAATTGCAAAAGCACTGGCACAGTTTTTACGATCAATCATCACCATTCAATCAAAATATGATCAGGTAAAACAAGGCCAGGCACAGTTTACCCCTGATGAGGCAGCAGGAGAGAATTTATTTTTAAATGCAGGCAATATTACCTGTGCGGGTTGCCATGCGCCTCCCATGTTTATTACATCTTCGCCTGCCGCGCCATTCGGATTGGCAGACCCCGGTGATCAGGGCATTAATGGA
>CAZTCS010000184.1:2220-3819 GCA_964611995.1 uncultured Sediminibacterium sp. | reverse complement strand
GTTTAAGTCGGGGTCTCTGCGAAATATTGCGAATACGGCACCGTACTTTCATAATGGTTCTATTAGCACATTACAAAATATGCTGTCGGGTACCAATAACCCTATTCCGCAGCATACAGTGCCTCCCCAAGACAGACAACGCCTGCTTGCTTTTATGCTCACGCTGACTGATGCTACTAGTATACAACAGGAGAAATTTGCAAACCCGTTTAAATAATGTAAAAAAATGACAAGTTTGAATCAGTCGGAATCCGTTGGATAGGCTTGTTTTACAGTTCAACAGAAAATAGTCCATACCAGAAATATCGTAGTAGATATTTGATTGATAAATGAGGACTATGAAAAAAGCTTCCCTTTTTCTGGGATATGTATCAATGTTTTTTGCGACAAGCTATGCACAAGCACAGCGCATTGGCAAGATTAGTTTGACTATTCAAACAGTACAGGAATCTGCTATTGAAAATGCTACAGTAGAATTATTAAGGGCAAAAGACTCGGTTATAGTAAAAGCGGCGATTTCAGATAAGGCGGGAGTCGCAATCTTTGATTTTCTATTACCAGGAGAATATTTAATCAGCATATCCGTAGTAGGATTTACAACAAAAATTACCCCACCTATAGTAATTACCACTCAGCAACCCGAACACCAAATTGGTTCTATTCAGTTAAATCCCAGCACTTCATCAGCAAGTGAAGTAACGGTTATTAGCCGTAAGCCTTTTATTCAAAAACTTACTGACCGGCTCGTGGTAAATGTTGAAAATAGTATTGTTAGTGCCGGCAGTTCAGCATTGGATGTACTTGAACGAGCCCCCGGTGTTACAGTTGATCAAAATGATGTGATTGGTTTAAGAGGAAGGCAGGGAGTAATTATCATGATCGATGGTAAGCCAACACCAATGACAGGTGCTGATCTGGCTAATTACCTAAGAGGTCTTCCATCAAATACTATTGAAAGAATTGACATCATCACCAATCCTTCTGCTAAATATGATGCATCTGGTAATTCTGGTATTATTGATATCAGGATGAAAAAGGACCAGCGCATGGGAACCAATGGAACAGTAACCATGGGTTATGGGCAGGGCATATATCCAAAAACGAATACAGGACTTACATTTAATCATCGTACTAAAAAAATCAATCTTTTCGGCAACTATTCCTATGGTTACCGAATGAATCTTAATCACCTGATACTTGACAGGAATTTTTATGATAATAATAAAGCGTATACCGGTGGCGATTTAAAAGATAATTATACCAAAACGCCTGTTCATTTTCATAATACAAGGGTTGGATTTGATATTTTTCCTTCGAAAAAAACCATTATTGGTGCTGTAGTTAGTGCAAACTTTAATAGGATCGGCAGAAGCAATGTAAATGGTTCGGATGTACTTAATGCGCAAAGACAAAAAACATCTACATTCCAAACAATTGCTACAAATAATGATCATGCAGAAAACGTTGTGGCGAACATTAATCTCAAACATTCATTTAACAATAGTGGAAATGAACTAACTGCTGATATTGATTATGGAGCATACAATTCTGCCTCCCTTTCAAGGGTAGCAACTAAATACTTTAACTTAAGTGGTGGAA
>CAZTCS010000184.1:1507-2210 GCA_964611995.1 uncultured Sediminibacterium sp. | reverse complement strand
CGATTATATATTAGATGGCAATCAGGATGACAGGTTAATTTTACGAACGGCTAAAGTAGATTATACCAATCCCCTTAAATCAGGTGGTAGAATTGAAGCAGGAGCTAAAACCAGTTATGTTTCTGCTGATAATGATGCAAAGTTCTATGATATGAGTTCCGGAACTCCGCAGGATGACGTAAATAAAACCAACCATTTCAGGTACAATGAATATAATAATGCGGCTTACCTGAATTATAATAAAACATTTAAAAAACTCAGCCTGCAACTTGGTTTGAGAGGGGAACATACTAAAATCAACACACATCAATTAAAAGGGAATGTACTATTCGATTCTTCCTATTTCCAATTGTTCCCAAGTGCATTTTTAAATTATACCTTGAAAGAAGATCATACATTGGGAATTTCTATTAGTAGAAGGATTGACCGACCGGGTTATGCTCAATTAAACCCGTTTCTGTTTTTAATCGATGTAACAACTTATTCAACAGGTAAACCCGGTTTATTACCACAACTTACCTGGTCATACGAGTTGAGTTATACGGTGAAGAATATAAATTTTACGTTGGGCTATAGTCATACAAAGCAGAACCAGAATATTGCCATTGCACGATTTAAAGATGTGTTTCCGAATATTCCATCAGATGACAATGTTACAGTACAGATACCAGTGAACCTGAGTTCCGAGGATTATTACGGGCTA
>CAZTCS010000184.1:1045-1475 GCA_964611995.1 uncultured Sediminibacterium sp. | reverse complement strand
TTCTGCCCCATTTCGTGTTAACAGTTGGTGGAATATGGTCAACAATGGAAATGTTTTTTACAATCATTTCAATGGCCAGTTGGGAGGCAATACACTTAATAATGGTAAACCAGCTTTTGATATAAGAAACAACAATAGTTTCACTATCGGGAAGGGTTGGGCAGGTGAACTCAATGTAAATCTCAATTCAGGAGGACAATATGGATTTATGGTACTCGATCCACAATGGGGCGTAGCATTAGGTATACAGAAAACAATAATGAACAAAAAGGGAACATTGCGATTCAATATTTCCGATATCTTCTGGACAAACTTACCCCAAGCAGTGATTACCTACAATAACTATATAGAAAAATGGCGCGCCTATCGTGAAACAAGGGTTGCTAACATTACGTTTACCTACCGTTTTGGTAAGAACACAGTGCAGGCT
>CAZTCS010000184.1:0-1035 GCA_964611995.1 uncultured Sediminibacterium sp. | reverse complement strand
AGGAGCAGGGCGGGGAATTAGTGAGTAGCCAGTAGTGGGGGAGATCTATTAATTACCACCTAGAAACAAACGTACTACTCACTTTTTCTTCTACCTTATTCTTTGCATGCATTTTCTCCAACAACTTCAAATGAGGCTGTAATTTTTTTAGTGTATTTTTTTGCAGAAAGCTTCTCATGTGTTTGTAAAAGTGACTGTGGTCATAGTAACCGTAGTCTGCGCTTTTAAATGAGCCCGGGTTGTTTACCAGATGTTCGGTTGCTTTTCTTATACGCATAATTTGTATAGCCGTTTTTGTGCTAATACTGGTTGCAGTTTCGAAATAGCGCTGTAGGGTTCGGGAAGAAATGCCGTATTGTTTTGCGAAGTCTTCTATCGGAGTAATAAAATCGTGTTTGTTTTCACAATGAGCAAGTATTTCCGATACGATCTGTATAGGTTTTAAGGATCCTGAATATTGCGAGATTATTTTTTCAAAATACTGTGTAAGTATATCAACGCGCTCCTGAAAACTACCTGCTTTTTTTACTATAGAAATGATGGTTGCATCCATCAGATAGCTTAGCGGGAAAATATATTCCCGGTATTCAGAAAAGTTGATTTTCTTTTCAAAGATGACAGGTGATATTTTGAATTTAATTCCAAACAGTTTGTTTCCTTTCTGATGAAAACATTCAATAGCACGATGTCTGGGTAGAAAACCATCTGTTTTCATCTCAAATTTCTTATCACCCACTTCCATAACAAAAGGAGTTCCAAGATTTAACAAGTAGGTATATCCCGTATTGGGAAAAAGAGCATCGGAAAACCCTTTTGGATACTGATCCCATAATTCATCGAAGCTGGTTTCCCAGAAGAAATCAATAAAATAAGAAATCGTATCATCCGCTGTTTTGCGTTGATAATTTTGGTCAAAATGTTCTGTATGAAAAAACTCTATGTGTTGCACGTTAAACTAAAGGTAGACACAAGCAGAGGGGAAAAATTAGTTAAAATATGATATTCGGTTAATATAAAGGATCAAATTAGTTTTGA
>CAZTCS010000183.1:0-4910 GCA_964611995.1 uncultured Sediminibacterium sp. | reverse complement strand
TGGAACGCAGATTATCATGATTTTCAAGATCTATCATGATAAATCTTGAAAATCAAGATAATCCGTGTTCTATCCATACGCGTCGGTTGGTAATGTTGAATATCGAATGTCGAATGATGAATCTTGAATAATCATTGAATATTCAAGATTCATTGCTGTCAAGGGAAATTAGTCCGAGAGCTGTATGTGTTATGTATAATGGAACGCAGATTATCATGATTTTCAAGATCTATCATGATAGATCTTGAAAATCATGATAATCCGTGTTCTATCCATACGCTTCGTTTGGTAATGTTGAATATCGAATGTTGAATAACCAATGATTAATGTAGAATAGCTCGTGTGTAAGCACAACACCAAATTGAACATTCATTATTGATTATTCAACATTCGATATTTCCCTGCCCGCCTTTTTTGCTTTAAAACCATAGGCACAAAAGCAGGCGCTTCAACCAGGTATCTTCTGTACATTCTTTTGGGCTCGCAATAGAGGCGAAATAGCCATTCGAGTCCATTTTTCTGCATCCATTTCGGTGCGCGGGAAATAAGTCCGGCACTCACTTCAAAAGCTCCTCCCACTCCAATAGCAATTTTTACTTCTAAGCGATGCAGGTGTTTGGCTATCCAATAATCCTGCTTGGGCGCTGTTAAACTTACCCATAAAATATCGGGTTTTACTGCATTGATTAACCCGATCATCTTCTCGTTTTCTGCATCATCAAAAGTTTCGGCAAAAGGTGGAGAATATACTCCTGTAATCCTGATGCCGGGATATTGTTTTTGATATTGCTCCCTAAGCAGATTTCCCACCCCTTCTTTAGCACCCAGAAAAAACATGGAATGTCCATTTGCCGCACATCGGGCAATATATTGTGGCATTAGGTCTAGTCCGGTAACCCTGCCTTTTAATGGCTGATTCAGGAAAGAGGCTGCCCAAAGCAATGGCACGCCATCACAGAGGGTTAAATCGGCTGTATTATATAATTCCCTGAGGTATTCATTTTTATTGGCCCACACTACACAATTAACTGGGGTTACACAAACCCTTTTCTGTTGTGCTGTATTAATCCATCTGTCAAAGATATCCATGGTTTCTGTCAGTGAAACATTACTGATACCGGTACCTGCGATATTTACTTTTGGTGCGGTGGTTTCGTTCATCATGTTTAAAAAATCTTTTTAAACAGCAATGAAAAATAACGGAAGCTGATAAATCCTCTCCAAACTTTTCTGCGGGAAGATTGCTTCATGGTGTTAAATAAATCGTCGCCAAAAAATTGTTGACCCTTAGCTGCCAGTGTATAAGCAAAACTGTGCTGACCAATAAGTGTTGCCGTTATCCAACCCATCATAAGCGATCTCCTGGTATGCATCCTGGAGTTTTTGAATGAATTGCAGTAAGTCATTTCAGCCCATCCGGGAGCAACAGGTCCAATTTTGCCCAATACTTTTTGCAGGAATTGATTGGGTACAATTTCATCGAGTTGACTGGTTGGAATTCTCAGTGGCCCTTTTACTTCTAATGCCGCAAGCCAGAATTGGTTGTTTGTTTCATGGTAGCCAAGCATACCACTTAATTTGTCTTCGTCTTTATACGCATCCAGGATACCTGGTTCAAATTCAGCAATGCTGATACCATCACGAATTTCTGCAGGAATACTTTTAAATAATCTGAGATCGATACCCTGGGAGTCTGACTTGTACCAGTCTATATACTCAATGCCAAACTCTGCTAAAGTTGTATTCAAATCAGTAGTTGGCAACTGCACTGTTTGTACAACAGTAAAAATGGGTGCGTATGCCCAATCTTGCAAAGCGTCCATATCTGGCTCAAGCAGACTGGAACAGTGAGGAGATTTTGTCAGGTAAAAATTGGCAGATGAGCCGGAGCTATCGCTGACCAGTTTTTGTTTGATGAGTAATTTCTTATAGCTACTTTTTTCTTCAGCACTGTGGTTGAAATCTCTTTCATCTGCGTCGAAAGCTATGCAGATGGCATATTTGGTAATTTTTTTCCACTTTTTGTGTATGGCGCCGGAAGCACCAATATCTATTAAAACGGGAGGGGCCTTTATAAATTCATCTGAAGAAAGTATCCTGTCGATTAACCCCATACTAAAAAATTTATACCGGAAATTTTCCGGACTGCTTAAGATTGATACAACAGTTTAGCGGCATCAAGGTAATTCTGTTCAGCATACTGATCCAGGTATTGCCGATAAACATGGTCAGATAAACGGTTGAGTTCATCCTGATTTTGCGCCTCAAATATATTAATAACTGCTAAAAGACTGTTGATATTGCCAGCTTCATATAAATAGCCGGTTTTACCGTTTTCAATCATCCTGGCCGTATTCTCCGAACCAGCTGCAATGGTAATTGTGCCGATGCTTTGGGCCTCGATGATGGTCATAGGCATTCCTTCCAACCATAGGGAAGGAAAAATCAAGGCCTTACAATTGGCGTATAGATGGAAAATTTCCTCCTGCTTTAATGCTCCCCTGTATTCAATATTTGTTGTTTTATTTTCCAGTACAAAATTGGCCAGTTCTCCATTACCGACTACCACCAGCTTTTTGGTTGATCCTTTAAAAGCTTCGATAAGGTGTTCAATCCCTTTTTCTTTGCTTAGCCTTCCAACATACAAATAATAATCTCCTCTTTGGCTATAGTCTGTTTTAGTAGCATACAAACCTTGACTAATAATATTGGGCTTATAAATGATTTTATCATTTTCAATGCCAATATCATTCAGCAGAGCAGACTGATACGGATTGATGACAACGAATTTGTCTACTTTTTTTGTCCAGGTGCCTGTTGTACGATGAAAAAAAGTTGCTTTTGCAAGTGCATAGGAGGAAAGTTTGGACGACTTAAAACATTTTTCTTCAATGCCTTTTTTAAAGTGCTTATTGGTATGACAATCCAGGCAAATATGGCCATTGCGAAAGAAAATACCATTTAAACAAAAGAGACGATAATTGTGCAGGGTAAATACTGTTTGCGCACCTGCAAGCTTTGCGGCCCAGAATACTGATGGTGAAGCTGTGTAGAAAAAATTATGTACATGAACGACCTTGATTTTTTTCCGTTTTACCAGCAAAAAAATCTCTATAAAACTAAAGGGGTTAAAAAAAAGAAAAAGGGGTACAAATAAAAAACTGGCTAACTTATTTTTAAGTAACTGATTGGAATATGCTTTGTAATAAACAGTATAACCATGCTGCCTAAGCATATTTATTTCATGTTGCACCACAGTATCTTCTCCACCTTTTTGCAGGTAGAGATTGTGTACGAAAAGTATACCAGGCTTATTGTTGCTTGCTGCTTTATTCATTTTACCTGCCTTGGTCATTTAGGCTTTATCTGGATTTTGGTAAGTTTTTGAGTTCTTCTTCTATCAGAATATCTAAAACATCAACAAAATTCATTGAATAATCCCAATTCAGTATTGCCTTGGTTGCTGCATTATTACCATATAAATCATTGATTTCTGCAGGACGGTACAATTCAGGATCGATGATGAGTTTGGAGTTGCTGATTTGTAAGCGTTCAAACACGTGCTCAATGATGGCTCTCAGAGAAATAGAATGTCCAGAACAAACCATATAATCTCCCGGATTTTCATGTACCATCGATAGATACATGGCTTCTACATATTTAGGGGCAAAACCAAAATCTCGCTTTAAGTCGATATTGCCCACTTTAAGATGTTCTGTCAGGCCATTTTTTATTTTTATTGATTCAGTAATCACTTTCTTTACAAAGAAGTTGGTGGTTCTGAGGTAAGATTCATGGTTGAAGAGAATACCGTTTACTGCAAAAAGCTTATATGCGTTTCTATAGTTATTCACCAACATAAACGCGGAAGCTTTTGATACTGCATAAGGACTAACCGGATTTAAATGAGTGGATAGTGTAACGGGCAGATCGGTAACCGTGCCGTACATTTCACTGGTTGAAGCCTGGTAGTATTTTATTGCCGGGTCAGTAAGCCTGATGGCTTCCAGTAAATTCAATACACTTTCAATATTGTATTTAATGGTTCCAATGGGTTGCTCGAAGGAAATCTTAACTGAGCTTTGAGCCGCCAGGTTATAAATATGATCTGGTTTAAATTCCTTAATCAGGCTGATGATCCCGATAATATCATACATATCACATTCCCGGATAATCACATCGTTTTCAATACCCAGGTAGGAGAGGTTCTTAATATTGATATTGCTATAGCTGCGTGTAATACCTACTACTCTGAATCCTTTTTCAAGCAACAATTTACTTAGGTACGAGCCATCTTGTCCAGTAATGCCGGTAATTAATGCTGTTTTTGCCATGGAATCTGTTTGCTTATAACGGGGTTAAATTAGGCATTTTAATGGATATAGAAGTGTGGGGTGTGGGTACAGTGAAGTAAAAAAGGAGCTGCGAGCTTCTAGCCTCTAGCTGCTAGCCTTGATTGGTGCTTATTATAGGCTTTCTGCTATTGATGAAATAAATAGGTGGGCCTGCGATTAATTACTGCAAAGCATAGATTGAAACATACCTACATGTAATAAACAGGTGATCTTTGCTTCAAATTCATCGTATAAAGTAGGCGCTTCCTATTACCCCGGAGGGGTCGCTTAGATCGCGATAATGATTTTATTGACATTCGCAAGTGCGCATATACGTTACATACGCTGGTAAATTTAATGGGAGTCCATCTTTGTACAATTAATGTAGCTTATCATTCACGCTTGTGTAACCCCTCCGGGGTAATAGCATGTATTATTCATGCAACATTAAACGAAGGCTTGTGCTTTTATAAATAGGATTATTGCAGTAGCTCAAATCATAAGTTTTAGTTTTTTTATTAAATACAAATTTACCCGGACAATACTGGCTGCAAGCCGTAAGCTGCAAGTCAGTGC
>CAZTCS010000182.1:0-4917 GCA_964611995.1 uncultured Sediminibacterium sp. | reverse complement strand
CGGCTTGAAGCTTGAAGCCAAATTCCCCAGAACAGTACTGATTTCTTATTCTTTATTCAACATTTCCTATTTCTTTTCTTCTGGCAACTTACTTCTAACATAATCAGCCATTTCTTTCGCACCAGCTGCTTCTTTTGCGGCAGCAAGTTCTTTAAGTGCAGGAAGCATGGTCGGATCTGTTTGAGGGCGGGCTGCGGCTGGAATAAGGTCGCGGAAGGCAAAGATTGCGTCAACGGCCTGTTTGAATTCGCTTAGTTTGGTGAGCTTTGCAGCAAAAGCAGCATAGGTAACACTCATCTGTACCTTTGCAAATGAAAGTGGCATTTTATCGTAGCTATCTGAAACAACAGCAAAAGCGGTTTCATCTCCATAGGTAATTAATACACCAGAGATCGCTTCATTCAAACGGCCCTTTGCAGGCGATTTGCCCAACTCCTTGGCAAGTTCAAGTGCAGCAATACTATCAATGCTAGCTAATGCATCTAGACCGGCTCCTGCAAGTGTGTAAGAAGAATCTTTAGCAGCAGCTAGGAATAGATCACGATAAGATGCTTTTTTAAGGTTTGACAAATAATCAATTGCTTCTGCTCTTACTGTTCTTTTTGCATCATTTTTTGCAATGACTTCCATTTTTGCAATCAGCGCATCATCAGGTGTTACTTTGCCGAGATTAGTGATGGCAAGTGAGCGAATACGGAAATAAGGATCATTTAAAGCATCGATTAATAACTGAACAGCAGCCGGGTCTTTTGTATTGTTTCCGGCAAAAGCAACTGCTTCTCTACGGTCGAGGTAATTACCTGCATGTTTAAACTGATGAATAAATTCCGCGAGTGTTTTATTATCTTTTTTATCTACTAATAAGTATTTGTCCGCATCTACATTAATCTGATCAGGCTTAGATTTCACATTAAACGTAAAAGTGTCAGCCTTTTTTTCCATCCATACCTGGTGCCTTATTTTTTCATTTCCTTCCCAAACATCAATGGTAAAAGGTAATTTGAAGGTTTTGTCACCAGTCTGAATTTGTTTGATGATAACACTGGATTGTTGTTTAGCGGCATCGTACTGATAACTGATATCTATGCGTGGGTGACCACTACCAAAATACCATTGGTTAAAGAACCAGTTAAGGTCTTTTCCAGTAACGTCTTCAAAAGCTAAACGAAGTTTGTGCGCGCTACCTGTTCCAAATTTATTGGTAGTAAGATATTTATTTAGAGATGCAAAGAAAGCATCATCTCCTACCAGGTTACGAAGCATATGTAATATACGACCACCTTTATTGTAGCTGATGGCATCAAACATATCTTCTTTGTCTTTATAATAAAAGCGTACTAGATCGCGGTTTTGTTGTCCGCTACCAATATAGCCACGCATTTGATTAAAGTTTTCGAACATGGCTTCATCTTTCCCTTGCTTATATTCTGCCCATAGGTATTGACTATAATCGGCAAAGCTTTCGTTTACGGTAAGGTTACTCCAACTTTCAGCAGTAACAAGATCGCCAAACCACTGGTGAAATAATTCGTGGGCAATAGTAGATTCCCAGCCATTGCCATCAATTAGTTCACGCGCATCTTGCTGAGCACTTTCCTGGTGTAAGGTAGCGGTAGTATTTTCCATGGCACCACTTACATAATCGTGCGCAACCATCTGGCTATATTTTACCCAAGGGTATTCAACACCCAGTTTTTTAGAAAAGAATGCCATCATTTCAGGTGTATCTCCGAAAATTTTACGGGCTACTTTCTCATATGGCTTATCTACATAATAGTTAACTTCTTTCCCTTTATAAGTGTCCTTAATCACAGCAAAATCGCCGATACCCATAAAGAATAAATAAGGGGCATGGGGTTGGTCCATCGACCAGGTATCGGTACGCGTACCATCGGCATTCTTTTTCTGGGAAATCATTTTTCCATTAGACAGGGTAACATATTTGTTCTCCACTGTTAGGTTGAATAATTGAGTTGATTTTTGATTCGGACGATCAATGGTAGGAACCCAAACTGAGGTAGCTTCTGTTTCGCCCTGGGTCCAGATTTGCGTCGGCTTGTCTTTTTCTTCTCCTTTAGGGTTGATAAAGTAGAGCCCTTTGGCGTCGGTAATTGCTGCGCTGCCAGCAACCCTGAATTCATTAGGTTTGGCTGTATAGTCAATATATACAGTATAACGCTCGCCTTTTTTATAGGTTTTGTTGAGTTTGATATTCAGGAAAAGACTATCGTAACTGTATTTCAAAGGAATGTTTTTACCGGCGCTAACAATCGCAACCTGGTTGATGTTCATGCCTTTAGCATCCAGTTGTACAGAATCTGTGGCGTAGAAATGGGGTTGGAGGGTGATCCAGACCTTTCCATTAAGGTATGAATGTTCATAATCAAAGCGGGCATCAAGCCTTGTATGCACCAAATCGTTGACTTTGGTAGCAAAGGCGCGATACTCCGATTTCCATTCTTCACTTCCTCCGGTTTGGGCCATCAAAAAAACCGGAGCAAAGGCAATCATTAATAAAATCTTTTTCATGTTAGCTTTTTAGATGGCCTAAAGATAAACTTGCTGTGGAAACAGATTGTTAGAATTTTACTAATGGTCTTACGGGTTATGCACCATTGTACTTAGCGTTTTTGAAAACAGTAAATTTGTTGGTATGAAAGAGCCGAAAGGAATGAAAAGTATGCTGGTGGTTATTATGCTGGTGATAGGGGGTGTCGGTAATATATCGGCACAGTCGACTCATTATCTATTCTTTCAAACTGAAAATAACCAACCTTTTTATCTCCGGATCATGGGTGCTACCCTTAGTTCAAATGCAACTGGTTATTTGTTGATACCGAAACTAACGGATGGTAAATACGATATACAGGTAGGTTTTGCTAAATCCACCACTGAACAGGCATTTACCTTCAATATGGAGGGGCGTGATATGGGGTTTTCGTTAAAGCAGGAGTTAGACAATACCTGGAGTTTATTCAATTTGGTCGATTTTAGCTTATTAAGGGGCACGACAGTCAGCATTCAATTAGAACCTGAAATAGTAAAAAAAGACACCTTAGTAAAGGCTGAAGTTCCTTTAGAAGTAAAGAAAATAGAAAAGGAGGAAGTTAAAGAACCAGTTGTACCTGCTGAAAAACCGATCGTAAAGCAGCAAATAACGGTAAAGCCAGTATTGCCTGAAGTATCAAAAATCTATGACCGTTCTTCAGTTGATGGGGTTGATATGGTTTTTGTGGTGAAGGATTTAACCAGAAGCGATACGGTTATTTTATATGTACCTGCCATAAAACCTCCTGGAATGGCAGGTAAAGTAGCTGATAACAAGGCAAAAGATCAGCTTAATGGAACAAAAATGCTGTCTACCCTAATAACTCATCCATTCAAAACCAACTGATGCGATACTTCCTATCTGTAGCTTATTTGGGAACCCGATATGCTGGTTTTCAGGTGCAGGATGGACAGGAAACCATTCAATCGCAGGTTACAAGGGCATTGGAAACGTTACTTAGGGTGCCTTTTTCTCTTACCGGCTCATCACGTACAGATGCGGGGGTACATGCAGAGGATAATTATTTCCATTTCGATACAGACCTACAATTAACGCTAAAGCACCAATATAACCTGAATGCGATATTACCCAGTGATATTGCCATAAAGGGTATTTATCGGGTGGGAGAAACGGCTCATTGCCGGTTTGACGCGGTTGAAAGGGAATATAAGTACTTGATTCACAATAAGAAGAACCCATTTTTGACCGAAAGATCCTGGTTGTATCCCTATCCTTTAGACCGGAATGTTTTAGACAGGCTGTCGGAGGTTTTGTTAACCTATACAGATTTCACCTCTTTTTCGAAGCGCAATACCCAGGTCTATACCTACAATTGCGATATCAGGGAAGCATGCTGGGAAGACGGGGTTGGGGGAGGTTTAAGTTTTCATATAAGTTCCAATCGTTTTTTGCGTGGAATGATCAGGGGTATTGTTGGAACGATGATTCGGATTGCAAGGGCTGGTGTAACACTGGAAGAGGCTGAGGAAATGTTTCGAAATATCATAGATGCCAAAGATTGTAGCAAGGCAGATTTTACAACGCCGGCGCATGGTTTATACTTGATGGAGGTAAGGTATCCTGAAGGAATGATGGAGGCTTTAAGTGAATAGGGAATAGTGTTTGAATAAAGTTGTTATTAGTAAATGGTTTATACTTCAATATAACTGTGTTTGCTACAGTTGAATATTTTTTTCTCCTCTGAAAGTCATGTGTGGTAAGACTTTCATCTACGTACGCTAAAATTGTTTTGAAAAAGATTTGGCAGGAAACAATTCACGCCTATCTTTGCAGCCCGCTTTGAAAAAAAGGGGATGTTCTTTGAAGGCAGCTACAATGAATGGCGAAAAAAAATCGCAAATTTTCAAAATAAAATTTGCTGGTTTAAATAACACGCTTATCTTCGCCGCCCGTTCGATAAAAACGGTAGTTCATTGAAGCATAAATGAGGGTCTGAAAAAATAAAAATCAAATAAAATTTGGTACTAAAAAATAAGCTCTTATCTTTGCCGTCCGTTTGAAAAAAACGGTAGTTCTTAAAGTGATTTTGACAGCAAGAAAAGTTTGAAATTTCTTCAAATAATTTTGGCTGATAAAATAAAAGCTCTTACCTTTGCAACCCCAACAAAATGGGTAGCTCGATACACTGAGCGAAGCGAAGTGGAAAAGCGAAAAGATCTTTGAAAGTTTGGAAGCAACAGCACAATTAAACATAATTACAAATTAGTTTACTTGTAAGGTTAACAGCAATCAAAAACAATTAACACAATCCGACGTTAATTTCGATTATTTGAGATTAAGTCAGATCAAACAACATTTACAATGGAGAGTTTGATCCTGGCTCAGGATGAACGCTAGCGGCAGGCTTA
>CAZTCS010000181.1:4740-4950 GCA_964611995.1 uncultured Sediminibacterium sp. | reverse complement strand
AAAAGTTTCGTAAAAGCGAGCTGGCAGAAGCGAAGAAGTTGGGATTTATAGAAAATCCGCGATGTACACGAAAAAAATGCTTGTGTACATCCTTAATACATGCAAGATAGCAAAGGTAACCCGCTAAAAAATTGTTTTTTGGGTGAACGGTGTTAACATATAAATAAATTGGATATCTTAACGATCGTTAGTTTCACCAACAGGTTTATT
>CAZTCS010000181.1:0-4678 GCA_964611995.1 uncultured Sediminibacterium sp. | reverse complement strand
AATCCTGTTTGTGTAACAGAGGAAATAAATAAGTGCGGAATACCTTTCGGAAGTTCCTTACTGATGGCTTCTTTTAGTTCATCATCCAGCATATCACTTTTGCTGATGGCAATGATGAAATCTTTTTGCAGCATCTCCGGATTGTATTGTTCCAGCTCATTTCTGAGGATCTCAAACTCTTTTCTATGATCACTGCTGTCGGCAGGAATCAGGAATAATAAAACCGCATTTCTCTCGATATGTCTAAGGAATCGGTGTCCTAATCCTTTTCCCTCAGCAGCACCTTCAATGATACCGGGTAAATCTGCAATGCAAAAAGATTTAGAATCACGGTATGCTACCATACCTAATTGGGGTGTTAAAGTAGTAAATGCATAATTGGCAATTTTGGGTTTAGCGGCAGTAATAACAGATAATAAAGTTGATTTTCCAGCATTAGGAAAGCCTACTAAACCAACATCGGCGAGTACTTTTAATTCCAGGTTTTTCCATCCCTCTACTCCCGGTTCACCTGGTTGGGCATGTTCAGGCACCTGATTGGTAGGGGTAGCGAAATTGCTGTTTCCTAGTCCACCCCGGCCACCTCTCATCCAAATGATTTCCTGTCCGTCTTCAAGAATTTCGGCTTCTATCTTCCCGGTTTCCTCATCGCGGGCTACTGTGCCCAAGGGTACTTCGATTATAATATCTTTTCCATCATGCCCTGTGCAATTATTCTTGCTACCACCTTCTCCATGCTCCGCAAGCACATTTTTAAAATAGCGTAAGTGCAATAAGGTCCACATCTGCGAATTTCCGCGCAGAATGATATGACCACCTCGACCACCATCACCACCATCAGGTCCGCCTTTGGCAGTGAGTTTGTTACGCATGAAATGTTTGGCGCCGGCACCACCATGTCCACTACGGCAGAAGATGCGGATATAATCGATGAAGTTATTTTTCTCAGACACGGTTCAATCTAAACTTTGGTGCAAATGCAAAAGTACGAAAATATAAGCGGTATCAGGATTTACGGATTGTATTCCATGTTTTATAGATCGCTTCCTGACTATTTTCATCCGAAGGAGCTTGTTGTACAGGTAAAGTGCGTAAGGGCTCACAAATTTTCCAATGAGCCATCATTTCAGCAGGTAATTGCTGGTAGAGTTCGGTACCTTTTGTTTTCCAGGCAATCATTTCATCACTTACTTCTTTTATTTTTTTGGCGGGATTACCTACAATAAGGCTTCTGGCTTCAAATACTTCATCTGCCTTAATCATAGTTAAAGCACCAACAATACATTCATCTCCCAATACTACATTATCCATGATTACACTATTCATGCCTACCAGGCAGTTTCTGCCTATTGTTGCTCCATGTATAATTGCACCATGACCAATATGTGCAGCTTCATGTAATCGTACGGTTGTGCCGGGAAACATGTGAATGGTGCAGTTTTCCTGCACATTACACCCGTCTTCAATAATTATCTGGCCCCAGTCGCCCCGTATCGCAGCACCGGGGCCAACATATACATGCTTTCCAATGATCACATTGCCGGTAACAACTGCATTGGGGTGAATGAAAGCTGTTTCATGTATTATGGGAATATGTTCTTTAAATTGACAGATCATATCAATGTTTTGCCGGTTCTAAAACAAGTGCCCTTAAAATGTGCCACCTGTTCATTTTTCTGGTTGGTAATGGTGATATGGTATAAGCCGGTGCTTCTACCATTATGAATTTCTTTTGCCTCCGCAGTTAACTGATCTCCAACCTGAACTGCTTTGGTAAAATTAATGGAAGTATCAAGTGCAACAGACAGGTTGTTGCGATTATTACAGGCAAATGCGAATGCACTGTCGGCAAGTGAAAAAGCAATACCACCATGTACAATTCCAAATCCATTAATCATTTCTGATCGAACGGTCATGCTAATTTTACTATAGCCTTCCTGAATATCAATTACGCTGATACCTAACCATTGTGAAAACTGATCGTGCTCCATCATGTGATCAACCACCTGTCTGAAACTATTATTCATGGTACAATTTATTGGCCTTTGAATTGAGGAATCCTTTTTTCAAGAAAGGCAGCAACGCCTTCCTTAAAATCGGCTGTGGCAGCAGCTTTCTGCTGATAGTCGTCTTCCAGTGCTAACTGTTCTTCAAGATTATTATTTGCTGAGAAATTTAATGCGTGTTTGATGTATGCTAAAGCTTTTGTAGGCATTTGGGCAAGATTGGTAACAATCTGTTTCGAGGATTCCATAAATAATTCATCTTCAAAAACCTGATAAATCATTCCCATTTTTTCGGCAGTTGTTGCATTGATTTTATCACCCAGCATCATCAATGCACTGGCTTTCTGCCAACCAATTAATCTTGGTAAGGTATAGGTTCCGCCACTATCCGGTATCAAACCGATTTTCGAAAAAGCCTGTATAAATGAAGCAGATTGAGCCGCTACAACAATATCGCAGGCGAGGGCAATATTAGCACCTGCACCTGCTGCTACGCCATTAACCGCAGCAACTACAGGTTTGGGCATATTACGTATTCTGGTAATGATGGGATTATAATGTTCACTCAATATTCGCTGCATACCAGGTCCATTAGGGTCAACCACTTCTGCAAGATCTTGGCCTGCACAAAAACCTTTTCCAGCGCCTGTTAAGTAAACTGCCCTCACTTCATGAAGGGATGTACATTCATCTAATTTCGATTGTAACAGTAACGCCATTTCCCGGTTAAAGGAATTGAGTTTGTCGGGTCTGTTAAGTGTTATGTAAGCAACACCTTCTTCAATATGAAATTCAATGGAAGTCATCGTTTTATTTTAAAGCTAAGCTACACTTATTTCATCTTTTTCTACGTGCTTATTCCGTCACTTGGTTAACAAGCTTGCTGCCGATGTAACATCAGAAAGCGGTTATTTTAGTGGCACTTGAAGTAATCGAAAGGTTCTTTGCAATCCTCACATTTGTATAAAGCTTTACATGCTGTACTTCCAAATGGAGCAACTAAAGTTGTGTTCCATGAATTACATTGAGGGCATTGTATTGCTTCAGATTCCTGAAAAGCATCAGGTGTACAAACAGCTTGTTTGTAATGAGGAGGAGCAATACCGTAAGCCTTTAATTTATTTTTTCCTTCCTCACTCATCCAGTCTGTTGTCCAGGCAGGAGAAAGCTGTTGTTTAATGGTGCTTTCTTTATAACCTGCCTCTAATAATACAAGTCTGATATTCATACTGATAACATCCATTGCCGGACAACCACTATAGGTTGGTGTTATCGTAATAATTGGTTTAACAGTTCCATCTTCTAAGATGGTAGCTTGAATATCTCGAATAATACCCAGATCCAAAACCGACAAAACTGGAATTTCCGGATCATTTACTGTTGCTAATAGTTCACGCAAATGTTCCGCTGAATGGGTAGTATGTTGTTCGATTTTAGTCATCTGTTTACCAGGTTGCACCAGGATAAGCTCTTTGCAGGAATTGCATTTCTGCCAGTATATAACCTAAGTATTCGGTATGAATACCTGTTTTACCTCCTTGTTGTGCCCATGTAGGTTCAGGTACCGGAATGGTTGCTTCCGTGAATATTGCTTCAATTTTTTTCTCCCAGTTTTCTTTTACCAATCCTAGATCAACCCCCGTTTTTTGTTGAAACATTTCAGTTTCATAAGCTGCAGGGAGAAATAATTCTCCGGTAAAAGGCCATAATTCCTGCAATGCATTTAATAAGCGTTCTTTGCTTTCTGCTGTTCCATCGCCCAAGCGAATAACCCATTCGCTACTCCAGCGTAAATGATAGGTTACTTCTTTGAGTGATTTCTCTGCAATCGCCGCTAATGTTGCATCATTGGATTGCTGGAGTTGTTGGTAAGCATAATATTGATAGGTGCTAAAGAAAAACTGTCTTAAGGTAGTATGCGCCCAATCGCCATTAGGTAATTCGGTAATCAACAGGTTTTTAAAGTCTGGTACATCACGCAGGTAGGCAAGACTATCTTCTGTGGCTTCATTGCCAACAAGGGTGGCTGCATACTGGTAAAAATTCCTCGCCTGTCCAATAAAATCAAGTGCAATATTGGTTACTGCAATGTCCTGTTCAAGAACGGGCCCATGTCCGCACCATTCGCTGTTGCGATGACCAATAATCAATGCATTATCTGCAAGGTGAAGTGTATAATCTATCAGTGAATTGTTCATGATGGTATTTCCTGCCTTTAGATATGTGTAAGCTCGTCTGGTAAATCGTAAAATGTTGGATGGCGATAGGCTTTATCATTTGCAGGGTCGTATAATGCTTCCGCATCATCTGGATTGCTTGCATGAATGTATTTGCTTTCCACCACCCAGATGCTGATACCTTCCATTCTGCGTGTATACACATCACGTGCATTTTCAATGGCCATTTGAGCATCAACTGCATGTAAGCTACCTACATGTTTATGATCGAGCCCTTGCTTACTACGAATAAAAACTTCCCACAAAGGCCATTCCTGTTGGTTTTTTCCAGAAGTAGAAATATCCGCCGCACCGTTCTTACCCTCCCCATAATCGCCGTAATAATATTTTTGAATGTATTGTTTCATTTTAGCAGTATTTCAAAATTCAAAATTCAAAAAATAAACTCACTACTCACTACCCACTACTCACCATTCCCCATTCACCATTCACCCC
>CAZTCS010000180.1:0-4959 GCA_964611995.1 uncultured Sediminibacterium sp. | reverse complement strand
CAGGCAAAAGGTAAATCGATTGAAAAAACGATGGATGAAGCAATGCCTTTGTGGTGGGGACTAATAGGACTTGTATTATTAATACTTCTTTTCAGACAATTATATCAATTCAGACAAACCCAGGTTCCAATTTCATCTAACGAAATACCGATTGACGAACATGCATAATTGGAAAAAAATATTTTCAACGCGGGTTTATCCTGAAGCTGCTATTATTAAAGGCATGCTGGAAGAAAACCAGATACCAGTGCAATTATTAAACAAACAGGATAGTAGTTATCCTATGTTTGGTGATATACAACTTTTTGTGCCGGACCATCTTGAGATAACGGCAAAGGAACTGATTAATAAAACTTTATTGAGTTAGCGGATGGCTTATGGCATATAGACCATAGTCCATGGTCCATGGTAATCGGGCCATAGACTGTAGATCATTAGTGATGAACCATAGGCTATCTGCCTTACCTTCGTGCCATGGCATTTAACTTTCAAACCTTTCGTACGCGGGCATTAACTGCCATTGTATTTGTGGTGGTTATGTTGGGTGGATTATTATGGAATCAATGGAGTTTTCTGGCTTTGTTTATGGTTATTCACATTGGCTGCTGGATAGAATATAAATCGCTTATCGCAAAAATTGATCCCCGTTATAAAAATATATCACCCATTCACCTTGGAGGAGCAATTGGGGCAGGACTTGGTTTTATGTGCTGGATGACGGGAGATGAATTTAAGCTGGGTAATTATTTCCTGCATGAAATTGGCTGGTGGGCCCTAATCATTTCATTAGCCGGTTTGCTATTGATTAAAATTATTAAATGGCGAATGCCAGATTGGAAAATCATAGCCTATACCATTGGGGGATTATTGTATATCTCATTGTCATGGGCCCTTCTGCTTGACCTATATAACGGGACGTATTCACCAAAATTTCCTGAGGCCGGTTGGTTATTACCAATGATCATTATCGCTACAATTTGGATCAATGATACCATGGCTTATATCGTGGGTTCATTGATCGGTAAAACACCTTTTTCTCCCATTTCACCTAAAAAAACATGGGAGGGCACTGTTGGTGGTGCCATACTTGCAGTGACAGTAATAAGTTTAGTGTGTGTTTATTGGCTTGAACTCAGCCTTTTTAAAATAATTTTGGTAACAGTAACAGCAGCTGTTATGGGAACTATTGGCGACCTGTTTGAAAGCAAATTAAAGCGAATGGCTGGTGTTAAAGACAGTGGTAGCTTTATGCCCGGTCACGGTGGATTTCTTGACAGATTCGATTCCTTATTGCTGGCAACACCCTATGTATGGCTGGTATTGTTTTTGGCCCGCTAATAAACCACCAATTTATTCCTTCATTCGTTTAACTTTGTAGCTTAATTCATAATCATGACCATTCATCGTGAAGGCTACCAGACCATTGGCATCAGTGCTTTGATTTTCGGCATATTAAATGTGGCCTCGTTTACCCTTTTCAGCGCCTCAATGCCCTGGCTGGCGATCGTTATTTTTATCATTACACTTGGACTGTTATTATTCCTGGTATCCTTTTTCAGGATTCCCAACCGCGTGCATACACTGGATGATAAAAAATTGATTTGTCCGGCAGATGGTAAAGTAGTGGTGATTGAAGAAACTGTCGACGAAGAGTACTTTAAAGACAAAAGAATTCAGGTAAGCATTTTTATGAGTCCGACAAATGTACATGTGAACCGTAATCCAATGAATGGTGAAGTGGTTTACAACCAATACCATAAAGGAAAATACCTGGTAGCATGGCATCCAAAATCTTCTACTGAAAATGAGCGATGGAGCGTGGTAGTAAAAAATAATTATGGCACCATTCTTTACAAACAAATTGCAGGAGCATTGGCCAAACGGATTTGTAATTACACTTCTGTAGGACAGCAGGTAAAACAGTGTGATGAATACGGTTTTATAAAATTTGGCAGTCGTGTCGATATTTTATTACCCATCGGTACCAAGATAGATGTAACCATGAACCAGGTAGTACAAGGAGGCGTCACCGTACTTGCAAGCTGGGAATAAATTCTTCACTAATCACCCCTCTGCGAACCCTCTCCTTCTCATGTTCTCTGCGGTGAATATTCGGTAAAATCATCGCAGAGAACATGAGAAACAGGATTTTCGAAGGGTAAAAGAAACAAATGAAAACGATCGACATCAGTTCCTTACCGGTTATGGAAAAGCAGCAGTGGCTGCAACATGCTATTGCACCAAGACCCATTTGTCTGGCCAGTACCATTGATAAGGCAGGAAACGTAAACCTGAGTCCATTTAGTTTTTTCAACTTGTTCTCTTCTAATCCACCCATCGTTATTTTTTCACCATCAAGGAGAGGACGCGATAATACCACCAAACACACACTTGAAAATGTACTTGAAGTTGCTGAGTGCGTAATTAATATTGTTGATTATGAAATGGTGCAACAGGTGAGTTTATCTAGTTGTGAATTTCCAAAAGAGGTGAACGAATTTGTGAAAGCTGGCTTTACTGCAGAACCGGCTACAAGGGTAACACCGCCAATGGTGAAAGAAGCAAAGATTAAATTAGAATGTAAAGTAAACGAAGTAAAAAGCCTGGGTGAAATTGGAGGTGCAGGTCAATTGGTAATTGCTGAAGTACTTTGTATGCATGTAGATGAAACCATTCTGGATGAGCAGGGGAAAATAGATCAGCAAAAATTACAGCTTGTAGCCAGACTTGGTGGAGACTGGTATTGTAAAGTTTCAAAAGAAAGTTTATTCAAAGTTCTCAAGCCAAACACTCAACTTGGAATCGGTATTGATCAACTTCCGGATGCAATTAAGCATAGCACTGTTCTTACCGGAAATCATTTGGGTATGTTAGGGAATGTGCATGAACTTCCTGATATAGACGCCTCATTTGCAGACGACAGGGTAAAAAATATATTCCAGTATTATGCTGTTAGTCCTGCTGAAATGGAAACAGAATTGCACAAGTATGCTGCAGCGTTATTAAATGAAGGCAAAATAGACCACGCCTGGCAGGTATTGCTTTGTCTTTAATGAAAGGAGATTGGTGAGCTGCTTTATTTCTGGTAAGAAAATATTTCAGGCATCATTGTTATGTCAGATTCTTTTCTAAGACTTCTTCCCAATTCTATTGTTTTTTGAACAATCTCATAAGTACTGTGAGCGATTGTTAATTGTTTTACTTCCGTATCTTCCATCCAATTCATTACCTGTTGCCGAAAGGAAGAGGAAATTTTATCAATGATTGTTACGTTGAAATCTTTCAAGGCAGCGGCATTGCACAATTGCTCATACTGCCCACGAATCGGTAAGCACAATAATTGCTTTCCAAGGTAAAGCGCTTCAGCAGGTGTTTCGAATCCGGCACCTGTAATTACACCGCAGGCATTAATCATACTTTGGGTAAATCCGGTATTGCTGATTGGTATAAGGGTAATATTTCCTGTTTGATGTATTTGGGTTGCCTTTTTAGAAAATATTTCGAATTGAATATCTTTTATACCAGCCAGTGCCTGTATTACTACTTCATCGCTGTAATGAGATAAATAAACGGTGACATGATTACCTTTTACAGGCTGTGCATGTAAGATTTCTTCCTTTAGTACCGGTGCATAAATAAAATCATCATACTGACTAAAATGCAATCCGATATAAGCAGTTGCTTTTGCATAATGCCTGAGAACCATTTCTCCGGCAAAGTCTTTTTTATCTGCTCTTGGTGTTAAGTTACTTTGGAAACTTGCCTGGTGACCAAAACCTACACTTGGTACTTTTTTAAGTGCACAGGCCAGGGAAGTGATGCTGTCGAAATCGTTCAGTACAAGATCGTATTTTTCAACTGGCAAAGCTTTTGCTTCTTTCCATACTCTTCTAAGATTCAACTCCTTCCACATGCGCCAGTAATCTAAGCCGCCAGTATTTCCATAGAATAAACTCAACCCATTGCTACGGTATTTGATGGGTAGGTTTGGCTTTAGATTGCTATTACTTCCGCTCAGAAATACATCTACTTCCCCGTATTGTTGCAGGTAGGGCATTAGTTCCATGGCACGACTGATATGTCCGTTACCGGTGGCCTGTACTGCGTATAATATTTTTAAACTCATGATTGTATGGCTAAGGAGTGAATGAATAATGCGATCTCATCCGTTACTACATTCAATTGTGGCAATTTCTTTTCCATGGTTACCACAGGAGTGTTTGCTGCTTCAAATTCTTTTTCATCATAGTGGTAAATGGTCCATTCATTCTGCTGATATTCTAAAGCAGTCAGGTTCTCAATCCAGTCGCCACTGTTTAAATAGGTAACAGATCCCTCTTTTGTACTGATGATGCGTTTCTGAGGTTGATGTATATGTCCGCAAATAACGTAGTCGTATTTTTTTTCAATGGCCAATTCTGCTGCGGTCTGTTCAAAATTTCCGATCCATGCTACTGCCTTTTTTACACTGTTTTTTACTTTTTTGCTGAAGCTCATCTTCTCTCTGCCAATCAATTTTAAGAATCGGTTGATCAGACTGTTGATCAGGATAAGGAGATCGTAACCATGTCCGCCAAGTTTGGCCAGGAGTTTTGCACTTCCTTTGGTAGTAGCGTCAAACACGTCGCCATGAAAGATCCAGGTCATTTTACCATTAATTTCCATCACTACTTTATCCGTAAGCTGAAAATTGCCCATGTGCATGTCGGAGTATCTCCGTAATGCTTCATCATGGTTACCAGTAATATAAATAACACGGGTGCCTTTACTGAGCAGGTTCATAATTTCTTTAATTACCTGCATGTGCGCAACGGGGAAATAGCGTTTGTTGAATTGCCAGATATCGATGATGTCGCCATTCAATACCAGAATCTGGGGCTGAATGCTTTTGAGGTAATTGACAATTTCTTTGGCATGACAACCATAAGTGCCCAAATGAAGATCGCTCATCACCACCAC
>CAZTCS010000179.1:2140-5019 GCA_964611995.1 uncultured Sediminibacterium sp. | reverse complement strand
CTGTTATATAGTACGTGTAGTAAAACCGAATCATAGAATCGGAATTTCTTTTCCTTTATACCAGCATTGGGTAATGGGTATTTGCCTTTAACTAAATTGGCTACAATAGCATTTGTTCTTTTCTGAATAAACTGAAAAGCATATCCACTACTCCCCTTTGCTTGCCCACCGGCAATACCCATATAAATTACTCTTCCCTGGGATGAAGGAAAAACATGGTTAGTCATGGGAATTATTCCAAATTCTTCATGTTCTATAGAATAATTATCAATTGAAAGTTGTGATTTTAGGTAAGACTTTAATGCTATTGTATACTTTTCCTGTGGAAGTACTTTTGAAGTAAATAAAGTGTATTCTACCAATGCAGCTTTTGTGGAGATAGGAAGTATATACATAAAAGTTGTTCCTTCTTCCTGTGATATCCTGAAATCCATGAAAGTAGCTTTGGCAGGATCAAAAGCCGGTTCAGGCGTTTCTACAAGCCATCCTTTAAAATGTTGCAGCAGCATGTATTCATTTTGTTTTAGCACTGGCTGCTCAAACAAAATACTGTTGAATACATATTCAGCAGTAAATAAACCTGTTGATGTTGTTACATAGGCTTTATTAGCTTTTGTACCTATTTCCAACACTGGCTCATATAAAAAATGAATATTTTGCTTTTCCCTTGCCAGTTCCTGTATATGCCGGTAAAAATCAATCCCCCTGATCATCTTGTATTCATAGGGATTTAACTTAAGCGAGCCCGAAAAATCTTTTGAAAAAAAACCTACTTCATTCCACTTACGGAAAACAAGTGGCTCAAACAAACCTTCTCCTTTTTCCCAATAGCACCAGGTTCTGTCGTTTGTTTCTTTAGGGGCTTTATCAATAACCAGTATTTGCTTATCAGCAAAAAACGGATCATGCATCATGCGCATGAGTAAACTCAACCCTGCGCATCCCGAACCGGAAATGATATAATGGTATTGATCCTGAATAGTAAGTAGTGTGTGTTAATTATTTATTTTTCATCATTTCATCCCTGCGTACTTTGTCCCAATATTTCTTTGCCACGATCAGCATACCAAAGCTTTCTCCCTCATGTTTATCCAGGTGTTTATGATGCATTTTGTGTGCCCATCGAATGGCTTTTATATATCGGTTATTACTTCTCGTAAACAATTTTATACGCTGGTGAATGATAATTTCATGAACCAGAAAATAGGCAAACCCATACATAGCAATACCCGTCCCAATACTCACCACCCAATATAACTGATTCATACTACCCAACATAATACATAACCAACTGGGAATGGCGAAGATGATAAAGAACGCATCATTCTTTTCAAAGAAACCCGGCCCTTTCTGATGATGATCTTCATGTAAATACCAGAGGAACCCATGCATTACATAACGGTGTGTAAGCCAGGTTATCCCTTCCATGAGACAAAAAGTAACAAGTGTTATGAGCAGGTATATCCACATATTACAGATACAATCTAAGTACAATAAAAAAGATTAACTGTATAACTAACAAATGTATAGAAAAATGGTTGTCTTTCTGAAAGCCCAATCTCTTGAAAAGCAATAATAGCAAAGCACTTATAAAAAACCAGCACAAGTAATTATAAAAGGGGATTACACCGTTTTCCCATTGCCAGAAACCAAGTTTTACTGCTACTGGTTCCATTATCCAGTCAAAAAAAACAGTCAGTAAAGCTCCGTCAATAATAAATGAATACCGGAGGAGTTTTTCAGAAACTCCGCTTTGAGATTCAGGGAATCGTTGAATAATCCAATTATGCAACCGGTTCATCATAACACCCGATCCATAAACCATTACAAACCAGTTTATCCCAATTACCCAGGGCACACCATTAACCTCAGGCCCTAATACAGTTCCATAGGAATAGTTTCCAAACAAGCTACCGGTATTTACACCTATCATTTCTACTACAAGTCCAACTGCCAATGAAGCAAGCAGGAATAAGAAAAATACACTATTGGGCTTTGGCTGATTCCAAACCAAAAGTAAAAACATCAACACTAAATTCAATGGTGTAAGATTGATAAACCAGTTACTATAATTAGTAAATAATATCCCGATCAAGCCACTCAAGTGAAAGAGGATTGCCAAAAAAAGCGATATTGTTAACTGATATTTCTTCATCGGGTAGGACTGTGTTTAAAATCTTTTAAAATGAGCTCTGAAGCAATCTTTGCACTGCGCAAACACAAAGGTATCCCACCGCCGGGATGAACACTTCCTCCAACAAAATACAAGCCTTTAATTCGCCTTGAGAAATTAGGGTGACGAAGAAAAGCTGCCACTCTTGAATTAGAGCTGGTACCATACAAAGAACCCTGATAGGAACCTGTTTTTGCTTCGATCATAACTGGATCTAACACATGTTCAGTGACTATTAGTGATGTTATGTCTGTTTTTAATACGCGATTCAATTTTTCTAACACCTGACTGCGAACGTTTTGCCTGAGCATCTCCCAATTCTGGTCTGTATTTGCAGGTACATTAACCATTACAAACCAGTTCTCCATTCCATCCGGGGCTTGTTTACCAGGCTCACATTTCGATGTAATGTTTATATAAACTGTTGGATCAGCATACGTTTTCTTTTGTTTAAATATGTGTTCAAATTCTGCTGCATAGTCTTCACTAAAGAATATATTATGCAATCCAAGTTCCGGAAAGGATTTACTGATTCCCCAATAAAAAATCAATGCACTACTGCTCCTTTCCTGCTTAAGTATTTTCCTCGCTGTATCCTGATCTTTTAAAAGATGTATGTAAGTAAAGTAAGCATCGATATTGCTCACCACAATTGAAGCAGGTATATTTTTACCTTTTACTACAATGCCGGCGGCTTTGTTATTAT
>CAZTCS010000179.1:1685-2103 GCA_964611995.1 uncultured Sediminibacterium sp. | reverse complement strand
GGAACTATTGAAATAGAATTGAACGCCTTTTAGTTTTGCCAGTTCATATAGTGCTTTTGCAATGCTGATCATACCCCCTTCGGGGTAATAAGTTCCTTCATTGTGTTCAAGATTTGGGATCAGGCTCATCATTCCCGGAGCATCATAAGGGTTACTTCCGTTATAAGTTGCATACCTGTCGAATAACTGAACAACTTTTTTTTCTTTGAATGAGCCTGTATTAAACTGGTGAAGACTTTTAAATAAATGTGCAAACCGAATTCGTTTTAAGGCTTTTCGAATTGGTGCTTTCCACAAAAAAGATGGTTTATGTAAAGAGTGGCTAAGGAAAATCTCTGCTATATCATTATAGAGAGAGGCAGATTTTTGTAAATAGTTGGTAATATGACTAGCCGGCTCATTGGTTTTTAATTGTATT
>CAZTCS010000179.1:921-1668 GCA_964611995.1 uncultured Sediminibacterium sp. | reverse complement strand
ACTGTACCATCTTCATAAAAATAATTGCAGGTGGTGGACATTTTTTGATACCTGAAGAATTCATGCATTGGAACACCTGCCAGTTCAAATAATGCCTGAATATTTTCTGGTTGCGTAAACAAACTAGGGCCAGTATCAAACCGAAAACCCTCAGATTCAAAATGCCCGATTTTACCACCAAAGCTTGCACCCTGTTCAAATACTTTTACTTCAAAACCCTGTGTTGCGAGTCTGATAGCCGTAGCGAGACCTCCTACTCCGGCGCCAATGATTATTGCAACGGGTTGTTCTTGCATCTTTAAGTTTAGGAAATGCTATTTGAAACCAAACTGTATATTTTTCAGGATCCTTTTGCATGGATGTTTCAATTTCATCCAAAGACTTGTAGGTAAATGATGCCACTTCCTCGGGGTTTATGTTAATTTCTTCCCCTTCATAAACACCTACAAACACATGATCAAACTCATTTTCCGTTAAGCCGTTATCGAATGATGTCTGGTAAATAAAGCTAAATGCTTCAGACAAATTAGTTTCAAAGCCCATTTCTTCCTTCAGTCTGCGAAGTGCTGCATGGCCTGTTACTTCTCCGGGTCTTGGATGACTGCAACAGGTATTGGTCCATAATCCTCCACTATGGTATTTAGATAAAGCTCTTTTTTGTAAAAGCAACTCATGCTTATTGTTGAATATAAAAACACTAAAAGCCCTATGCAAAAGGGCTTTTTCATGGGCTTCCATTTTCTCCAT
>CAZTCS010000179.1:0-911 GCA_964611995.1 uncultured Sediminibacterium sp. | reverse complement strand
GCTCATTCACTAAAATCACTTGTTCCATACATCAAAATAAGTATTCCTTTTCTACCAAACTTTAAAGTAAATTGAATTGACTTCGAATACCTGCTTTAGCTAGTATAAATATTTTGCCATAGTCGGGAATTCTAATTCTTTCTTCCATTATTCGCTGGGGTCTTAGCTTTTTAATTTTTTTGAAAAGCGATAAGTAATATTTATACGCAACATAAACCCCGAAGCGAGATTTAAGCGGCAGCTTAAGGATACCCTGGTAGGCATGGTTAAAATCCTGTTGTATATCTGCTTCTATAGCCTCTTTATCTGATGCGGTAAAATTACTGAAATCGCATCCCGGAAAATAAACTCTTTCTAAAGATTCATAATCAGCTTTTAGATCCCGTAAAAAATTTACTTTTTGAAATGCCGCTCCCAAACTGCGTGCATAGGGTTTTAATGTTTCATACATCTGTCTGTTACCATCACAAAAAACAAAAAGGCACATCAATCCTACCACTTCTGCACTTCCATAAATATATTGCTTATACCCAACTTTATCGTACTTCTTTTCACTCAGGTCGAGCTCCATACTATATAAAAAAGCATCAATCAATTCCCGATCAATCTGGTATTGATTAACGGTTAGCTGAAAACTATGCAGGATAGGATTCATGCTAATGCCTTTATCAATAGCATCATAAGCCGCTTGTTTAAATTCGGCCAGTAACACATGTTTATTATAATCATGGAAGCTGTCGACAATTTCATCAGCAAACCTAACGAAGCCATATATATTAAATATGGGCGTACGAAGATCCTTGTGCAACAACCTGATAGCTGACGAAAAACTCGTACTGTATTTCTCTGTTGTGACCCTGCTGCAATCCTGACTTACTTCATGAAACAGTTTGATCATTGGTTGGTTGTTT
>CAZTCS010000178.1:0-5026 GCA_964611995.1 uncultured Sediminibacterium sp. | reverse complement strand
CGTAATATTCAAAACTATGCAAGAACATCAAATAAAAGCAGAAAAAATAACAAAGCCTATTCAATTGTTAGCAGCTTGGCTTATTGGACTTATATTATTAGTTAGTGCTATACTGACTGCTGCTGCTACAATTAAATCACCATCTTGGCTTCCAGCATTTTTTGCTATTTCTGCTATTTCGATTATCCCTATTTTTTTGATATTAATATTTCTGCTGCAAACTAAGTTTCGACCTGAAATGCAGGAAGATTCATTTTATTCAAAATATTTAGACAAAAACACGATGACTTTTGAATATATTGATAGAAATGAATCAACAATTTTAGAGACAACAAAACTGCGAGAAGATATAATTTTAATATCCGAAAAAACTAAAGCAGAATTAGAAGAAATAAGAAAATTAATTGATAGCGACGGGCTAAAAACAAATGAAGAAAAAGCTATAGAAACTATTATTGAGAACTCAGACAATAGACTTGAGGAACTCAAAAATATCGTTAAATTCTCAAACATTGATTTAAGAATAAATGTTCAACTGCCAAAGTATTCAGAGATCACACAAATTGTTCAAAAAATAGGATTTACCAAATTTGAAGAATTTGGACAAAGTAGAGCTATGCCAAAATTATTTCTTGCATCTTTCGGTCGAGAGGTTTCTTTAGAAGTCATAAGGGACTTAATATTTGATTTAATACCGTGTGGATTATCTTATGTAAAAGAAACGTCACCCATTACAAGAAATACACCAAGAGGTACTACCATATTTTTAGGTTCATTATCAACGCATGAAAGGAAAATTATTGTTGACGAAAGACTAATTAATAAACTAAATGCTATTTCCCCGGAAACGAAATTTGATGACATATTTAAAGTCTAATACTACACCCAAGATATTCGCTGGGTGTTTCTTCCCCGATGTCTCTCGTAGAGTCATCGACACCGGTTACACAGCTATACTGTAATATTTAGTTTTGCTACTACCCTATTCTTCTACAACCCTCCTACTCCAAACATTCTCTAAAATAGAAAATTCGTCACGCTTTTCCGGTGCAGAGAAAAATGGCTGAGTAAGCTACAACCAGATCCTTCGTCGCAGATGATAACCTGCGGTTTTCAATGCTCCTCAGGATGACGATTGCGGGTGGGTATTCTAGCAATGTTGTGTCGGCTAAGCCGACACAACATTGCCAGTTCTTTGCCGCTAATTATCGTCATCCTGAGGAGCACTCCGACGTAGTCGGAAACTGCGATCCTGCCCTGAGCATCGTCGAAGGGAAGGATCAATTCGGCTGAGATGTTTTCAAAATACCATCCATAATCCTGACGTAGGAAGGATGCGGGAAATACGCTGGGCTTATCACCGATGTTGGTTGTATGAAAAAAAATACCAACATCGAAGTAAAAGGCATTGCCATATCCTTGTTTAAAGAACAGGATGCCGATTATATCTCGCTAACAGACATGCTGAAAGCAAAAGATGGCGATTTTTTTATTTCCGACTGGTTAAGAAACCGCAATACCATTGAGTTTCTTGGCGTTTGGGAAACCGTAAACAATCCAGATTTTAATTATGGCGAATTCGCCATAATTAGAACCCAAGCAGGTTTAAACAGTTATAGACTGAGTGCCAAAGAATGGATGGAAAAAACCAATGCAATCGGCATAAAATCAACCACTGGCCGTTATGGTGGCACATTTGCCCATGCAGATATTGCCCTTGAATTTGGCATGTGGATTTCACATGAGTTTAAAGTGTAACTGATTAAGGAGTTTCAACGGTTAAAAGCCGAAGAAAGTAAACAGTTGCAATCTGAGTGGAGTTTGCATCGAACTTTGTCAAAACTAAACTATCATATTCTCACCGATGCTATCAAAGACCAACCGGTACCCAAATTAATACTTCCCAAAGAAAGTGCCCAGGTATATGCCTCAGAAGCTGATTGATTGAACAGTTATCATAAGATAAAAACAACTGATGAGCAATAATCCTCTACAATAAATAACATCTGTTACAAATCAGCCCACTAAATCTTTCGGACTTACTGTCTTTCAGACTTTCGGACGTTATACTACGACTGTATATAATTCTGCAATTGATTAATCGTCTCTGCCTGTGTAAGAATGGTTTCTGTTACCAAATCATTAATAGAAATGATGCCCACTAATTGTTCATCTTCTATTACAGGTAAATACCGAAGTCGGTGTGAAGTCATGAGTTGCATACAAGCATCTACCCCATCATTTATACCAACATAAGGAAAATCAGTAGTCATAATATCCCCAACCGGAGTATCACTTGAATGCCTTCCTTTCAAAATTACTTTTCGGGAATAATCTCTTTCGGTCATAATACCGGCAAATCGATCATCTTTCATAACAACAACAGAGCCAATATTTTGCTCTGCCATAATTCGGAGGGCATCAATAACAGACATTTCAGGAGTAACAATAGTTACACGATTCCCTTTTCGTTCGAGAACATTACTAACTTTTCGCATGGCAGGTGTTTTACACCTTTAATATAACAGGAAGATTTGGAATATCCAAGTCGTATTATAACAGAAGAACAGAGGAATGTCCAACTTCCAATTATGCAACTACTTGGAAGTTGGACATTCCTCTGTTCCTCTGTTCTTCTGTTCTCCTGTTCTTCTGTTTTATCAGTCTACTTTCAGCGCCTTATCGATTAAAAACATCAGATTGGCTCTGTGGGCTTTGGTTTCTTCGTTGGTAGAAACGGCAGCGGCCAATTTGGTACGTAGTTTACGTAAAGTGTACAAAGTAGCAGCTTTTGAAACATCATCAATAAGTGCCTGTGGATTCAGGAAACTACTTGCACCTTTCACAAAAGATGTCTGCAGGTACTGACGATACAGGTTAACATTTCCATTAATATCAGCATCAAAAATGCCTTTTACCAGGTCGTTCATTACATCTGCCACACTGTACTGATTACCATACAAACGAGTATTGTTGATACGTTGTAAAGTAGCCGGATTCAGGATATGCGCCAAAGTACCACCTACCTGTATAGCGGTGATATTATTTACGATTTTATAATCCTCCCCGTTATTTGGTTGGTTAAACCCACGACGCTGCATTTGCAGGTAAGGGAATACCTGGGCATCGGCATCAAATGCATTTGGTGCAAACACATATTTAGTAAGCACTTCCATGGCCTTTTTCTGCGTTGCTAATGGTGTTGGGGTGTAAGGCTTATTAGGTGAGTTTTGTTCAGGGAAACTTCTGTCAATATACACACCACCTACATAACGGCTAACTGCATTTATCATACTGTTACGCTGTCCGAGTAAAGTACCATAACGTGAACGTAGCTCTGCATATGACTGACCTGATTTGCTATATTTCTGAACAAGCTTACCCATCAGGTTATTTACCAATTTGAAACGTTCTTCCGCATACGCAATGGCATCACTCGTAAGATCATTCACATTTACACGTGGATCCATGGCTTTACCTGGTGAACGCATATCATCTCCATCATTACCAAATGCCAGCTTAGGATCGGTACTGCGTGATAAAATTTTAGTGATTCCCGCTTCCTCAGCAGACGCAGAGAATGGTGTATAACCAAACTCTATTGCCCACAAATCATAAGGGCCCGCTTTAGTGGTATAATAATCACCCTGTTTGCTTCTGTCTAAGGATACGTTGATGGCAGGATAATCCATTACTGAACCAATCAAACCAATCTGATGTGTAATAGAAGTATTATTGATATCAGCGGGCGATAACATCTGACTAGCTTTCATGTTATGGTTCAGACCAAGTGTATGTCCCATTTCATGCATGATCAGATAAATAAGAAACTGTTTATGCATTTCCTTTATTTCAGCCTCTGGAGCATCCATGGCTTGTAAAGTGGTTTGACCAGTCATGAACTGGGCCTTAAGTTCACCGGCAAGTGTACATGCAGTATGATTAGCCATATTCAATCCTGCTTGTTTTGCAAATGACTCCATAGATGGTCCATTATACAATTCATCGGAGATTGGGGTTGCACTACCTGAGAACCACTCAACTGTTATATCTGCACCCAATATTTGACCTGTACGTGGGTTAACAAAACTTGGCCCGATGGCTCCATAAGGAGGCTGAGCAGATGAAACCCAACGAATTACATTGTAACGGATATCAGCCGGATCCCATGTTGCATCATCTGGCATGATCTTCATCTGAACGGCATTCTTAAATCCTGCTTTTTCGAAAGCCTCATTCCATTTCAAACCAGCTTCCATAATGGTCTGGCGATATTCATGTGGCGTTGTATTTTCGATCCAATACACAAGCGGTTCAACTGGCTCACTCAAGGCTGCTGAAGGATCTTTCTTAACCAGTCCCCAACGATTGATTAAATCTTTGTAAGGGGTTGGACTAATACTAGTTTGATCATTACGTTGTTGTGTAAAATATCCTACACGTGGATCATCTCTTCTCCCACGAAAATCATTCTTTGGCATTTCAATAAAACTATGCTGCATACGCACACGCACATAACGGGCATCCGTAATATCCGGACCAGTAGATGCGATGGTATTTGGATTATCGTAAGACAGATCTACTACCACATCGGTATTATTTGGAAACGACCTGATATTAGCATATTTCGATTTGGTCGGATTTAAACCCCCAAGGTTAAAGGTAAAAGGTGTAGCCTGGCCAGGGCCGAATATGGGCTTAACCGGGTCCATCTTCTCGCTAAGGAAAAGCTGATCTACATTAATCAAATAACCTAAGGAATCTTCAATACTGAACTTATCGTTGTAAAAAACCGCCTCGGGTTTATCTACATCTTCGGTTTTGCTTACAGGATTTGATTTATCGTAAAAGAAACCAGTATTTACGACCTGAAACTCGATTTTATCGTATGCCCGCTTCATCGTAAACACACCAGTATTTCTATGCATGCTCTGGTGAAGGAACAAAGAAGTTGGTCCATTAATGGAAAAACTCTGGTAAATAAACTCTTTGTTTAACTGGTCCTTACGCACATACATCTGAATAC
>CAZTCS010000177.1:0-5247 GCA_964611995.1 uncultured Sediminibacterium sp. | reverse complement strand
TTTCAAATTTTCAAATTTCCAAATTATCTGTATCGTTTCTTTGGTTTTTTGCATTAAAACTATTTCTTTTCCTTCCAGCATTTTGTCGACCAGTGATTGGTTATAATGCCTGATTGTAAGAAGTTGCAGTCCTTTTTCTAATTGTACATCAAATACATTGCTTGCCTGGGCCGCAAAATCATTGGTCTTTTCATCCTTATCGTCCATACAAATCTGAACGCTGATTGCACCGGTTTGTATAAGGTTTGTCCGAACGCGTGATCGTTCAAGTATATCGTAAAGCTGTCGCATAGGTGCTTCGGCCATAAAAGAAAAATCGCGGGTATGCAGGTGAATCAGTAATTGTTTTTCTTTTACAACAATAATGGGGGGTAGTCCTTTGATGTTCTTTTTATGAATAACCGTTCCGGGTAGGGATGGGTCGAGGAAACATTTTACATACATGGGAATACCCTTGTTCTGTAAAGGTTTGATGGTTTTAGGGTGAATTACCTGGGCGCCATAGAATGCCATCTCTATGACTTCAGTAAAATTCAATTCACTGATCAGTTGTGCATCCGGGAACTGTTTTGGATCGGCATTCATAACGCCTTCTACATCCTTCCAGATGGTTAAGCTTTCCGCATTGAGCATATTGGCAAAGAGGGCGGCTGTATAGTCGCTGCCTTCACGACCTAATGTGGTGCTTTCATTTTCATCTGTTGATCCTATAAATCCCTGTGTAATAAGTATATTATTGTTTGAAGTAACAGACTTCCAGCTCTGACTTACTTTTTCTTCAGTGTATTGCCAATCAATACCAGCATCCCTGAAATTATCATCGGTGCGAATAATATCACGCACATCCATCCATTGGTTGGAAATTTTTTCCTGGTTCAAAAAATGACTGATAATACAGGTACTTAGTAATTCTCCTGCACAAACTACCTGATCATAATAATAATCAAACTCACGAACGGGTTTATCATGTAACAGCCATTCTACTTCAGTAAAGAAATCGTTAAGCTGTGCGGCACATGGATTATAGTGCGTAACCAATAAATATTTTGCAGTAGTAAGGTGTTGGTTTTTTACGATTTCAAAAAGTTGAAGCGCTTCCTCTTTTTTCCCTGCATAAAAAGCCTCCACTACTTTTTCCAAAGCATTGGTCGTTTTCCCCATCGCTGAAATAATGATAACCAGTTGGTCATCCTTGTATTTATCAACGATACCCGCCAGGTTTTTTATTCGCTCAACACTATTAACACTCGCCCCACCAAACTTAAATACTTTCATACTATATTAATTGCAGCAAAACTAATGAAAGAGCAGAATTTCGTAATTTGGAAATTTGAAAATTTGAAAATTTGAAAATGATGGTTAGTAGTGCTTTTGCTGCGCAAAAGATGAAATGGTAGGTTAATTTTCAGAACTAAACATTAGCCTTTTTTCATTTTCAAATTTTCAAATTTCCAAATTTTCAAATTATCTCTCTCTAACCGCTTTAAACTCGGATCCTGCTTTCCATTTCGGCATTGTTTTTTCGAAGGCCAGTCTTTTTCCGACCTGGAAGAGCCATTTTAGATCGTTGATGGCGCCGTTCATGGTCCAGGTTTGGGGATCGTAGCTGTCGGATGGTTGATGGTAATTTTTTTCGGTGTAGTCGTCTTCTAATTTCTGACCAAATGCTTTGCCTTTGTTGATTACGTCTACCCCTGTGCTTACGTATAATGCAGGGATACCCACTTTTGCGAAATTAAAATGGTCTGAACGGTAATAGTAACCAGCTTCAGGATGTGAATCGTAGGATATATAGCCGCCTGTTTTTTCAACGGCTTCTTTGAGGTAATCTTCCAGGTCAGACTGGCCTTCTCCAACGATTACAATATCCTTGGTAGCTTCAAAGCGGTTTAAGCCATCCATATTAATGTTGGCAACAGTTTTTGCAACAGGATATACCGGGTTCTCTGCATAATAGGCAGAGCCTAATAAGCCTTGCTCTTCGGCAGTAACGGCAAGGAAAACAACGGTTCTTTCTGGTGGTGTTTTTAAACTTTTAAATACACGAACCAATTCGAGTAAACCTGCGGTACCCGAGGCATTGTCTAGTGCGCCATTGTAAATAGAATCTCCAGTTGCATCAGGACGCCCAACACCCAGGTGATCCCAATGTGCAGTGTAAATAATCACTTCATCAGGTCTTTTTGTGCCGGTAATCTTTCCTATTACATTATAAGATTTTTTGTAGGTAGCCTGAACAGTCATGCTAGTAGTCAGTTTGAGATCCAGCGGAACCGCTTTAAAACCTGGTTTATTGGCTTTAACCAATAAAGTTGAATCGAAACCAGCTGCGGTAAATAGTTTATTGGCAGTTGTTTCAGTTACCCAACCAATAACATCACAGTTTTTTACATCCAGACCTCTGGTATCGAGTCGCAGGCGGCTAGTGTTGAAACTATTCTGCTGAACACTAAAGGGATAACTGGCAGCGGCTGTATTATGAATAATCAAACAACCCTTGGCACCCTGACGGGCCGCTTCTTCGAATTTATAGGTCCAGCGACCATAATAGGTCATGGCTTTGCCTTTGAATAGTGTGGTATCACCAATCCAGAACCCAGGATCATTTACCATAACCATTACCACTTTTCCTTTAACATCAAGTCCTTCATAGTCGTTCCAATTATATTCCGGTGCCACAACACCATAACCTGCAAATACAAGATCAGATTTGTCCAGGGTTTCTATTGAGTCAGCCTTATCGGTCCAGATGATATAATCATCAAATGCTTTTAAGTTGAATTTCCCTTTGGCTGATTGCACTTCCATGGAAGGAGTGGCTTTAGCGAGCAGACTAACCATGGGTACTTCCTGTAAATAGCTATCGCCATTACCCGTTTCAAGTCCAGCATGCTTAAACTGGTTTTTCAGGTAATCTACGGTAAGTGTTTCTCCTTCGGTAAAAGGTTTACGACCCATAAATGAATCGGAAGCTAGGGTGCTTACGTGTTGTTTTACGCTATCGGCATTGAAAGTGGCTAGACCATCTTCCGGGTCAAAACCAGTTGAACAGGCTGAAAATGCAGCCATTGCCAGTAAACAGATGCCCAGAGTAGGTTTATTCATGGTAGTTAATTTTAACGATAATGAAAGCTTCTAAGTTAACAGTTTTAGGTTATTTAGCAGCATAGGTTTAAAAGGGATGCTTCCGTTACTTTTTACATCACTTAAACAGGAATGGCTGTATTTGGTACAGTTGTTGCATTCCTACTACCAGATTTCTCTGCGCAACCTCTGCGTTCTTGTTTTCTCTGCGGTGAACTTCCTCCCATGAAAACAACAAAGCAAGTTCACCGCAGAGAACATGAGAACGCGAAGTTTTCGCAGGGTAGGAGTAGGACAAATTAAATTGATAAACATGATTAAAAGAGGTAGTTTTTTATTAGGATTGATGATGCCTGTATTGCTTTTTTCCTGTACAAGGAATATAGCTCCTTCGTCAACAGAAACTGAAAAAGAGGTAACGGTATTTAATGCAGCAACAATGTCTGCCGATATTCTCAAGCATATTAATGCTTATAGAAAATCTAAAGGATTATCAGCGCTAACCACAATAGAAGTAGCAAACGAGCAAGCGGCCCAACACAGCAAGAATATGGCCCTGAAAAAAACGGCTTTCAGTCATAACGGATTTGAGGAGCGTATAGCTGCAATCTCTAAAACCGCCGGAAGAATGCGAGCAGCAGCCGAAAATGTAGCTTACGGTCAACTCTCTGCAAAAGAAGTAGTAGAAGGCTGGATCAATAGCCCAGGCCATAAAAAAAATATAGAAGGCAATTATACCCTAACAGGAATAGGTGTTTATCGCGATAATAAAGGAGTGATTTTTTTTACGCAGCTTTTTATGAGGGGGGAATAATTTGAAAATTTGAAAATTTGAAAATTTGGAAATGAGGAAATGAGGGGTGTGGTATGTATTAATTACACATTAGATATCATCTACTGCATGTTCATGAAATGCGTTGAAAACGCATAAATTTTCAAACCTGCCTGTCGGCAGACAGGCAGGTTACCTCATTTTCAAATTTTCAAATTTTCAAATTTCCAAATTAAATACCTTCGCTCAAACGATACCCCTGCCATGACTGTTAACAGACGTATACTTACACTCGACGAATTTACTTTACAACAATTAAGACAATTTCCTACTGCAACTGGTGAACTGAGTAGTTTACTGCGTGATATTGGTTTGGCGGCCAAACGCGTGAATGTTGAGGTTAATAAGGCTGGATTGGTTGATATACTTGGTGATGCAGGTACAATTAATATTCAGGGGGAGGATGTGAAGAAACTGGATATCTATGCCAATAACCAGTTTATGGGTGTATTACAACATGGAATCAGTTGTGCGGGTATCGGAAGTGAGGAACTGGATGATTTTGTGGTTTTTGATGATGAAGTTAGTAACCAGAGCAAATATGTGGTAATGTTTGATCCACTTGATGGAAGTGGTAATATTGATGTAAATGTTTCTATCGGAACCATATTCAGTGTGTACCGACGCATCAGTGAAAAAGGGAAGCCATGCGTAAAAGAAGATTTTCTCCAGCCCGGTAACAGACAGGTTGCTGCTGGTTATGTTATTTATGGTTCCAGTACCATGTTTGTTTATGCTACCCGAAGAGGCGTAAATGGTTTTACACTTGATCCATCCATCGGAGAGTTTTGTTTGAGTCATCCGGATATTAAATGTCCACCAGCAGGAAAATTTTATTCCGTGAATCACGGAAATTTTTTCCAGTACGATATCAATGTAAGAAAATACATAGATGCCTGTCAGCGCAAAACCAAAGAAACCGGTGGTCCATATACACAACGTTATATCGGAAGTATGGTGGCCGATGTACATCGTAACCTTATTAAAGGAGGCATTTTTATGTACCCCGGTACAACCGATAAGCCCAAGGGCAAACTAAGGTTACTTTATGAAGCTAATCCCTTTGCCTTTATCCTGGAAGTAGCCGGAGGTAAAGCAACCAATGGAAAACAAAGAATCCTCGATATACAACCAACTGAACTCCACCAACGAACTCCCTTATTTATCGGTAGCAGTGAAATGATGGCGGAGTTGGAAAGCCATTTGAATGATGAATAATGAATATCGAATGATGAATGTTGAAGGATTGCAGTAAATGCATTGCCTGTTATTAATAGGACACGGATTTTCATGATTTTCAAGATCTATCATGATAAATCTTGAAAATCATG
>CAZTCS010000176.1:0-5249 GCA_964611995.1 uncultured Sediminibacterium sp. | reverse complement strand
GCCCATCACATCCGTTGTTTTTTATCGTTGCAGTTCGTCACCCTGACAAGCCTCACGATCGCAGATCGGGAATGGCGAGGAAGGGGGTCTGCATTTTTACTGCTGTTTGTTGTAAATGAAAAGGCAGTAGTAAAACTAAATGCAGGTAGGTTGGCTGTGTAACACTCATTGTCCTTCGTAACTCAGAGAATCTTCAATGAACTTTTAAGGCCTTACGGAAAAAATGCGAGTGCAGTATTTAGATCTCAAATGATTGGCTGAATTGTCCCGGTGCAACTTTTGGAAAGTTTCGGAACTTTCCAAAAGTTAATTCGCATTAAGCAGGTACCCCAGCTGTGTTCCCCGAAGAGTCTTTCGTGTTTCAGAGACTCTTCGGGGAACTTCTTTTTTATGAAGACCCAACAATAGAAGAAAATGGTATATTTTAAATACAGTCGTTGAAAACATTATTTATATCACCACCGAATGATCTCGCCAATTCTGAATCCAATTCGGTATGGTCATTAAGTCCATAATTAGTTGTTATTAGAATTTCGTAAAGATTATCTATGTATGTAGTATTAGTCTTAAGGTCATTTGTGAAATTATCAATGGCTGCAATAGTTGCTTTGTCAAGATAGTCTAAATTCAATGCAGGTATGTTTCCGTTTATGGTGTCTTTAAAAAACAATTTATTTTCAGGAGAGGCTCCGACACTGCTGGCTTTTGAAAAGATTTGATGCATTACTCCGTTTCTTATAAAGTATAAAAATGACTTTTTGCATCGATCGACAGATGGGAAATAAGGAGATGCAACAAAGGCAAGGAAATTATTTTTATCTCGCTTGTCAAAGTGTTTTGTCGTAGCAACAATGTACAACAACCCGTAGTAGTCTATTATCGAAAATAAGAATTGAGCATAAGGGATATGAAGGCTTTCTTTATTGGTTCGAAGTGCTGCAAGAGTTCTGTCGATAACTGGTTTGTACTGGTCTATATATTGAGCTATAACTTTTTGCAGTTTAATGGGGTCCATAGTATCAAAGTTTAGTTTTGAATTGCCAAGCAGTATCACTACTGCTTATGAATGTATGTAATCTGTTACAAAATATTTGACCAAATTACTCAATTTAAAATCAGAATAATATATTGAAAGAGAAATGGTTATTGCAATTGTACTTAAAAACTAAATGTAGACAATCCGGCTGTGTGACACGAAGAGTCCTTCGTGCCTCAGAATCTTCGAGGAACTTCCTTTTTATGGAGAGCCTGTCCTGAGAAGGAGATAATTATGATAAGTGATTTAGCCAGCTTTTAATATCGGTATGGTCTTTTAATTCAACTTCATTTGCGATAGGTTTTGTTAATTCAATTGCATCTTTGGTAAAATGAGAAGATGTCACGATTAGACTTTTGTTTGCTCTGTGAATTTTTTGAACACCATAAACACTTCTAACAATTCCTACGCCAACAGGATTGTCAGGTGAAAAATGTTTGCACTCGACAAATGTAAGATATGAACATACTGAATTTCTTATATAAGCTAATATGTCTCTTCCTCCGTCTCTTGTAGCTTTAGTTAGTTCAACATCAAAGCCGAATCTTTTTAATATGTGGGCAATCAATTCTTCAAATTTTCTACTACTTATGTTATAAATAAAATTTGGATGTTTATTGAGATAGTCAATTATTTCTTGATTTATATCTAGAATAATTGGCGAAATTAGTGAAACCTCCTTTTCTTCTTTGGCTAGATCCTTTATGTAGTAGGTTTCAAAATCAGGTTTGATGTTAGTTCTTTCTACAAATCGTTCGGTGAATTCAATAAAATTTGCGTATTTCGAATAACTTTTTTTACCCTTAATGATTTTTCGTTCTGTGGGTTGATTTTTTACCTTGTTTTTATTGAGCTGTTTCCTAGGAAAAGTTTCAATTTTTTTCTGTTTTGCCTTCTCTTCGTTATAGTTTTTATTCGGGACAACTATTTCTTGAGTTTCGATGATTTTCAATCGTTCATTTCCTGGCATAGTATGCTCTCCGGAAAGAGGATAATAATTTTGTTCCCAATTGCCATATTTGAATCGCATTCTTTCTCTATTAGCAAGTATATCTACATTCACCCCTTTATCAATTAATCTATCTATAAGCCATTGATGGCTTTCGTAAAATGAATTTAAAAAATCATTTTTAGATTGATTCTTTTCATTGAAAAAATCTTCTGGAGAGTCTATGGTATCTTTCCAAGTTCTTCCCATAAGTCTAAAGTTTATGAAGTTTCCCGTTAACACTAAATCTACAAACCTAACTTCACATATGCAAAAACACACTATTTTAAATGCGCATTTTACTATGAAAACTGTGGGTAGCTTAAATGAAAAATTGTCCTGATTTTCTTCCGTCTATCTACTCAAAATATGTTAAACGGTTTTGCCCCTCCCAAATAATTCCTCATATTTATACCTACTAAAACATTGTTCATGAAAAGCATTTTACCTGCTATGGCAGGAGCGGTATTGTTACTGGCTTCCTGTAAAAACAATTCAGTTTCAAAAGAGTATTTTGATACAGCCGGTATGGACACTACAATCCAACCCGGTGATAACTTCTTTATGTATGCCAATGGCACTTGGGTTAAAAACAGTGTAATCCCCGATGACCAAAGCGGATGGGGTAGCTTTTATACACTCTATGATGAAAACCTGAAAAAGCTTCGCACGATCCTCGATGAAGTATCTGCCAAAACAGACCATAAATCCGGAAGCCTGGAACAGAAAGTAGGCGATTTCTATGCAAGCGGTATGGATACAGTAGCCATTGAAAAAGCTGGCTATGAACCCCTGAAGCCAATGCTCGCAAAAATTGATGCCGTTAAAGATTATAAAGAACTGATCAGCCTTTTGGCTGAAAACTATATGGAAGGCGATGGTGACCTGATCGGCATTTATATTGCTGCAGATGAAAGAAACAGCAGTAATAATATCCTAAACCTCTATCAAACAGGATTGAGCTTGCCGGAAAAAGATTACTACACTAAGACCGATGCAACAACCGTAATGCAACGCCAGAAATTCCTGGAGCATATCGCCAATTATTTCGTGCTTACCGGTATAGCAAAAGATGCAGCTACAAAAGCAGCATCCGAAATACTAAAGTTGGAAACAGAGATTGCTAAATCGCACCTGGCACCTGTAGAACTTCGTGATCCGATTCGCAACTATAATAAAATGTCTGTTGCTGAGCTTGAGAAAATTGCTCCAAACATTAGCTGGACCGCCACTTTACAAAAAATGGGTATTAAAACAGATAGTGTGAATGTGAGTCAGCCAGGCTATTACAAAGCATTAAGTACTCTACTGGCAAGTCAGCCAATTGAAGCATGGAAAAATAAAGTGCGCTATGATTATATCTCTTCAAATGCATCTCTCTTAAGCAAAGCTTTTGTAGATGAACGTTTTTCTTTTGGCAAATTATTCTCCGGTGCAAAAACACAGGAAGCCAGGTGGAAGAAAATGGTTAGTCGCACAGACGATGGACTGAAAGATCTGCTGGGTCAACTTTTTGTTCAAAAATATTTTCCTGCCGATGCCAAAAAAAGAATGGATGAGTTGGTGAATAACCTGCAAACTGCTTTCAGTAAACGTATTGCCAATCTTGATTGGATGAGTGATACCACTAAACAGAAGGCCCAGGAGAAACTAACTGCAATCATGAAAAAAATCGGGTATCCTGATAAGTGGAAATCTTATGATGATGTAAACATCACCCGTACAGACTTCTACAACAACATGCGCAGTATTGCCAAACATGACTATAAAGAAAGCATCGCTAAAATTGGTAAGCCGGTTGATAAAACAGAATGGCAAATGACCGCACCAACGGTAAATGCTTATTATAACCCAACATTTAATGAGATTGTGTTCCCGGCAGGTATCCTGCAATTCCCTTTCTTTGAACTGAATGCTGATGATGCCATAAACTATGGCGCAATTGGCCTGGTAATCGGACATGAAATGACCCATGGTTTCGATGACCAGGGACGTCAGTACGATGCAAAGGGAAATCTAACCGACTGGTGGACCAAAACCGATGGCGAAAAATTCAATGCCAAGGCAAAAGGGGTAGTGGAGCAATATAATGCCTATGTAGTGCTCGATAGCCTGCATGTAAATGGCGCCCTGACACTGGGAGAGAACCTGGCAGATATTGGTGGACTAGCGATTGCCTATGATGCGTTTAAAATGACCAAACAGGGACAAGGTTCAGAAAAGCTATTTGGATATACCCCCGATCAACGTTTTTTCCTTGGGTATGCCCAGGTTTGGCGCCTGATAGACCGCCCAGAAAGCATGCGTACCAGAATAACCACCGATCCGCATAGTCCGGAAGAGTTCCGTGTAAACGGCCCACTGGCCAATTTCGATCCATTTTACCAGGCTTTTGGGGTTACAGAGAAGCATAAGCTCTACCGCCCGGCGGATCAGAGGGCGAAAATATGGTAGGAGGGCGTGAATTGTGAATGGTGAATTGTGAATGGGTGGTTATATCCTAATTCCTGCTCTGGACTTAAAGTCTAGAGCAGGAATTTTGATTTTTAAATGTAATTGATTGATTATCATAGACTTTAATCGCTCGGCGCCTCTCGCAATCCCTCATTGACAATTCACCATTGACTATTCACGCTCACAACTCCCCATTGACCATTCACCATTGACCATTCACGCTAAAAAATGTTTTTGCAATTGCCTCCCCATTTCCTACCTTTGCCATCCTTATTTTTGGGCCAATTAGCGGGTGGACATTTTTATCATTGACGTTTGAATGATGAATGAGCCGATTGTACGTTAAGGGAATCTCACCATTCTCCCCAAATATTTATCGTATCAAAACCGGTTTTACACAAATATGTCTACAACTACATTGAACAACAGGGTCGGCTTCGGTAAAACTAAACATTTGGCGGAAGCTCCTGACCTGCTCGACATCCAGTTAGAATCATTCAGAGAATTTTTTCAGTTAGAAACTACGCCCGACAAACGTAATGTGGAAGGCTTGTTCCGTGTGTTCAAGGAAAACTTTCCTATTACAGACACGCGTAACATTTTCGTACTGGAGTTCCTGGATTATTTTATTGATCCTCCCCGTTATACACTCGATGAGTGTATGGAGCGTGGTTTAACTTATGCAGTGCCTTTAAAAGCTAAACTGCGTTTAAGTTGTAACGATGAAGAGCACGTGGATTTCCAGACCATCGTACAAGATGTGTTCCTGGG
>CAZTCS010000175.1:0-5554 GCA_964611995.1 uncultured Sediminibacterium sp. | reverse complement strand
GAAATTTATGCAAGCGATTGCATTTTTATTAAAAATTTGTTTACATTAGTCAAACGAAAATCAAGCGCAATTCCGAAGCAATAGTGGTAAAAGAGCTGTGAAACCCTTATCCACACTGCATTTCAAAAGCCAATACATACGAAAGTATGCAGTGTATAGGATAAGCTGGGGATAGCCTGAAAAGGCAATCGGCACCAGAATAATTGTTTTTTTTACACTTGTGCAACGGATTGCATAAAAACTTTGTCAAACAAAGTTCTACGACCAATTGCTGCTATATGAAGAATAGAATGAACTTGCCACTTTCTCTTCCTTTCATCGTGCGCTTCTGTATGCACGAGGATCAGGCAGTTCTATTTCCCCAACCTTACTTACTTCATCATACCAATACCTTACAGGTACAGCAATCCTGTCTATTTTCTATTCGCGACAGGCATCCATTTAAGTTCAACATTAGGGATGGTTAGCTTCCAGGCTACTCAATACAACCTATCTATAATTATGTATACTTCTCAAAGCGATAAATAAATATGAAAAAGCCTCTAAACAAAACAAAACAAATCTTACAGAGCTTGTTTCGGGTTAAAGCATGGGTGCTGTCGGGAGTGATATTGTTGGGATTGCTTAGCATATCCGACAATGCACTTGCACAGACAAACACTGTGCGTGGCCGTGTAACAAATGCTTCCGGCGAGCCCTTAACTGGTGCATCCGTACAGGTTAAAGGCACCAACACCGGTACAACTACCGACAATGCAGGTAATTATAGTATTGCCGCTGCACGTGGTGCCGTACTGGTAGTATCAAGTGTTAACTATGCTCCCCGCGAAGTAACGGTGGGTACAAGTAACACCATTAATGTGAGCTTAACCAGTACCACCGATGATCTCGGTGAAGTAGTGGTTATTGGTTACGGTACACAGAAGAAAAAAGATGTTACCGGTTCAACCATCACTATTAAAAGTGAAACACTGAACGAAATCAAAGCTCCAAACATCTTTAACCAGTTACAAGGTCGTGCTGCCGGTGTTGACATCGTTAGCAACAGCTCACAAATTGGTGCTGGTGGTGAAATCAGGATCCGTGGTAACCGTTCAATCACTGGTAACAACAACCCGTTAATCGTAGTTGATGGAATGGTTTACGGAGGTAGTGTAAACGACCTGAACCCTGAAAACATTGCTAGTGTAGACATCTTAAAAGATGCATCTGCAACTGCTATCTACGGTTCTCGTGGTGCGAACGGTGTAATCATCGTTACTACTAAACGTGGTAGTGCAAGCAGAAAACCTGAAACAACCTATAATGGTTATGTAGGTGTAGTTAGTGCAATTGATACTTACCGTTTATTAAATGGTCAGGAATACGCTCAGTTTAAAGCTGATGCCGCTGAAGGTAATTCAACCACAGCCGGCGCCAACCTGTATGCACTGCGCCCAATTGAACAAACAAACCTTGCCGCTGGTGTAAGCACCGACTGGCAGAAACTATTACTTACCACTGGTTTAAGAACCAGCCACGACCTCAACGTAAGAGGCGGTAACGACAGAACACAGTATTTCTTTGGTCTGGGTTACTATAATGAAACTGGTATCATACACGATCAGAAACTGGAGCGTTTTTCATTCAACGTGAATATCGACCACAAAGTTTCTGAGCGTCTTAAAGTAGGTTTTACCAGCTTCAGTACTTTATTAAGATCAGACAGACTTGGAACAAACGCTTATGGCGCTGCTACAAGACTGGGTCCATTGTTCAAACCATATAATGATGATGGTACACTGAACTTCAGACCTGCATCTTCTCAGGGTGTCGACGATCAGCAGATCAACCCACTTACCTCAATTGGTAACAACGACCTTATTAAAGCGTTCCAGCGCAGGTATCAGGTTCAGCATAACTTTTATGCAGAAGTTGGTATCATGAAAGACCTGAAATTTAAAACAACCTTTGGTTTTGGTTGGTCACAAACATTCAACAGTAACTATACTGGTCCAAACACCGTATTCAACGTGAATAGCAATGTGGCTAACTCAAGTGTAAGTACTGCTAACTCTGAAGGCTGGCAGTATACATTGAACAACTCATTAGAGTATAACAAAAGCATCGGTACCAAACATAAATTACAGGTACTGGCTTTACAGGAAGTTCAGAAAAACCATTTCAGGGCTCAACAGTTTAATGGTGTAGGTGTACCTGCAGACTTCATGCAGGATTACAACTGGCAGCAGGTAAACACAGTTACACCTCAGGGTGGTAACTTCAGTGAGTCAGCAGTAATTGGTTATATGGGTCGTGCGATCTATACTTTCGATAATAAATATAGCATCACTGCTACCGTAAGAACGGATGGTGCTTCAGTACTTGCTCCAGGAAACCAGTGGGTAACCTATCCTGCGGTATCTGCAGGTTGGAACATCGACAAAGAAAAATTCATGGAGAACGTGAAGTTTGTTTCCAGCTTGAAATTAAGAGCAGGTTATGGTATCAGCTCAAATGCCGGTATCAACCCATACACTGTTTTGGGTAGTCTTGGAACCAGCTTCTATAACTATGGTCAGGGAACAGCGATCGGTACTAACTATGTAAATGGTTATACTATTAATACAAGTCCTAACCCGAACCTTACCTGGGAGAAAACTGCAGGTTTGAATATCGGGGTTGACTTCTCGCTCTTCAAAAATCGTTTGTCTGGTACTATTGAATACTATAGCACCAAAACAACTGATATCTTGTTACAACGTCAATTACCACGTAGTAATGGTACAAACTCTATCCTGACCAATGCAGGTAGTACCTCATCTAATGGTATGGAGTTCTCATTAAGCAGCGTAAATATCAGAAAAAGAACAGGCTTTACCTGGACAACAGACCTGAACCTGTTCTTTAACAGAGAACGCATTGATGCATTACAAAATAACCTTTCACAGGATTTAGGTAACGGTTGGTTCGTTGGTTATCCTGTAACAGTAATCTTTGACTATAAAAAATTAGGTATCTGGCAAACCAGCGAAGCTACCCAGGCTGCTGTTTATGGTGCAAAACCAGGTGATATCAAAATTGAAGATAGAAACAAAGACAATGCTATCACAGCTGCCGACAGAAGTGTAGTTGGTAATTTCCAACCAACACTGGTTGCCGGTTTAACGAACCGTTTCGAATACAAAAACTTCGACCTGAATATCGTAATGTTTGGCCGCTTCGGACAAACAGTAGTTGCTACTTATCTGTCTGCAGATGGTGGTGGCGCTGGTTATCCTTTCTTCCTGAACAGCCGTGTTAACCAACAAAAAGTTGACTACTGGACTCCAAGAAATGCAACCAACGATTTCCCTCAGCCTGATGCTGCTGTTGATGGACTTCCGTTTACTTCTACCCTTACTTATAGAGATGGTTCATTCATCAAGATCAGAACAATCGACCTTGGATATAACTTCTCTAGTAAGCTGCTTGCAAAAACAGGTATCTCATCTCTGAGAGCTTATGTATCTGCACAGAATCCATTTATCTTATGGGCTCCACTTGTAAGAGATGGTCTGGGTATTGATCCTGAGGGTAATGGTAACGGTAATGCTGTAGGAACCCAGGGTGGTGGTGCAACAGCTGTTGCTGGTCGTGCGATCACAGTTGGAATGGGTGTTCCTCCAACACGTCAGATCATTTTTGGTATCAATGTGAAATTTTAATTGCTAAAATTTAATTTAATGAGACATAAAATTTTAAAATACAGCCTTTTCCTTGGCATAGTGCTCTTTACAGCCAGTGGTTGTAAAAAGTTACTGGAGGAACAACCCAGAACCGGATTTACTCCGTCCTTCTTTACCACCAATGATGGTATTCAGGGTGCTATTTCCGGTATATATTCCAGCTTCAGAGGGCAGTGGGCCACTCAGATCTGGACCCAGTTATTCAACAGCGGAACCGATGAGAGCCTCCGTGGTGGTTCTGTAGATAATGGTGCAGTACACTGGTTTGTATACAATAACCCCGTAATCAGAAGTAATACCAATAACTACGAAGGTTTCTGGAATACTTTGTTTATTGATATTAATACAGCCAATGGTGTACTTGAATATGGTGCAAATGCCAATATTCCTGCTGCAACAAAAACACAGTTATTGGCACAGGCGAAATTCCTGCGCGGATTCTGTTATTTCTACCTCGTAACTACTTTTGGTCAGGTGCCTCTGCACACTACCTTTAGTACTACGGCTTCTGCTGCAGATGCCCCAGCTCCACTTGCTGATTTGTATGCGCAGATCATCAAAGACTTTACAGAAGCTTCTGTTGATTTACCAAACCTGCCTGCCGCCGGTACTGGTAAACCTGCTACTAAATCAACTGCATTATTCCTGCTCGCTAAAACCTATTTATGGAGAGGCTGGTCTGCTGCTGCACAAGCAAACGACTATCAGCAGGCATATACGATCTCTAAAAGCATTATCGACAACAAAGCAACTTATGGTTTAGACCTGTTGCCTTACTTCGGTAATGTATTCAGAGAAGGTAATGAATACAGCTCAGAAGTGTTGATGGTAATCGACCACACCAAAGACCTGAAATTCGGACAGAATTCAGCCGTTGGTGCAGGTGCTACCAGCTTTAGCGAAAACAAATCAAACTTCTTCTGGAGACCTAACTACCCAACCCTGAATGCTAACTATCCTGCAGGTGGTGGTGCAAACGTAACTGTGCGTGATACAAGAAATGGTCGTCCATTCGTACGTCTCAGACCAAATACCAAATATGTAATGGATGTTGCCTTTGCAAACAGAGCAACAGATTCTCGTTACGAAGGAACTTTCCAGACAGTTTGGTTATCAAACAGCACACCTGAATCTGGAAGCGGAACAACTGGCGCAACTACTCCACGTGGAGTGTTGATCAATGGTGTGGATACTTCTATCTGGATGGCGGACAGAGTTGTAACAGCTACAGAGCGTAATAGGTTTAAAGGTGTGATCCTTGAACCTGATCACCTGGCTGGATCTACGGTGAAATATACCGCAGCTTATTTCCCAAGCGTACGCAAATTTGATGACTCTACCAGAGGTCATATGAACGATTACTCTGACAGACCATATATACTCTTCCGTTTTGCTGAAGTGTACCTGATTGCCGCAGAAGCAGCTTTAAGAGGTGGTGCAACTTTGCAGGATGCAGCAAATATGATCAATGTACTCAGAACAAGGGCCGCATTGAAAGCCGGACAAACTCCAGCTGAATATGCTGCTGCTGTTGTAGCACAGCAGATCACTGCAGCTCAGGTAACGCTCGACTTCCTGTTGGATGAGAGAAGCCGTGAACTGTATGCAGAAGATTGTCGCTGGTGGGATCTTGCCCGTACCAAAAAACTGGTGGAAAGGGTACAACTACACAATACTGAAGCAGCTGCTGGTGTTCAACCGTTCAATATGCTAAGACCGATACCGCAATCGCAGATCGATCTGGTTACTGAAGGACCTAAATACCCGCAAAACACCGGATATTAAGTAAATTTTTGAATGAAGCGTGATTGTTTAAACCGGGGACCCATAAATAAGTCCCCGGTTTT
>CAZTCS010000174.1:0-5578 GCA_964611995.1 uncultured Sediminibacterium sp. | reverse complement strand
GCTTGTAGCGGCAATTTTTGTATTTGTGGAAAGACTGATGGCTATCCGCAAAGCGTCGAGAATTGAGCCGAATTTCATGAATATCATTCGTGATAATATCATGTCTGGCAATGTGCAGGCTGCAAGAAACCTGGCACGTAATACCAACAATCCGGTTGCCCGAATGATCGATAAGGGTATTCAGCGTATTGGAAAGCCATTGGATGCTATTGAAAAGAGCATGGAAAATGTGGGCAAGCTGGAAATGTATTCTATGGAGAGAAACCTGAATATCCTGTCGCTAATCGCAGGTATTGCCCCAATGTTCGGGTTCCTGGGTACTATTGTGGGTATGGTGCAGTTATTCTACGGCATCGCTTCAACTGGAGAATACACACTTAATACCATTGCCGGTGGTATCTATACAAAAATGATCACCTCAGCAACCGGTTTAATTATTGGTCTGATTGCCTATGTAGGTCATAATTTCCTCAGTACACAAATCGATAAAACTGCCAATAAAATGGAAGCAGCCAGTGCTGAATTTATCGACATACTCCAGGAACCTACCCGTTAATCTTACCGATCTAAACAGATAATATGAATATCAGAAAGCGATTAAGAACCCATCCTGAAATGCATACAGGTGCTTTGAACGACATCCTGTTCATTCTCTTATTGTTCTTTCTGATCGTGTCTACACTCGCTAACCCCAATGTTATCAAGGTATCTAATCCTAAAGCAAAAAGCGATACCCGTGCCAAGCAAACGGTGGTGGTTACTGTTGATAAAGACCAAAACCTTTATATCGGCTCTCAGCGCACAACACTTGAACAACTGGAACCTGAACTAAAAGCATTTCTCTCAAAAGAAACCGAAAAACCATCTGTTGTTATCAATGGAGATAGTACTTCCCATTTAGGAACTGCTATCAAAGTAATGCAGATCATCAAAAAACTAGGCGCCACACCAGTTATGGCGGTGGATAATTCTGGACAGTAAGGGGAGGGCTACAAGCTTCAGGCTACAAGCTGCAAGTGTTGCGTATGATGGAACACGGATTTTCATGATTTTCAAGATCTATCATGATAAATCATGAAAATCATGAAAATCCGTGTTCTATTATTAACGATTGTGCATTAACAGCAAACAAATATTTATTTAACCGACTGATTTTAAATGATCTAATTCGCAAGCCCCTCTTTATTCCAGTAAAAGCAGATAGCCTATAACAAGCACCAATCAAAGCTTGCAGCTTGCGGCTTGTAGCTTGAGGCTCAAAAACCTGCCATTACCATTCTATCATTCTCATGAAGGTCTTTTCTTAGTGTAGTTTGGTACCCAGCGGCTTCAAATAAATCGCAAACATCTTTTCCCAACAACTGATTGATTTCAAGGAATACCAGTCCATTTGGTTTAAGGTGCTGCTTGCCAAAATCGGCTATTTTTTTGTAGAATATAAGTGCGTCATCATCCGGTACAAATAATGCAAGGTGTGGTTCATGATCTACCACATTTTTAGACATACCACTTTGCTCTGATTGTTTAATATAGGGTGGGTTGCTAACGATTATATCATATTTAGGTAAGTTGGTCCAGTTAGCTTCATCCAAAAAATCTACTTGCGTGAATGCAATATCTGCTCCTATTTGTTCAGCATTTTTACTGGCAGTTTTCAGTGCATCGGCGCTTACATCTATTGCATGGATTTGCCAGAGTGGGAAAGCTTTTTTTAATACAATCGGAATACAACCTGAGCCGGTACCAATATCGATTAATTGTCGAGGCTCCGGGTTTGCATACGCTTTTATCCATTCAATCAGTTCTTCTGTCTCAGGACGGGGTATTAAAGTGTGTTCATTTACTTCGAATCGATATCCTCCAAACCATGCTTCTCCCAAAACATATTGCACAGGCTTGCCGACCGAAAGTGATTTCAGGTAATCATGCAACTGCATTTCCTGGCTACTGCTTAATTGCTGGTGCTTGGCAATGGTTCTTGCTGTTCTGTTCATACCTGTCATATATTCCAATACCAGATGGGCAATCTGGCTGGCTTCCCTGCTATCGTAAAGCGGAATAAGGGTTTGTAATAACTGGTCTTTTGCCTCTGAAAGCGTCATGCTGCAATGTTAAGCAGCATTTGGCTATTTTTGTACATTCAGATGACTGATCTTCACGAAGTATATATGCATCGCTGTATTGCCCTTGCCCAACTGGGTGCTGGCTTTGTTGCACCCAATCCAATGGTGGGAGCAGTGCTTGTATATGAGAACAGGATTATTGGGGAAGGATGGCATAAACAATATGGTGGCCCACATGCCGAAGTAAATTGTTTGCATAATGTTACAGAAGCCGACCGACCCCTTATTCCCTTATCTACTTTGTACGTTTCTCTTGAACCCTGCGCTCATTTTGGTAAAACACCTCCCTGTACTAACCTTATAATTGATAACAAGATTAAAAAGGTTGTGGTAGGGTGCAGAGATCCTTTTGAAGCGGTTAATGGTAAAGGCATAGAACAATTGCGCAAAGCGGGAGTAGAAGTTATTGTTCCCATGCTGGAAGAAGCCTGTACCAAACTCAATAAACGATTTTTTAATTTTCATTTATTGATGCGTCCTTATGTTGTGTTGAAATGGGCACAAACGGCAGATGGATTTATGTCAGCAGCGTCTTCAGAAAGATTACTGATTACCCACCCCAACACCAACCGGATCATACATCAATGGCGCGCAGAGGAAGCAGCAATACTTGTTGGAACAAACACCGCAGCCAAAGATGATCCAAGTTTGAATAACCGCTATTGGTATGGTCATCACCCAATGCGTATGGTTATCGACCGGCAACTCCAATTGAATGCCGGGTTAAAGCTATTTAATGATGATCACCCCGTGATTGTTTTCAATGAAATAAAAGCAGGAAAGGATAACCAGATTCATTATGTAAAATTAAATTCAGAAAAATCCTGGGTATCTCAAATATTGGCATATTGCTACGAACATAAACTGCAAAGTATTTTGATAGAGGGTGGCGCATCTTTATTACAATCTTTTCTGGAAGAAAGTGCTTGGGATGAAATACGCACCATCACCAACCAGGCACTAAGAGTAGGTGAGGGTCTGAAAGCCCCGGAAATAAAAGAACTCAGTCCCAATGAATTTATACGAATGGGGAATGATGAAATAAGGTTTTATCACAAGGATCAATCACTTGCATTATGATGTTATACCTGATTGGCAGTATTGTTTTAACAAGCTACCTCACTTTATCCTTTAAAGCTTGCGAAAAGCTTCAGGTGAATGTGTTTCAGGCCATTGTATTTAATTATATCACTTGCGTTATAACCGGTTCTTTTGTAAACGGTTCCTTTCCTGTTCATGCTGCAAACATTGCTATGCCCTGGTTTAAATGGGCCTGTATTATGGGAGCCATGTTTGTAAGTATATTTAATGTGGTGGCACTTACAGCGCAGAAAAACGGAGTAGCCGTTGCCTCTGTTGCCAATAAACTATCGCTGATTATTCCGGTTATTTTATCTGTTTATTTATACAATGAAACTGTTGCGGGCTGGAAAGCTATTGGTGTAGTGCTTGCGCTAATTGCTGTTGCTTTTACTACTTATACACCAGGAAAAAACGGTGCGGAGAAGCATGGTTTGATGCTTTACCTATTGCCATTAGTGCTGTTTTTGAGTAGTGGATTGCTTGATGCACTCATTAACCATGTTCAGCTCACTTATGTGACGAATGAAAATAATAATGATTACCTGGTGAGTTCCTTTTTTTCTGCAGCAACCATCGGCTCAACGATATTATTGATCCAGTATATCAGGAAGAAACAAGTGTTTCAATGGAAAAACCTGCTGGCTGGTGTGCTGATTGGTATACCGAACTATTTTTCAATCTGGTGCCTCATGCATTACCTGAAAGAAAGTCCCTGGCAAACAAGTTCCAGTATACCGGTAAATAATATGGGGATTGTTTTATTCAGTGCAGTTGTTGCATGGCTTTTATTTAAAGAACGTTTATCAAAGATTAACTGGTTGGGCGTAGCATTGTCGTTATTGGCAATTTACCTGATCGCATTTGGAGATCAATTATGACAGAACAAGACTATTACCAAACCATTGAAAAACCCGGATTTGCAGAGTTTAAAGATCGAGGCAGCCGATTCCTGGCTTATGCATTCCCAATGATGCAGGTCGAAGATTTTAAACAACAAATCCAACAACTGAAGAAAGAACATCCCAAAGCAGTGCACCATTGTTTTGCCTACAGACTTGGGATCGATGGCAACCTGTTTAGGGTGAGTGATGATGGAGAACCTTCTGGTAGTGCGGGCAGACCGATACTTGGACAAATAGACAGCAAAGAACTAACCAATCTTGGAATCGTTGTAGTTCGTTATTTCGGAGGAACATTACTTGGTGTGCCAGGATTAATCAATGCCTATAAATCAGCCGCATCCATGGCATTGCAGCTTGTTCCTGTTATCCAAAAACCAATCGAAGTATTATACGATCTACAGTTCGATTACACAAGGATGAATGAAGTGATGATGTTGGTTAAACAATATAACTGCTCGGTGATATTGCAGGAAATGCAATTGTTTTGTCATCTCCGCATTGGTATACCCAAAGCAAGACTTGATGACATATTATATAAGCTAAAAGAATTGCATACAGTAGAAGTAACAAAGACTAAGCTTTCCCAGTAAGTTTGTACGCAAGCAGGCCAATCATTTCTTTCAGTAAATAAGACCATTCTTTCAACAACTTTGCATCAGGCATAAAAGCATCATCTGGTGAGAACTTGTTTTGCACTTCCCTGAAATCTCCCGGATATGCTACAAACGGAATACCTGCTTTTTTAAATACTGCTGCCGATCTTCGGATATGTTGTGCAGAGGTAATCATCAGAAAGGGACCTTTGATAGATAATGAATCAATGATTTTTTTACTGAAAATGGCATTTTCATAAGTGTTTCTAGCCATCGGTTCAATGATGATGTCTTTTTCAGGAACTGCATTATCCAAAAAAGCTTTTTTAAGGAATTCAGCTTCTGAAGGATAATCATGCAGCAAAGAACCACTGCCTCCTGTAACCAAGATCTTTTTGATTTTCCCCGTATGGTACAAATTCGCAGTTTGAATAAACCTGTCAGAAGCAGTACCAAAATATCCTTCATTAAAACGATCATATTGTACCATTCCCGTCAGGAGTATGCCCAGTTCATATTGTTCCTGTGGCGCGAGATTTTTTTTCGCTGGCTGCCAGGCCAGGTTTGCCTGGTTATACAACCATGGATTCGTAAATACGACAACTATTATGATCGTAATAATAATCAACCGTCTTTTCAGTATCGCTGATTTTGTAAAAGCAATCCATAGCAACAATAACATCACCCATGTAAATGGAATCAGCAGAAACAGCAACAATTTTGATAAAATGAAAAACATATGTAGCAGTTAAGAAGGTTGAATGCCGGATTTCAAATATCGAATATTGAATGTCGAATGTCCAACTTCGAAATTGGATATTCGATTAGGTATATTAGTATCAAATCCTTACTAGTAAAGCATTTCTCTCCGTTTACT
>CAZTCS010000173.1:0-5653 GCA_964611995.1 uncultured Sediminibacterium sp. | reverse complement strand
CAAGGCTTGCAGCTTGCGGCTTGTAGCTTGAAGCCAAATTTCCCCGGACAGTACTAATTGTCAACCTGTAATTATATCATCTACCATCCAAACTGATAAGCTACTGATGCTACCAATGAGCGTGTAAGTCCATCAGGTCTTGTATCACGCACCACAAAAGGTGCTGCCAGACTCAACTGCAATGATTGTCGCTGGCTGATTTGATGACTTATCTGGAGATTGGCATTTAGTGTAAGTCCGGATGATCCTTTAATATTCACCCTGTTACCAAATACATTTTCGTAACTATCCTCACCCAAATGAACGATTGCTAAAACATTGGGATTGAATTTCCATTTTGATGATTTTGATTGTACAGGATAACCTACTCTCCATAATACATCTGCCTTTCTACGAAACAGATTTGTGGAAGGAAAATCACCTGTTAAAGGAGCTTGTTCCTTAATAAAGCTATTCCTGTTTTGTTGAACAACAGGCAATTGAAAGGCCACATTCATATCCAGTTTACCAGCAGGGAATGCCGCACCTACTATCAGGTCGTAAGTACCCAAACTGGTTTGGTATACCATTGGGAGTGATACATTTTTAATTTTCTGGTTCGACTGATTAAAAGGAATTTTCACTCCTCCCAACAAATGAACGGTTTTACCACCGGAGGTTTTAACGCCGTAACGAAGGGTTGAATAAATATCTCCCAGGTTAAACACGGACCCATAACTACCATTTACATAAGCCAAAACAAGTTTATTGTCCCACTGCAAACTCTTTGAAACCTGCCTTGAATAACTCAAGGAGAAATTAAGCAGACTGGTATTTTCCTCTCCCCTTAAATAGGCAAGCTCTGTTTGGATACTATTTTTACTGGCTGCTGCTGGTCGTAATGGAATGGTACAAAAACCTGCATCGCTACAACCTTGTGCAGCCAATTGATTGGTTGCAAGAACGATCGTAAAAGAGAAAAGTAAAATGAGTTGTTTTTTATTGAAGACTTGCATAGCTAAAGAGATGATTATATTGTTGGCAATGAATTAATACATACGGATAAAGCGATAAATCAGTTCCAGCAGGAATACGGTAATACTGTGTACCGTTATTTGATTGCAGGTTACCAAGGTTAAGATGATTTCCTGGTGCAGCAGTACGCGCAAGATAAACCTTAAGATCCGGACCAGCGCTAACAGAGAAACTATCCAGCAGCACCTGTGGTCCTGAAGGCTGCTGAATAATTTTTGCCACCCCCATCACCTGAATACCAGAGGTAGGATATAATAACCCCCGTTTTAACACTTGTTGTACAGTTGGAGTAGCCGCATTGGGTATGCTACTTTGTAAACCTACTTTGAGAGCTTCGCTTTCTTTGGTGCAGGCCAACAGGCCAATAACCACAAAAAAACCACAGACAACGAGTTTCATATCAGGCAATTTGCCGGGTAGACGAGGGATTGCGGATGGCCTTACAAGGACTTGCTAATTCTTTAAGTTAGTGCGTAATGACATTCGTATCCTTCGTCGCATGTAATAACCTGCGGTTATTACTGCTCCTCTGGATGACGAGGCAGGGTGGGTGTGTGCTGCTGTGGGGGAGGGAGAGAAAAAGTTGGGTGCGCTGCACCCCAACTTTTTCTCTCCCTCCCCCACAGCTTTTTATTATCATTCACGGCGTCATCCAGAGGAGCATTCCGACGAAGTCGGAAATTGCGACGAAGGATCAGATTCGAAGGGTTTCCCAATTAGGGTTCTTTCCTTTTATCAGTATTTCTTTTTTACTTCGGCTCCATCCTTTGATTTCTTTTTCTCTTCTAATCGCATCTACAATTAAAGCATAGGTTTCATAATAAATCAATAGATGAATATTGTATTTAGCAGTAAAATTTTTAGCATGCATTTTCTGTTCGTGCTGCCATATTCGTTTTATAAGGTCGGATGTAACGCCAACATATAGCATGGCTTTGGATGGATTCGTTAATATATAGACATATCCTTGTTTTATCATCGTAAAAGTTTTAGTGTATAAAACTACAGAAGAGCAATACGAGCCAGGCGTAGTCTCAAACTTATACGAAGTGAGATAAAATATTTTCAAGTCAGTTATTACTTCAACCATTATTAATATAAAATTCAGAAGCCGCAATCCGAAACGTTTCCCTCAGCGTCGATTTATCTTAAACAAAAAACCGCCGCTGAAATCAGCAGGCGGTTTTCTTTGTATTTACTAACAAATTTTAGCTTTTCGTCCATGGTTGGTCGCTGACCAACGATTAGCTACATCCCATACTGTTACCACAGTTCAGGCATTTGTAACATGTACCTGAGCGGATGGTGATATGTCCACAAGTGTTACAAGCCGGGGCATCACTCTGCATATTTTTTGCTGCAGCGTTAACGGCATCAAGTCCGCCAGACTCTGCTTTTACAGGAGCTGCTGCTCTTTGTAATTTTTGAGGCTGTGCTGCAGGTGTAGCATTTGCAGAAGGTGCGGTTACACGAACACTGCTTAATTCTGGTTTACCCAGCAATGTAGCATCTCCATCATCTTCACCTGTATTACCAATGGTTGGTCTGTCGAGCACATGTACCAGGTCTGTTCTGCCAAGGTATTCATAAGCCAACGCACGGAATACAAAGTCTACTAATGAAGTAGTAGTTTTAATATTCGGATGGTCAACCATACCTGATGGTTCGAACTTGGTGAATACAAACTTCTCTACGAACTCTTCTAAAGGAACACCATACTGCAGACCTACAGATACTGCAATTGCAAAGCAGTTCATGAAGCTACGTAGTGTTGAACCTTCTTTGGCCAGGTCGATGAATATTTCACCCAGTGTACCATCTGCGTACTCTCCTGTGCGCAGGAAGAGAACTTGTCCGCCGATTTTTGCTTTTTGAGTAAAACCACGACGTTTAGCAGGCAGTGATTTTTTCTCAACGATGGTAGACAACTGGCGTTTTAGTTTGGTATCAGTAGAAGCATTCATGCGCTTCTGTACTTCTTCCAGTAATTCATCAACTGTTAACTGGCTGAGATCTACAATATTAGAAGCTGTTTCTGCAACTGGTGTTGCTTCTTCAGCGGCTGCTTCTTTATCTCCTTCTGCGTCGTCTTTTTTCTTCTTGTCTGATTTATTGCTTAAAGGCTGACTCAGTTTTGAACCATCGCGGTAAAGTGCATTCGCTTTAAGACCCAACTTCCAGCTAAGCATATAACAATCAGCAATTTCTTCAATTGTTGCTTCGTGTGGAAGGTTAATGGTTTTAGAAATCGCACCACTCAGGAAAGGCTGGCAAGCACCCATCATGCGGATATGTCCATAAGCATGGATATAACGCTCTCCTTTCTTACCACATTTATTGGCGCAATCAAATACGGTCAGGTGTTCTTCTTTCAGGAATGGAGCACCTTCGATGGTCATGGTACCGCATACATAATCGTTTGCAGCATCAATTTGATCTTCGGTGAATCCGAGTGATTCGAGCAGGTTGAAGCTCCAGTCAGCATATTGCTCTTCTTTGAAGCCCAAACGCTGCATACACTCGTCGCCCAGTGTAAACCTGTTGAAGATAAATCCTATTTCGAAAGCAGATTTAGCAGCGCCATTCAGTTTGGCGATTTCCTCTGCTGTGAATCCTTTTTGAGCCAATGATTCATTATTAATGAATGGAGCGCCTTCAAATGAAGCGGCACCTACTGCATATTTTTCAATGGCCGAGGCTTCAGCTTCATTGTATCCCAGGTTTTTAAGTGCCTGTGGTACAGATTGGTTAATGATTTTGAAGTATCCTCCACCAGATAATTTCTTGAATTTAACCAGTGCAAAATCTGGTTCAACACCTGTTGTATCGCAATCCATTACCAGACCGATGGTACCAGTTGGTGCGATAACAGTTGTTTGTGCATTGCGATATCCATGTTGCTCACCAAGCTGTACTGCATCATCCCATGCCTTGGTAGCTGCTTTCAGCAGGTAATCAGGACAATATTTCGCCTTGATACCTTGTGGTTTGATTTCAAGTCCAACATAAGCTTCATCAGCATCGTAAGCAGCAGCGCGGTGGTTGCGCATTACGCGTAACATATCTTCTTTATTCTCTTCGTACTTATCAAAAGCACCAAGGAATGAAGCCATTTCAGCTGAAGTTTTATAAGCTACACCTGTCATGATTGCAGAAATAGCTCCGGCAATACCACGTGCTTCTTCGCTATCATAAGCGATACCGCTTACCATCAGCATTGAACCGAGGTTAGCAAAACCAAGACCCAGTGTACGGTAGTCGTAAGAAAGCTGGGCAACTTCTTTTGAAGGGAATTGAGCCATCAATACGGAAATCTCCAGTACGGTGGTCCACAAACGTGTTGTGTATTCAAATCCGGCTACATCAAAAATATTGGTATCATCATCATGAAACTTGCGCAGGTTGATAGAGGCAAGGTTACATGCTGTATTGTCGAGGAACATATATTCCGAACAAGGATTAGATGCATTGATGCGTCCTCCTTTCGGGCAGGTATGCCATTCATTGATGGTTGTATCGTATTGGGTACCCGGGTCAGCGCAGCGCCATGCAGCATAGGAGATTTTCTCCCAAACCTCACGCGCAGGTATTTTTTTCATGGTACGACCATCGGTACGGGCTTTCAGTTCCCAGTCGCCGCCTTCTTCCAATACTTTGAAGAAGCTATTTGGTATACGAACAGAGTTATTGGAGTTTTGTCCAGATACCGTTGCATACGCTTCGCCTTCGTAGCTATTATCATAACCAGCGGCAACCAGTGCTGCCACTTTCTTTTCTTCTTCTACTTTCCAGTTGATGAATTCCATGATCTCTGGGTGATCGAGATCCAGACACACCATTTTAGCCGCCCTACGAGTAGTTCCACCGCTTTTGATGGCACCTGCCGCACGGTCACCAATTTTCAGGAAGCTCATTAAACCACTTGAAGTACCACCACCACTCAGTTTTTCTCCGCCGCCACGGATTTGAGAGAAATTGGTACCAACGCCAGAGCCATATTTGAAAATACGGGCTTCACGAGTCCACAGATCCATAATACCCCCTTCATTAACGAGATCATCGCTAACGCTCAGGATAAAGCAGGCATGTGGCTGCGGGCGCTCATAGGCATTACTTGATTTTTTCAGTTTACCATCTTTGGCATCTACATAGTAGTGGCCCTGTGGCTTACCGGTAATACCGTAAACTTCATGCAGACCGGTATTGAACCATTGTGGTGAGTTGGGAACACAGGCCTGGTTAAGGATACTGTAAACCAGCTCATCGTAAAATATCTGGGCATCATTTTCTGAAGCGAAATATCCATAACGTTCACCCCATACGCGCCAGCAATGGGCCATACGGTGTGCAACTTGTTTTACACTTGTTTCGCGACCAACAGAGCCATCTGGTTGAGGTACACCGGCTTTACGGAAATATTTTTGTGCGAGAATATCCGTAGCTATCTGGCTCCATTGTTTGGGAACCTCCACATTATTCATCTCAAATACTTTCTCTCCATTGGGGTTCTTGATTACACTGTCTCTGTAATCATATTCAAACTGATCGTAGGGGCTAACGCCTTCTTTCGTGAAGCGACGCCCGAATTGCAAGCCTTTTTTAGAGCGGGTAGTAGCCATAAAGCGGTTCTGGTTTTAGC
>CAZTCS010000172.1:0-5770 GCA_964611995.1 uncultured Sediminibacterium sp. | reverse complement strand
AAATTTGCGAGTCTAAACCAGCTCCTACAGAGAAAATATGTTGTAAAGCATCTTTATCTTGCTTAATATAGCAACGCTGCATAAAAGTTACCGCATCACCAACAGTAACATCACATAGTAAATGGATAAGGGTATCTGCATCGGGAGCCAGACCATAGATTTCTGTTCTGTTGCAGGTGCTTAAAACAAAAAGTTCTTTTAAACCAATTTTAGCTGCACGGGTAAGGATAGTATGGTATTGATCTGGATTAATGGCAAAATGCCCGCGGATAGCTGCATCCGTTTTTTTATAGTTGATACCTGCAATAAAAAATTGTCCTTTCTCCATAATCTTTAACGATCCTTATGTATCGCTTCAAATAAGTACGCAAAGGTATCCCGCAAGGTTTCTTTAAAAACATGACAAACGTCATTACATTGTCATTTCTATGTCAGAATTTTATAAGTACGGTTGATATTGCCCTACAAATTAAATCTGACGAACAGTTTACTTCGTTGATTATGCAAAATTGAAAGGGTAGAACTTTTTACAATGGTGATTGTTAGTCTACTTTTGCACATTCAAACCGAAATATGGCAACAAATACGAAGCGCGCACTTTTACTGATGAATCTTGGATCTCCTGATTCAACGGAAGTGAAGGATGTTAGAAGATACCTGAACGAATTTTTAATGGATGGACGCGTAATAGATATCCCATATCTGGTTCGTGTTTTATTGGTTAGGGGCATCATTGTTCCATTTCGTGCCCCTAAATCGGCAGAAGCTTATAAGAGTATCTGGACAAACGAAGGATCGCCGCTCATCGTGCTAACAAAACAGTTACAGCAGGCACTACAGCAAAAGATTAGTGAGCCTGTGGCCATTGCTATGCGGTACGGAAACCCATCACCCAAACAGGCTTATGATGAACTGATGAAAGAAAATCCTGATTTGGAGGAAGTGGTATTGCTTCCATTATACCCCCACTATGCCATGAGCAGTTATGAAACAGCGGTGGAATATGCAAAAGAACATTATGAAAAAGGCAAATATGGTTTTAAACTTACCGTCATAAAGCCTTTTTATGATGATGCAGATTATATCGATGCACTGGCACAATCTATGAAGCCTTATACGGAACAGGAATATGATCATTTTTTATTCAGTTACCATGGTGTTCCGCAAAGACATATCCGCAAAAGCGATACTACTGGTTGTCATTGCTTGCAGGTAAACAATTGCTGTGAAACAGCTTCTGCTGCTCATGCTACTTGTTACCGACACCAATTGGTGGTAACAACAAAACTGGTAGCAGAAAAATTGGGTATTCCTAAAGAAAAATACAGTATTTCATTTCAATCAAGATTGGGCAAAGGATGGCTGGAACCCTTTACTGATAAACGCCTGGAAGCCATGCCAGGAGAAGGTATCAAAAAATTACTGATTGCATGCCCAGCTTTTATCAGCGACTGCCTTGAAACCATTGAAGAGATAGGTGAGGAAGGAAAAGAAACCTTCATGCATGCTGGAGGTGAATCATTCACCCTGATACCTTGTTTGAATACACATCCTGCGTGGGTGAATACTATAATTAGGCAATTTGAAAATTTGAAAATTTGAAAATTTGAAAATGAGATTTTGCTTATTAGTAAGTTATATTTAGGAATGGAAAACGAGTGAAAATGAAAGGCAACCCTTTCATTTTCAAATTTTCAAATTTTCAAATTAGCTCATTTTCAAATTTCCAAATTGTACAATTATCTCAAAGCCCTCCACATCATCTTCATCGTAACCTGGTTTGCGGGGATGTTTTATATGCCGAGGTTATTCATTTATGCTACTGAGGCGGGGGAGAAGGGTGAGCCGGAGCAGTCTATTTTGAGGGCGCAGTTTGCTATTATGATGAAAAGACTGTGGTATGGCATCACCTGGCCATCCGCAATTATTACACTGGTAATGGGTTTATCTGTGTTATTTTATGGGGGCTGGCATAAAACAATTTTTGAACCGGAAGGAAGATGGTTATTGGTAAAACTGGTGTTTGTGGTTTTATTGTACGCCTATCATCTTTCTCTTCACCGCATCTTTAAACAGGAAATTTCCGGGGTCTTTAAATACAGTTCAAACCAACTCAGGCTATGGAACGAAGTAGCTACGGTATTTCTGGTAGCCATCGTAATGTTGGTTGCTGTAAAACAAAGCATGAGCTTTTTGTGGGGACTGGCCGGATTATTCCTTTTTATCCTGGTACTGATGGCTGCAATCCGCATCTACAAAATGGCCCGCAACAGAAAGAAATAGCCGATACCGGTTTTTTTGTGCAATTCTTATCTTTTTTGTAACTTTATAGAATATATACTAACTTATAATTGATTGATAATCAATCGAATTATTCTCATTTTCTATCCCTGGTAGTGCATTTTTAGCATTCAGGCTTCGGCTTTAAGCATTCTCCCCTATATTACGTACCTTTGCAGCCTTTAAAACCTGCCTGATAAAGCGTTTCAGGCAAAGCAAGCAGATAGGAAATATATGAGTCTTAAATACACGGAATTTTCAGGATTGAACCTCCCGGCCATAGAAAAAGAAATACTGGCTAAATGGAAGGATGGACAGGCTTTCGAACAAAGTGTTTCATTGCGTGAAGGCAAAACACCATTTGTATTTTATGAAGGGCCACCCAGCGCCAATGGTATGCCCGGTATTCACCACGTTATTTCCCGTACGCTGAAAGACATGGTTTGTCGCTATAAAACCATGCAAGGTTTTCAGGTTAAACGCAAAGGAGGATGGGATACACACGGATTACCCGTTGAATTGGGAGTTGAAAAAGAATTAGGCATCACCAAAGAAGATATTGGCAAGAAAATTTCCGTTGAAGAATACAACCAGAAATGTCGTGAAGCAGTAATGCGCTACAAGGATATCTGGGACGATATCACCACTAAAATGGGATATTGGGTAGACCTGAACGATCCATACATCACATTCGACAATAAATACATTGAATCACTCTGGTGGATACTGAGTGAACTTTATAAGAAAGGCTATCTCTATGAAAGCGTTTCTATTCAACCCTATTCTCCTGCCGCAGGTACAGGTTTAAGTTCACACGAACTAAACCAACCAGGTACTTATAAAGATGTAAAAGATACCAGTGCCGTTGCTATGTTCAAAGCGGTGAAAGAAAGTAAAACTGCTTTCCTTTTTGACGCAGCGGGTTCTGATGAAGTGTTTTACATGGCCTGGACAACCACTCCATGGACACTTCCTTCCAACCTTGGATTAACAGTTGGACCAAATATTGATTATGTATTGGTGAATACATTTAATCCGTATACACATCTTCCTGTAAATGTGGTGCTCGCTAAAAACTTATTGGGTAAATATTTTAAACCTGAGGGTGAGAATGGTGATTTCGCAGGTTATCATGCAGAAGTAAAATTATTACCCTGGAAAATTATTGCTGAATTCAAAGGTGCTGCTATTGAAGGAGCAACTTATGAACAGTTACTTCCTTACGAAGCAAATGCGCCAAAAGTTGTAGAAGAAATTACTCCAGGTGCAAAACCATTCCGTGTATTGTGTGGCGATTTTGTTACAACTGAAGACGGTACCGGTATCGTACATACCGCACCTGCATTTGGTGCGGATGACTATAAGGTTGGACAGAAATACAATATCGGTATTCTTACAATGGTTGACCGCGAAGGAAAATTTGTGGATGGATTGGGCGAGTTCAGTGGCCGCTATGTAAAGAATTATAAAGATGATAAGGATTATGTAGATGTGAATGTAGACATCTGTGTAAAACTGAAAAAAGAGAACCGCGCATTCAAGGTTGAAAAATATGAACACAGCTATCCGCATTGCTGGAGAACGGATAAACCCATTCTCTATTATCCGCTGGATGCCTGGTTTATTAAAACAACCGCTGTTAAAGACAGGATGGTTGAATTGAATAAAACCATCAACTGGAAACCTAAAAGCACCGGAGAAGGTCGCTTTGGTAACTGGTTGGAGAACATGGTAGACTGGAACCTGAGCAGAAGCCGTTATTGGGGAACTCCTTTACCTGTTTGGCGCACGGAAGATGGCAGCGAAGAAATTTGTATCGGTTCAATCGAAGAACTGAATGAAGGCATCCGCAAAGCAAATGAAGTGCTTGGTGGCGATGTAAATAAAAATTACCTGCATGAAGGCATCCTGGATCTGCATAAACCTTATGTAGATGAGATTGTATTGGTAAGTGCTTCAGGCAAACCCATGCATCGTGTTCCGGACCTGATTGATGTTTGGTTCGACAGTGGCGCCATGCCTTATGCACAATGGCACTACCCATTCGAAAACAAAGAAATGATTGACCCCACTCTTCCCTCTCCACACCGTGGAGAGGGCCAGGGTGAGGCGTTCCCGGCAGACTTTATCGCCGAAGGTGTTGACCAAACGCGTGGATGGTTTTATACCCTGCATGCCATCGGCGTAATGCTGTTTGATAGTGTGGCGTATAAAACGGTGGTGAGTAATGGACTGGTGCTGGATAAGAATGGGAACAAAATGAGTAAGCGCCTCGGTAATGTGGTGAATCCTTTTGAAACCATTGAAAAATATGGTGCAGACGCTACCCGCTGGTACCTGATTACCAATGCATCGCCCTGGGATAACCTGAAATTCGATATCGCAGGTATTCAGGAAGTACAACGTAAGTTCTTTGGAACCTTATACAATACCTATCAATTCTTTGTGCTGTATGCCAATGTAGATGGGTTCTCTTTCAAAGAAGCGAGTCTGCCACTGGCTGAAAGACCTGAAATCGACAGATGGATTCTTTCATCCTTAAATACCCTGGTTAAGAAAGTAACGGCTGCAATGGATGATTATGAACCCACTATTGCCGGACGTGCTATTGAAGAGTTTGTAGATGAGCACTTGAGTAACTGGTACGTACGTCTTTGTCGCCGTCGTTTCTGGAAAGGGGAATATGAAACAGATAAAATAAGTGCCTACCAAACATTATATGAGTGTCTGGAAACCATTGTCAGACTGATGGCTCCTGTTTCGCCATTCTTTAGTGATGCGGTATTCCGTAACCTCAATGCCGTTACAGGAAGGTTTAGTGTTGCATCTGTGCACCATGCAGATTTCCCGGTGGCAAATGAAGCTGCAATAGATACTGTACTGGAAGAGCGTATGCAACTTGCACAGGATGTTTGTTCGCTGGTATTGTCGCTGCGTAAAAAAGTGAATATCAAAGTACGTCAGCCATTACAGAAAGTGCTGATACCGGTACTTAATCCGGCCATGAAGCACCAGCTTGAACTTATTGAGGACCTGATAAAAGCAGAAGTAAATGTGAAGGAGATGGAATACATCACCGACACGGAAGGAATCATAAAGAAAAAAATCAAGGCAAATTTCAAGGCACTCGGTACTAAACTGGGTGGCAAAATGAAAGCCGTAAGTGCATTAATCGCTGGTTTTAATCAGCAGGAAATTGCCACAATTGAAAAAGAAGGTCAAATTTTATTGAATCTGGAAGGTGAGCAGGTTGAAATCCTCCTTGGAGAGGTAGAAATAGCCGCTGAAGATATTCCGGGATGGAGTGTGGCCAGTAAGGGAAGTCTTACGGTAGCGCTCGACATAACCCTTACCGATGAGCTGAAACAGGAGGGAGATGCCCGAGAATTCGTGAATCGGATACAAAATATCCGGAAAGACAGCGGTTTTGACCTTACAGACCGTATATTCGTGACCGTGCTTGAGGCAGAAAGCCTTAAGCCGTCTATTG
>CAZTCS010000171.1:0-5776 GCA_964611995.1 uncultured Sediminibacterium sp. | reverse complement strand
TTAATAGCAGAAAGCCTAAAACAAGCATCAATCAAGGCTTGCAGCTTGCGGCTTGCAGCTTGTAGCTTGAAGCCAAATTTCCCGACAGTACTGAAAAAATTCTGCAAGCTCCTATCCCATCGGGTCAAGTATCTTTGCAGTTAACTGATTATACTTTGAATCTGACAGGAACTTTTTGGAAAAGCGCAGCAACAATCAATGATCCCGATTTTGAGGATACCATCATTTTAATTGTTTCCCATGATGTAAAAGGTGCCGTAGGACTTATCCTAAATCAGCCATATCATCGCAGGTTTAATGAATTGATTGAGTTTGCAGATTATCCACCCTTATCCATACATGTGGGTGGACCAGTTGATCAGGAACATCTTTTCCTTCTGCATAAAAATCCTGTCCTTATCTCTGGTGGTGTCCAGGTTACGAATGAATGGTTTTATGGTGGCGATTTCAATAAAGCTTTAAGTCATCTTAAAAATGGATCAATACCTGCTGATGATATAAGGCTTTTCCTTGGTTATGCAGGATGGGATGCTGAACAGCTCGAAGAAGAAATAAAAGAAGGCAGTTGGATCATTTGTGAAACACCGAATCAATATATTTAATCAATGCTGCTTTCCTTCAATGATATTTATTGCTCTGGAAACGCCATCTTCCTCACGTAAAAGTTTACTTATTGCTTCTGTTGCTTTATACAAATTGTTATCGCTTAGCAATGCAGTAACCTGCTGATGAAATTTCTTTTCCGTCATCTTTTTTAAAGGAACTGGTTTTATCCCCCACCCTTTCCTATACATTATCATACCCCAAAAATGCTGGTCGCCGAAAGGATATAAAACCGGACAAATAAACATTGGTTTACCGGCTCTTAAACAAGCCGCTGTTGTTCCAATGCCTCCATGGTGCACAACAGCTTTTACATGCGGTAACAATAAATCATAAGGAGCAGATGCAATTACTTTTACATTTTCATACGCCTCTATTTCACTGGTATCAGTTAATCCCCAGCCCTTCACAACGATAATCCTGATTTGTTGAATTGATAGTAATGTTTTGATGAGGTTCGTTAGTCCAACCTTATTTTCAAAGGGCATACTTCCATATGTAATTAACAGTGGTGGCTCACCAGCCTGCAGAAAATCTACCAGCGATTTGTCAAGCGTTCCTTCCGAGTTAATCGTCCAGAATCCGGTAAAATAACTATTTGCTGGGTAATCTTTTGGCTTTGGAAGTACCAACTCACTAATACCGTAAATAGCAGGTAATGATGGTCTAAGAAAAACCGGAGAAAGACCCGCACGAGCCCGAATGGCTAATATGGGCTTCCGCCACATGCTTATTCCTAATGCGGTGAGTTTATAAGTTAGTCCATTCATCCAGCCTGGTAATCCTAATGCACTGAATACCGGGTTGGGAAATTCGTTGGTTTTTTCACCGGCAGGTATTACATCAGTTCTGATCATTTTATCCGGAAACGCATCGGCAAAATAATCGCAGAGTGTTTTAATATGGAACAGTACCTTATCATGCTCTTTTGCCAGTTCATAGAAAGTTTGAAATGCATCACTCATTTTTGGAAAGAGTGTATCACGAAGGTATTTCCGCATTCGAAAAGGATTTTTCATGATCTTTTTCGCCTCTTCCGATTCTATTAGTTCTTGAAAATCAAGTTCAACAGGTAAAAAGGGAATACCATAATTTTTTACCAACCCCTCAAAATTCCTTGCGGTACAGAGCACTACGGTATGCCCTCTATCCTGCAATGCTTTTCCTAAAATGGCATAGGGCTGTACATCGCCTCTGGTACCAAGGGTAATAAGGGCTATTTTCATGAGGCTGTTTTTTAACGATCTTAATGATCATTAGTCGTAAAAAACAAGGAAATATTAGCGTCTGTTGTAGATTTATTCTACTGGTTATTTTATGCATCCAACAATGCCTGGATATCAAATTTCTGCATTTTAAGAAATGCCTGTATCACTCTTTGAGATTTTTCTGGTTCCTTCATCAGTTCTGATAAAATAGATGGAACAATTTGCCAGGATACCCCAAACTGATCTGCCAGCCAACCGCACATATCATACCTACCATCTTTACCTAATTCATTCCAGTAATGGTCGATGGTAGCCTGGTCATCACATTCCACCACAAATGAGTTACCAGGAGTAAAATCGTAATCATGTTGCAATGTGCTGCTCATCGCATTCATGATATAACCATTGATTTTAAATTGGGCAAACAGCAATGCACCTTCCGGCATACCAGCAGTTGGGGGATATGCCATATCCATCAATTTCATACTGTTCGGAAATACCTGCAGATAATGTTCTCTTGCCTCTGCTACTTTTGCATTTTTGTTGTTAACAAACAGAAGAGCCGGTACAATTTTCTGGCTATTGTTGATGTCTTCCACATCCAATTGCCAATTCACCCCGAACCTATCTTTTACCCATGCGTACCTTGGACTCCAATCGTATTTACCTAATTCCATTAATACCGAACCACCTTCTTTCAACAAAGCATACAAACGATCAATGGTTTCATCTCCATTACAATAAACAAAATAAGATACGGCAGATGTTGGCTGGTATTTATCGCCTCCATTTAGCGTCATCATTTTGGCACCATGGATTTCGAAGTTTGTTACAATGGGATTAGATGAAAGTATTTTAGCATTAGGGAAAATGGAGCAATAAAAATCTGCTGCTTCTTTCCCATTTTGGTTAAACCAGATACAGGGATAAATAGACGATGACATAGCAATGTTTTTGGCTTTGTTAAAGTTAATCAGCATATCCACAAAACTGCACTATGTGGCTTTCTTTTTTATTGCATCTTTTGATTCAACTTCATGCAGGTAAATTTCCTTGAGCACATCATAAAAGGATTGCTTGGATACCAGGTTTGCTACCAGGTTTGTAATCAATGCTCCTGCCAATAAAAGAAAGATAATACTGTGCTTATCCGTCATTTCAAAAATGATGATGGTTGAAGTAAATGGAGCCCTTGTTACGGCTGTAAGAAAACCTGCCATCCCGACGAGTATAAGGATATTGGCATTATCTGCAGTCAGGTGCATCCATTCTGCGATGAGCGCCCCAAAAGTAGAACCAGTACTAAGTGATGGCGCAAACACACCTCCTGCACCTCCAAAACTAAAGGAGGCAATCAATCCATTGATACGCACCAATGGCAAATACCAATCAACCGATTTATCTGCAGTAAACAAAGTTCTGTCCATGATTTCCTTTCCTGACCCCATCGCTTCTGTTCCAAGAAAATAAATAAATGCTGCAACATATAATCCGCATAACAGCACTATACCAGCCTGTTTGTAAAGGGATACCTGTTTACTTACATATTTAATAAGCCGAAGCATCATTTTACACATTTTTGCTCCGAAATATCCTGTGAGTATCGAGACAATGATAATACCCAGGAATATTTTCCCTCCCTGGTAATTGGTTGGAGGATGACCAAGGTATAGATATGTTCCTCCCAATCCCTGTGCAGTAAGACCAGCCATAATCACCGCAATAAAGAGTGGTGATTTATAATGACGGATATGGAACTTAGACAATTCTTCGATCGCGAAAATTATTCCCCCCAGTGGTGTATTAAACGCTGCTGCCAATCCTGATGCGGCTCCCGCAATCAGGATATTTTTTTGCGACACCGATAACCACCAGGCTGGTAACCTGTCGTGTATCAGTTTAAATACAGCACTGGAAATATGTATGGTAGGTCCTTCCCTTCCCAAAATACCTCCACCAATAACTTTTATCGCACTTGATACAATCTTAGCTACAATTATCCTGAAACTAAGAAACTTATCAACCAGGTGATTTTTATGTGGTTGAGAAAGCTCTATTGCTGCCATTACCTGTGGAATTCCGCTTCCTTTGGCATAACCTGCAAAATATTTTACAACCCACCAGGATAGCAGGAAGCATAGCGGTGTAGAAATAAAAATCAGCCACTTATGGTATCCGTAAATACTATAACTAAGGTGTTCTGCGTAATAAAATATCCGGCTGTAAAAAAATGCGAGTATTCCTGTTAATACAGATGCAATGAGGAAGGGAAAAAACTGAAGAAACTGCAACTTCAGCTCCGATCTTGTTTCTACCGCTTTATCATAAAAGTCTTTGGCATACAACATTGAAACCTTTACGGGTTGCCAGTTTTTAATGCGTATGATGAGTCTTTTTTGTTTAAGGGTCACTACAAATGATTAATTCAGATGATGAGATAGATCGCGGCCTAAATTCACCGGTCATTATTTGCAGCAGAGAAATGTTCAGGGGGTATTCATTGCAAAGAAAATGATATATACCCATATCAGCCCCTTATTTTTCAAAAAACAGCGTCTGACTATGATAAAATTTCTATTCGAAAAGCTATTATTTTCCAATCAGTACATCATAAGCAGCAGGAATTGGCACTCCTTTAAATCCTCCTGTTAAGCCATATAAAATAACTATAGAAATTACAATACCCAACCCCAGGATTATTGCTGATTGTCTATTTGCATATGGATTTTTCCTGCTCATTTTTTGGTAATGGATGGCTGCAATATGACCAAAGAAACTCCAAATTGCCAGGGTATAATAAGGAATAAAAAAAAGGTTGAAAGGAAAGCTGTTGATTCCGGCGGCACCAAAATAAAAATTGGTATCCAAATGCAAAAAAAGTCGCCCTGTCATAACCGCCCCTACATGAATCACCAGGAAAAAAGCCATGTAAAGTCCGGTCCAGATTTGTAACCGCTTATAAAACCCGGTTACTTTCTTTGGTTTGTTTCTTACTAATTGAATACCTGTATATAGTTGTACTAATACAGCGCCCAATAACGGAATTTCTACCCATGGATTTCTGTAAACTTTTCTGAATTGTTGCATGTAAGCTATATGCCTATCAATACTAACGAGACTGTATAAATGGTTGATGAGGTGAAAGAAAATAAATACAGCAATCAACAGGCCGGAAAAGTAATGTATGCTGCGAATTCGCATAAGAAAGTGTTTGGTGCAGGAGATGTTTTAAAAGACAGGCTAATAAAAATAATTGTTGCACCGGTGGTAAATAAGCTGCATAAAAAAAGGCAGTTGTGGTACAACTGCCTTTTAGAAAATATTTATAATCGATTAGCTCAATTTTTCAACCTGCATATAGTTCAATTCTACAGGTGTTGAGCGACCAAAGATTTTTACGGTTACTTTGAGTTTTTTCTTCTCGTCGTTCACTTCTTCGATCACACCGTTAAAGTCGTTGAAAGGACCTTCAATGATTTTGATGGTTTCGCCGATAATGAATGGTTCGCTCATGGTTACACCCTGATCATTCATTTCGTCTACTTTTCCTAGCATTTTATTTACTTCGCTTTTACGCAAAGAAATAATATTTCCTTTTGATCCTTTTCCGTCTGTGAGGAAGTGCATTACGTTGCTGATGTTGCTGATATGCTGAACCATATCATCGTTCAGTTTACCATCCAGTACTTCCATCATTACGTAACCTGGGAAATAGTTTTTTTCGCGCATTACTTTTTTACCGTTCTGCACTTTATATACTTTTTCCATTGGAAGGAAGATCTGTTTGATTACCTCTTGCCATCCGCTACGGATAATATCTTTATCCAGGTATTCCTTCACCTTACGCTCCTTACCACTAACCACGCGTAATACATACCATTTGGTATTATCTGGCTGACTGGCTTCTGTGGTTTCTACGGTATTGTTATCAACTATCGATGCTTCCATGTTCGTTTACTTGAATA
>CAZTCS010000170.1:0-5997 GCA_964611995.1 uncultured Sediminibacterium sp. | reverse complement strand
TTAACTTTTTCTTCAACTATCCGATCCAGTTATAAAAGATAAAAAGATAAATCCAAAGCACATCTACAAAGTGCCAGTAAGTGCCTGCTACTTCAACAGGTACGCTGCTGTACGACTTTGTTTTTCTACTGTATGCCCTTGCGAACATCACCAGTAAAGCAATTACCCCTCCCAGCACGTGTAACATATGCAATCCTGTAATAACCAACAGGAAAGATGCAGCAGAATTGCTTTTTGGTCCAACAAGGGCAATATTATTTGCCTCCAGGTTTAAAAAACCCATGTATTGTAAAACAATGAACAAAACACCCAATGCGGCGGTAACAGTGATCAGGCTCCGATAACGGCTCATAATCCTTGCCTTAAAGGCTTTTGTTGCCAGGTGCATGGTTAAACTGCTCAGTAAGATTACTACAGTAGAATACCAAAATACCGTTGGCAGATCAAATTCCAGCCAGCTGCTCTGGTTCTTTTTTACAATATAGGCACTTGTTAAACCAGCAAATGCCATCACTATACTACCAATCGCCACCCACATCGTAAATTTATGTGGATGGATCCTTTTGGGTTCATTCGTCTGCACGGTTGTCATCATCTCAATTTATTTTGTGCGTGTGAATTGTCAATTGTGAATAGTGAATGTTTAGTGAGTAAACCACTTCAAACACCAACCCACATTTTCAAATTTTCAAATTCACAAATTTCCAAATTACCTAACCTTATCTGCCAATAAAGCCAGCAACACTATCGGTAAATAGATATAGCTGCTGAACATTACTCTTCTTGCTGCTTTTACGCTCATTTCACGGTACAGCCTAACACTTTGTACTACCATAAACAGGTTTGCCGCTATCAGGATCCACATGCTTGTTTCGCCTGTGAGTCCAAAATAATAAGGCAGTATACCTACCGGTATCATCAGCACTGAGTACATCACTGCTTGTAAGGCGGTGAATTTTGTTGGTCCCAGGTCTGAAGGAAGCAGTTTAAATCCTGCTTTACTGTAATCACTATGGGCAACCCAGGCAATAGCCCAGAAATGTGGGAACTGCCAGAGAAACTGTATGCCGAAAAGTATCCATCCGCCTGCACTGAAATCATCGTTACCAGCTACCCATCCGATTAAACAGGGTAATGCTCCCGGAAATGCGCCTACCAATACCGCTATTGAATTTATTTTCTTCAATGGTGTATAGATATAAGCATACAGGAACAAACTAAAAGCCGATAACAATGCCGATGACAGGTTAAAGAAATACCACATCATGCCTACTCCCAATAACCCGGCGATAAAAGCAAAGAGGTATGCTTCCTCCTGTTTCATCCTGCCATTGGCTACCGGTCTTTTGCCGGTGCGTTTCATCATGGCATCCGTATCTTTTTCTACGGCCTGGTTAATGGCATTGGCACTACCTGTTACCAACATACCCGCGATAAAAAGAACTACAATCATTGCCAGATCGTATTCAACTACTTTGGGTGCCAGCAGATAACATACTACACAGGAAAAAACTACCGTAAAACTCAGCGTGAATTTTATCAGCTGAAAGTAGTCTTTTACTTTAGCCGCTACAGAAAATGATACGGCTTCCTTTGTGTCTGCTGTCATGTAATACGATTGGTCTTCACAATGGTGACCAGCATTTTACTGACACCTTTTCCTTTACTACTTCCTGCCTAACAATTTTATCCGAACTAAAAACAATGCTCCCGTTTATTCGGGAGCATTGACATTATTGATTACCTGCTACTGCTTCCAGTTTCGCAGGTGAATGTATTAATGGTTTTCACTTTCATCTGCTCCCACTGGTGTGGTTTGTGGAATAAATTCCTTACCGTCTTTACCATAATCATATGCCCAACGGTGAACTTCAGGAATTTCTCCTACCCAGTTACCATGTCCTGGACGAATAGGGGTTGTCCATTCAAGTGTTGTTGCACCCCATGGATTCAGGGTCGTTACTTTTCTACCTTTGAAAATTGAGTAGAAGAAGTTAAACAGGAACAATAACTGAATAGCAAATACAATCATCGCTACGGTACTGATAAAGCGGTTCAGTTCTACGAACTGTTTGAAGCTTTCCCAGATGCTGTAATCGTAATAACGACGTGGCATACCCGCTAAACCTTCATAGTGCATTGGCCAGAAAATCAGGTAAGCACCAGCCAGGGTTACCCAGAAGTGGATATACCCCATGGTATTGTTCAGGTAGCGTCCGTACATTTTAGGGAACCAATGGTAGATACCGGCGAACATACCGAACATAGATGCTACACCCATTACAATATGGAAGTGAGCGATTACAAAATAAGTATCGTGCAGGTGAATATCCAGTGCTGAGTTACCCAGCCAGATACCGGTTAATCCACCAGAAATAAATAAGCTTACAAAACCGATTGCGAACAGCATACCAGGCGTAAAGCGAATATTACCTCTCCATAATGTGGTTAACCAGTTAAACACTTTAATAGCAGATGGAACAGCGATCAACAAGGTAAGTAGTACGAAGATTGATCCTAAGAATGGGTTCAATCCCGTTACAAACATGTGGTGCGCCCATACAAGGAATGCGAGGATAGCGATAGCGAATAAAGAACCAATCATCGCCATATATCCAAAGATCGGCTTACGTGAGTTTACGGATAATATCTCTGATACCATACCCATGGCTGGTAAGAGAATGATGTATACTTCAGGGTGACCTAAGAACCAGAATAAGTGTTGGTATAGAATAGCGCTACCACCTTCGTTTGGCAATGCACCTACACCATTGATAAAGATATCAGACAGGTAGAAGCTGGTACCGAAGTTTCTGTCGAATATTAACAGGATGAAACCTGAGAATAATACAGGGAAAGAAAGTACACCAAGCACTGCTGTAAAGAACAGCGCCCAGATGGTTAAAGGCAAACGTGTCATGCTCATACCTTTCGTACGCATGTTTAATACCGTTGCGATATAGTTCAAACCACCTAATAAAGAAGATACTACGAATAATGCCATTGAAATCAACCACATATCCATACCAACTTTAGAACCCGGCGAGGCATCGCCTAAGGCACTTAATGGGGGATAGGCAGTCCAGCCACCACTAAAGGGACCAGTTTCAACAAACATAGAAGAAAGCATCACGATACTGGCTGCAAAGAAGAACCAGTAACTGAGCATATTCATAAACGGAGATGCCATATCACGTGCACCTACCTGTAAAGGAATCAGGAAGTTGGCAAAAGTACCACTCAAACCAGCGGTCAATACGAAGAATACCAGTACTGTACCGTGTGTAGTAACCAATGCATAATAAGCTTCGGGTGTAATACGACCACCTTTTGCCCATTTACCCAGGATATCTTCTAACCATGGGAATGTTGCATCCGGATAACCCAGTTGCAAACGGAAGAGTACGCTCATCAACCCACCCAAAACTGCCCATACCATACCAGTGATAAGGAACTGTTTGGCAATCATTTTATGATCCTGGCTAAACACATACTTGGTGATAAAAGTCTCATGATGGTGATGCTCATGATGATGATCGCCATGACCCTCGTGTGTGGCCACCGCTCCATGTGCATGCACTACTGCTTCGTTACTCATAATCTTCTTTTATAAATTTCTATCAATGATATCAACCGATCGTATTCCGGTTGCACAATGTTTACTATTATAATTTAGCTACTGCTTTTTTTGCTGTTTCAGTTGGTTTTACCGCGGCTGTTTTTGCACTTGTATCAGCTGCAGCTTTTGGCGCTGATTCGTCTGCTGGGAATTGCTGCGCGTAGTAAGGTTTTTGTTTAACCATCCAAGCATCAAACTCTTCCTGCTCTACTACTTCAATTACACCTTTCATTGAATAGTGACCATTACCACACATCTGATCGCAACTGATTTCGTATTGGAAATCCGGATTCTTGGTCATTTCCTTCATTTCCTTAGTAGTGTACTTAGGAGTAAACCACATGGTAGTAGGAATACCTGGAACAGCATCCATTTTCATACGGAAATGAGAAAGACCTACATCATGAATCACATCTCTTGATCCGATAATCAGTTTAACAGGACGTCCTTTTACGAGGTACATGGTTTGTTCCATTACAAGGTCATCATGTCCGAGTTTATCTTCCCAGATCAAACCAAGGCTATTGCTTGCATTATCGATGTTCTTAAAGTATTTTTTACCGAATGAACCATCTTTACCTGGATAACGATAAATCCATCCGAATTGTTTACCGGTAACTTCTACAACCATCGCATTTTTTGGAGGCTCACCAGTGAAAAGGAACCAGTTACGCAAACCAATAACTACCAGCACTGTTAAGGCAATGGCAGGTATAACGGTCCAGATAACTTCCAGTTTAGTACTGTGTGGGAAGAAATAAACTTTATTATTTTCTTTCTCCTGGTATTTGTAGGCAAACCAGAATAAAACGATTTGTGTAAGGATAAACACAACACCAGTTACAGCAAGCGTAACCCATAACATTGAGTCAACACGTGCACCTTCCACACTGGCAGCATCTTGCACTAGAAGTGTTTTGCCATAGTATAGCTTATTGCAATACCATACTCCGATTAAACCTAAAACCAGGAATCCTATCATCAGGAAGCCATTGATTTTATTGTTTTGCTTACGGCTAACTTCTTCTCCTTTCAGTACTGATACATATTCGCTCGCCTTAGCGATCTGAAAAATCACTACAAAGATCAGTACGATTACAGCTATGGTTAAAAACATTGTCATAATGCTATCAGTATTTAATCCATTTGAAAATTTGAGAATTTGAAAATTTGAAAATGCCTTTAAGTGCTATTTTCTAATTTTCTCCCTCTTTATAATTTTCAAATTTCCAAATTTTCAAATTTTCAAATTAACAACTAAACCTGGTGTATCACGCTCTCTTTCAGGAAAGGATGATATTTCGGAACCAGTGATTTTTTAGTTAATGCCTTTCCTACACCAAGAATCATCATACCCACAAACAGACTCAGGATACCAAAATCTAACCAACCAAGGGTAACATGCTCTTTAGAGAGACTTCCCATTACCATTTGGTAGAAATCGATCCAGTGACCAAAGATGATCAATACAGCCATGAATGTTATGAGTGTATAATTTCTCTTTGCAGAACGCTTCATTAATATTAACAACGGACAAAGGAAATTGATGATTAAATTCAAAAAGAAAATTCCTTTGTATGGTCCCTGAACCCTGTGTTTGAAGTAAACGGTTTCTTCCGGAATATTTGCATACCAGATCAGCATGTACTGTGAGAACCAGAGGTAGGTCCAGAAGATAGAGAAGGCAAACATGAACTTACCAATATCATGCAGGTGTTCCTGTGAAGTAAGTTCCAGATAGCCTTTATTTTTCAGGTAGATTACCCATAATGCAACGAGCGACATACCAGAAACAAATGAACTTGCAAATGTGTACCAGCTATACATGGTAGAATACCAGTGTGCATCGATACTCATCATCCATAACCATGGAATAGTTGAACCAACCGTTAAAGCAAACCAAACTACGAATAAGGCTGCGCGGATGGTATTTCTCCAGATATAACTTGCGCCTTTCTCAGCATCCATTGGAGCTTCATCAGCTTCACTGCTCAGTTGACGCATTCTCCATCCCAGCAGGCTCCATAAGCCAATGGTAAGTGTTGTCCAGATAATGAAGAATACAGGATTCAGGAAGCCCGCTTTACCCTTCAGAATCGGGTCATTAGCAACAGCTTCAGTATCTAACCAATGGTAGATATGGTGCTTATGACCTAATACCACATAAATTAAAACGGCGAAAGTAATGGCACCAAAAATAGGTACCATGGTAGAAATGGCTTCAGGGATACGACGGAACGACTGCTGCCAACCTCCCATTGCCAGGGTAGTTACGCAAATAAAGAACATGCTGGCATTACAAACCAGGGTCCAGAAAATGGTGTTATACATTAATGTACCCCAGAACTGAGTCTGCTCATGTTCATCGGCGCTAAAAC